>DAOVTB010000090.1 GCA_030633305.1 Candidatus Muiribacteriota bacterium
AGCAGAAATCGCAGCAACCTGGGATATATCTTTTCTATCATCAATTGGTATTGATTTTTTGCCAATATGTTCAACGACTGTTTCAACAGCTTTATCAATACCACGTTTGATAGCCATTGGGCTTGTTCCTGCAACAACATTTCTCATACCTTCATGCACGATTGCCTGTGCAAGAATAGTTGCTGTAGTTGTTCCGTCACCAGCATCATCCTGTGTTTTGCTTGCAACTTCTTTAACCAGCTGAGCACCCATGTTTTCGAATTTATCTTCGAGTTCGATTTCTTTTGCGATTGTAACACCATCGTTTGTGATTGTTGGCGCACCAAAAGATTTATCTATGATTACGTTGCATCCTTTTGGACCCAATGTAACTTTAACTGCATCTGCTAATGTAATAATTCCTTTTTCAAGTGCATGTCTTGCATCTTCTTTAAATTTCATTACTTTTGCCATAATTAATATATCCTCCGTAGACTATTCTTCGATTACTGCGAGTATTTCGCTTTCGCTTAAGATAAGAAACTGTTCGTTCTGTACTTTGATTTCAGTTCCTGCATATTTTGAGAAAATAATGATTTCGTCAGGTTTTACTTCCGGCGCGATTCTTTTTCCATCATCACTCACTTTACCTGTACCAACTGCTATTACTTTTCCTCTTTGAGGTTTTTCCTTACTTGCATTATCTGGAAGAACTAATCCACTTTTTGTTACTTCTTCTTCGATTGTCTGTACAACGACTCTGTCACCTAATGGTTTTAATTTTGTTGTCATACTAGCCTCCTTGGTTTATTCGATTTTTAGCACTCGTTACATACGAGTGCTAATTACTGACAACAGATTAACTTGTTTCCTGTAGTTATGACAAGTAGTTTTTTGATTTTTTTGTGATTTTTTGTTTAAAAAGGCTTTGTTACGAACTTTTTCTTGACACTATCTTCTTCAATTCGCTTTAAATAGATTCCAATTCGTTCTCTGATAACTTCATCTTCTACTGAAGAATACATTTCTTCAAGCACTTGATTTGCAATTGCTTTATTTCTCATTACTATTTTAAATGCTTCATTAAATTCCATCCATTTTTCTGTATCAATGTTTTTAACAAGCATTTTTATTCCCTTTTCACGCTGACTGACAATAATATCCTGAACCCTTCCTCTAAACTTCAAATTAATATCCAGAATATAACCCGTCAACATTTCCACAGCGCAATCACCAAGTTCCAGAAGAAAACTGCGTATTTCTTCAAAAAGCTCATCGTTTTCCTGTGAAGAAAAATTCATTTCAATAATACGTTTGATCATCTCAGGATTGTGTTTTTCTTTAAGAAGTTTCTTAGCTTTATTTCTGATCAATGAATTTTCATCTACCATTGCATCGATCAGTACATCTTCATCCCATGTATCAGACATTTTCGCAATTGCTTCAACAACCTTCTGTCTTACTACCCAGGACGAATTTGAAAAACATTTTTGAATATGTGGAAGCATACTTACCATTTTCATAGAAGTCAGAACTTCTATTCCTTTGGCTACAAAATTGGCATTTTCACTGTCTAATAGTTTGATTATGATTTCAGTATCCGTCACAGCGCCGCGCAATACCAGCATATCAAGTATCTTTAGTTTTATAAGTTCATCATTTGACTCATTTTCAGTTATTTCATCACCTCTAAGGATATCCATCAACATTTTTTCAATTTCAGGCGAATTCGTTTTTGATATAATTGAATAAACAAGAGCCTTCATGTTTTCATCTTCACCAAGAATATAATTCTTAAAAAGATCCAGAACTGTTTTTCCTTTTACATAATTAAATATTGTAGCAATCAGTTCAACAACAATACTATTTTCCATGTTATCGGATGCTACTTTTAAAAGGATTGAAATATAGTCTCTATTCTCTGGAAAAGGAATCTGTTTAAAAAATGGCTCTCTGTTTACTGGTGTAATAGATTGAAAAATTTCCTCTATTCCTAACGCAATAGACCTGTAATATGGAAATGATATGAATATTTTTATAAATATTGCACTAAGTTCATCAGTAATCTCAGGTTCATTTTTCTCATAAAGTTCAATCAGCATCTCAACTTCCTTATAGGAGATTGAGGCTGCAATCTTTTCTAAAACCTGGATTTTATAATCATCCGGTAACTCCATAAAACGGTAAAGCAGTGTTTCCATAAGTGATTCATCCGGGCTTTCAGATAACTTTTCCAGAATTATTTCTCTAATATTTGGATCTTTAAAATTAGCATTTTTTATAAATTCATCATACATATCATCTTCAAGAACTATATGATCCTTAAAAATCTTGAAAAGTTTATTTCTAGAAGTTACAGGTAGATTTTTCATTATATTCTGAAGAATCTGGAGACTCTTTTCACTACTGATTATTTCTTTTTTTATCTTGGCAAGATGAACAACAAAAAATTCAATAATATCACTGTCATAAGCTTTTTCCAAACTTGAATTAATCAAATTTAAAATAAGAAGTCCTGCATTACGATTATGTATTTCTTCAAAAAGTTTGCCACCAGCTTCAATTCTGAGTCCGCGGTCAAGATGATTTGAATTCATTATATCAAAAAGCATCTTCTCTTCTTCTTTTCCAATTATAGGACCAAGCATTTCCATAAGATTCTGAATTCCATTCTGAGAAAAATTCTTTACCATCTCAGAATAATACTTCTTCAAATAAACCATATTCATACTGAAGAGTTTGGCAACTACATCTGAAATTTTTGAATTTTTGGAATCTATCAAACTTCTTAAGGATATTATTTCATTTCCACTTATAAGATCCTGGTTTTTCTCCAGAAATATTATGGCTTCTGGAATTTGTGTATTAATTAGGGATATAAGTATTTTCTTTGAAACAGGCATAAATTCAGAAAAAAGCTTTCGTATCCAGAAATTAAATTCCTCAGAGTCAAGTTGTCCACCCTGCACAATAGAGTTCATAATAATTTTTGGATTTTTCTTATTTTTCAACATTTGATATGCAAGATTTCTAATCGGCCACAGCTTGTCATTCATTGCCATGACAATCAGATTATCAACTTCAGAACTGGATTCTATTTCGGAAAGCGCTATCAAAATAAATTTTTTCATGTTCTGATTATCACTGTCTGAAATCAAATATTTTTTTAATACTTCCAGACCAGGCTGTCCCAGATTTGCAACAATCTTAATTCCCCAGAAAGCCGTATCTTCTTCTTCCGACTCAATATCAACCTTAATTATATCAAGAACTGGTTTCCCTATTTTAACAATATTCTCGGCAGCCTGCTTCCTTATAAGCCATGATTTATCTTTCAGCAAAGGTAATAGAATTTTCAAAGCCCTCTCATCTTTTGTCTCACCAATAATATTGATTGTAAAAAACTTCAGGTCATCATCACCAATTTTCAGCACTTTCGCAAATTCAGAAATTATCTCATTTTTCTTCATTATTCTCGAAAGCACCCAGGCTGACCAATATTTTATATCCGCACTCTGCTTAACAAAAGCTTTAGTAAGAAGCTTAATCGCTGCCCTTCCGTATTTCAGGATTTCTTCAGCAGCCTGTTTTCTTATGATCCAGACCTTATCACTGAAGGCTTTGATCAAATGAGGAATCGCCTCTTCAACTTTCATTTCTCCAAAAGCTATTACTGTGTAATATCTTAGATTTTTATTCCCCTTCTCGTATATCTTGACAAGAGTCCCAACACCTTTCTTTGCAAATTTCCTTGCCATTATTTTTATTGCCCAGAAACAAAAATCTTCATCTGATTTTTCTTTTAAACTTAAGAAAAATTCCTTTTCAATTGTATCAAACAATGTTTCTGATTCAGAAAAATTCAAAACATCAAACGCTGCTTTTCTAATGGACCAATGAGAACTTTTTAATTGTTTGATAAGAAATGTTATTGTATTCTTATCTTCCTTGCCCGTAAGAGCATTAATTGTGGCTATCTGAATTTGGATATTAGATATTTTAGAAAAATTAGCAATAAGTGCTTCTGCACCTTTTATACCAAGATTCCCTAATACTTTGATTGACCAGTATTTGGTATCTTCACTATCAGAATCAAGACTTTTCAGAACAGTTGGAATTACTTTATCACCAGCGACGATAAGTGCATCTGAAGCTCTTTTCCTATGATTCCAGATCTTCGCTGTAAAAAGTTCTGTCAACTTAACAAAATCATCATCACCAGCATGTTTATGAAAATTATTTATGGCATAATCAACTTTTTGCTGATCCTTCTTCAAAAGATCATCAAAAAGTGTTTTTATAAGAAAACTCTTATTTAAAGCCACTCTTTTGCAAGCTCCTCCTGCAATTCCGTCAGTGTTCGGGATTTTTCTCGCGATACATTTCCTTTTCCGGCAGGAACTTCAAGAACCTGATACTTCCTTGTAGCCTTTAGATCATCAATCTCGATTATGTCTCCGTCATTCACCTGATAACATGGTTTTTTACAGTTTCCATTTACTTTTACATGAGAATTATCACACATAAATTTGGATTTCCCACGTTGTTTAATTATTCTAGAAACTTTAAGAAACTTATCTAATCGCAAAAATTATACACCTCTTATATAAAGGACAGGCACAAGGGCCTGTCCCTACATATTTTTTATTTTTAATTAATCTATGATTGATAATTTTGTAAATAGCTTAGCATTTTTTTCACTTTTTCTGAGACCGTATTTTTTCCTAAGTTCTTCAATACCCTTCATCATGAGTCCCTGAGCTTTTCTATTCAAAATATTTTTTTCCAATTCTGGAGCAACCTGATTAAAAGCCGGCATACTAGGTTCTTTTTTCTCAAGAAGTTTAATAATGTGAAAATCATTCTTACTCTTAATAATTCCCGAAATATCTCCAACTTTCATTTCTTTAACAGCATTGACAATGTATTTAGGAATGTTACTTGGCGCATCAGGCCCCAGTACCAATTGATAATCTCCAATTGGACCAGTTTTAAGTTTATTCATAACTTCTTCAATTGTAGTACTTTTTGATGTTATTTTAGCAAGTGCTTCTTTGGCTTCAGATTCATTTTTAAACATAACATGTACGCATTTGATAGTACCAGACTGTTTGAATCTATCCTTGGACTTCTCATAGACTTCCATCAGTTCTTTTTCTGATACCGCCATAGTCAAATCCTGTTTTATTTCCTCTCTGACATCTTTCAAAGGTGTTTCTTCACCTGATTTAATAGAATCTACATAAAAAACATGCGTCCCGGCTTTTGTTGTTACCGGTCCAGCAACCTGCTTGTCTACAGGAGACGAAAGTACAGTTTTTTCTATCTGTGGATCAATGAAATATCCAAACTGATATTGCCCGTTTATATTACGAAGCGTCATCTCTGCTATTTTATCATTTTTAAGTAAATCAATTAAATCCTTGTCTTGAACCTGTCCAGCACTGACCTGTCCAACATAACCATCCCTTGCTTCACTCGGAGCTGTAGAATATTTTTTTACTAACGTTTTGAATTTATCTTTTGTAGTAGTTTCACCAAGTTCCTTTACTATTTTTTCAGCATCAGCAAGTGCGTTGGCTTTACATTTATCACTCATGATAATTTTCTTTATTTCGGCCTTAACTTCAACAAAAGGTTTAATGGAAGGATCTCTTAGCTCATCAACCCGGATCACATGATAACCTAACCCTGATTTTACTGGAGTTTTAGTTACTTCGTTTTCCTTCAGGCTAAATATAGCCTTATCAACAGCATAAGGGATTTGGCCATCTTCGAGAATTTCTCCTTCAAAATTAGTCTTGTCATTACCTTCTTCAAGTTTTCCCTGAGGAACTTTTTTAACAAAACCGCCCATTTTTGCTTTTTTTCCATCACTCCAGATCTTGGCCAATTGATCAAATCCAACGCCATCATTTAATTTTCCAATAATATCAACAGCAATTTTTTCAGCAATTTTACTTCTTTCAGATTTTAAGAAATCTTCTTTTACATCACTTTTCACCTTCTCAAAAGAGATAGGAGCAGGATCTTTTGCTTCAATCATCTTTACAATAAAAAGTCCTTTAGAGGTTTCTAATACTTCAGTAATCTCCCCTGTTTCCATTTTAAAAAGACGTTTCTGTAAAATATTATCCAGATCATCTCCTGAAAAAAGTTCATCTTTAATCACATTTTTAAACGAACTATCTCCAAGTTCAGGTGATTTCCCGCTATAAAAATATCCAGCAATTCCATTAAATTCTTTACTCTTGCCTTCTGAATGTTTTCGGACATATTCAGTGAAATCATCTTTTGTAGAAATCTTTTCTTTAAGTTTTCTAGCAACTGCGCGCTGCTCGCTCTTAAAATTATCTTTATAAAGCTTTTCCTTGATTCCAGCTTTTACTGAATCAAAAGTTTTATTTTCTGCTGCAACTTTATCAGTTACCTTGATTATATGATATCCAAATCTTGTCTTCACAGGCCCTACAACCTCGCCAATTGCCGAATTGAATGCTGCTTCTTCAAAAGGTTTAACCATTGCGCCACTGATAAACCAGTCAAGATCTCCACCTTTTGATTTACTTGGACAGGAACTATGAGTTTTAGCAAGTTCTGCAAAATCACCACCTGATTTGATCTCTTTAAGTATTTTTTCTGCTTTTTTCTTAGCTGTTCCAGCTTCTAAATCATTCATCCCAGTGGTTGGAAAAAGAATATGACTTGCTCTAACTTTTCCTTCTACTTCATAATCTTTTTTATGTTCAAGGTAATATGTCTGAGCTTCTTCATCTGTTATTCTTGAAATATCGAGTTTCTCTGGTTTAGTTTTAAAATATACATACTGTATCTTTACACCTTTTGAACTCATATATTTTTTTAAATTACTATTATAGTATTCCTTGGTTTTTTCAGGAGTATTAACAATTTTCTTATTCACCTTTTCGCTATCAGTTTTAATAAGAATATTCTGAATATCTGCTAATTTTGGAGTTTTAAAATTTTCTTTACTTCTATTGTAATACTCTTCAATCTCTTTATCATCTGCTTCAACAGAATTAAGGTATTCATCAGGATTCAGAAAAATGTGATAAAGACTTACAGTATCTTTTTTCTTAAATCTTACAATATGTTTTGAATAATAGTCTTTAATATCTGTTTCACTAATCTCGGAAGCTGCATCATATTTTACTTTAAAATAAATCTTTTTAAGCTCCTGACCTTTATATTTATCAGCTTTATGTTTTTCGAAATACTGAGTGATCTGTTCTTCTGAGATCTGCCTTTTATTTATGATAACATCTCTGAATTTAAAAGCCGCCATCTGCATGACCATTTCACTTTTAGCAAGCTCATATGATTTTCCTTCTCTTCGCATTCCCTCTCTTAATGAAAAACCATTTTTTTCTTTAAACACCTTTTCCTGCTTTGACAACTGATGTTCAATTGCAGCTTTTACATCAATACCCTTTTGTTTAAGATCAAATATGATCAGTTTTTCCAGTATAAGTTTTTCCAGAAGATTTTCTTTTCCTTCTTCTTTTGCATAATTCATCTTCATTGATGTAGGAAGATAAATATAATATTCAGCAAGGTCTTTCAGAGTCAAAAGTGTTTTTTTGATAAATTCACCTTTCTTAACACCATCCTGAGCCTCAACCATTATTGTTGCAAGTGCTGAACTGAATTCTTCATCAGACACACTTTTTTTCAATTTATCGAATTCATACTGATATGGATTTATGTTTGCATCTTCAAGTGCTGCATCTGCTTTTTTTCTACGTTCTTCTTCCTGGCTGTTTCCAAACCAGCTTGCTGCTCCAATAAAGAATATTGATGCGGCGAAAAAGAATATCACCAGATATATTGTTGCTTTCACAAATCCTTGTTTTCTCATCTGTAACATAGTTAAAATTTACTCCTCTTATATTAATATTTATATCTCCATGGGAATATAGCAAATATTTAATCCTCAGTCAACCCGATTATTTCACGAGCGAACTTTGAATTTTCTTACGACTGGTCAGAACTTGAAATACAAAAGAGTATGTCTACGTTCTAACAAGACGCAAGAAAATCCAAATTTCATCTCGGGAAACAATCGGGAAAATGGGGATTATAAAAAAATAGAACACAAAACGGTGGAAAAAATAAATAGATTGTTTAAACTAATTCTATCCTAATATCCATTTTGAAGTAATTTCTTTAATTTTTTTTAATCTTTCCAAAGAAATATTGCCAAGTTTTCCAATAAAAATACTTTGTTCGACTACCGCAAGTCTGCAACAACGGATAACGCTAGTAGTTTTCAATCCTGAATCACAAAAATCATCATCATCCAAATTAATAATTTCATCCAATTCAAAATATTTTTGATAGGTTCGACTTGAAATCATACAGATTAACCAATCATTATATTTACCTGGAGTTTTTCGAATTACCAAGGCAGGACGTAATTTACCTTTTTTTAAATCTGATTGCGTGAAATGAAATAATACAATTTGTCCTTCTTCAATCATGAAAATGTTTCCTTTAAATCATCCATTGTATATAAAGATTCTTCATCTTCGATTTCTCTCATAGCAGTTTCAAGGGAAAATTTTCTCCAATCTTCATTTTCACTTTCTCTAATTTTTTTTTCTAAAAAATCTACAAAATCAAGAACCTCAGCTTGTTTTTCTTCAGGTAAGGATTTAATTTTTTCAACTATTCTATCTGTAATTTCCATACTGCCTCCAATTCCACATAAGGTTATGACATCACTTATTATCATTTGTATTATAACGTAATTACAAAAAAATTACCAAAACAATTTCTTATTGAGAAATTTGGTTTCAATTGATGTTTAAATAATACAAATAACAGGGAGAAAACTTTATTTATAACGTTTTAACCATCCACGTTGATGAAAAGAAAACTTATTTCTTTTCCAAAGAGCATCATCTTGAATAAAATTGTGGTTGCTTTGTAAAAATTTATTTACAGCTTCAAGTGGTCCCTTTCCGAAATCAGGATATACTGGATGTCCATTAATATTTGTATCTTCTACAACTAAATAAGAGTTAGGTGCGACCCAATCACAATAAATACAAAGTTCTTCATGCACATGTTCTTTGCGATGATCTGAATCTAACACAATTAACCCTTGATCTAATGATAAATCTTTTTTGATTTGACTTAATAAGTTTTTATCAACAGAACTACCTTCATATAATTTAATTCTTGGATGATTCAACTGTTTTGCGCTTTCAGTCAATTCTATATCAATTCCAATTACAAAAGTATTTTTTGGAGCTTTAATAATATCCAATAATGAAGCAAAATACAGAATTGACCCACCGCCAGCAATCCCTGTTTGTAATATAAAATCAGGTTTTACTCGAAAAACAATTTCTTGATACAACTGTAAATCAAAAGGACATTGAAGAATATCATAACCCAAAAAAGTATTTTTTCTCCAAGAATTCTTAGAATGATACCAAATATAATGAAATGCAGGAATAATTATTGGCTCAAGTATTTTAAGTGATTTTAATAAATATTTTTTCAATTTCCCTATCATAATTTATCCAGTGATTTTCTATCCACATTCAACATAACATTAGATGTTATGTTTTTTCAACTAATTCTACATCAAATGTTATTCATAATATTTTGAAAATCCACTATTATTGAAATTATGAACGTACAGGAAATATTTGGCACTAATATACGAAAATATAGAATTGAAAAAAACCTTACTCAATCGATATTTGCAGAACAATTGGGAATCAGTACAACACACATGGCAAGATTAGAAACTGGAAAACACTTTCCTAAAGCTAATCTATTGAACCAGATAACATCTACCTTAAACATCAGTATTGCCGAACTTTTTCTCGAAAAAAATATGGTATTACTAGATATGGATTCTGAAAAGAATATCTTAACACCTGATAGAATCTCTAAAACTTTAGAATCCGAAATATCAATATTTGTGAGTTCATTAAAGAAAAAATTGAAAATTTAACAATAATTATAAATTATTTCTCATTGTATCCTCAATTTCTTTTACCCATTTTAGATTTCTCTTGTTTGTGTATTTTTGAATTAAAATTTGTTGTTTTTTATTTTAAAACATTCCAAACCCGTGGATTGTATGAGATGAAGGTTGGAATAATCCGCATCTGGATAAACCGAGGCGTACTAACGTACGTTGAGGTTTAGACTGATGTGGAATATTTCAAGATTCGCTCATACAATTCGCGGGGTTATACCTTCCCTATTCTTGAACCAATGAGAATAATATTATCATCTTCGCGAAATAAATAATTTTCAGGATTCATAATAGTTTTTTTGCCATCATTCTGTTCAACACCAATCAATATCCAGTTATGCTTTTCCTTAAGAATATTCATCGCTTTTGAAAATTGCTGGCCATGGATTTCAACAGGTGCAGGAATTTTATAAAACTGATTACCATAACCATACGTCAGCAATTCATTGAAAACAGATGTTAATCCACTGTTTAATGCAGACAGGGCTAACAGACGACCTGCATACACTTTACTTATAATTATGTCATCAACACCACCCATTTGAAGGTGTTGCATATTTGACCTGTGAATCAGCTCCGCACAAGTATATATTTCTGGGTTCATTTTTTCAATCGTCAAGGCAGTCAATACTGTTCTTGCATCTATATCTTCATTTTTTCTTCCACAAGAATAATCTGCAAGTATAATTGCAGTAGAAGCTTTTTCCACATTTGCCTTTTTCAAGGATTCGATACTTGTAAAATCCTCATTTATAAGAAATACTTTGTCAGACATCACTATTTTGCTATCAAATTCCGGTTTTTTATCCATTTCTGCAACTATAACAATATAGTCATTTTCCTCGCTCTCATCTGAATGATATTCTTCAACAATAATACTTCCAAGCGTATTCCATCCGCATATAACTACATGGTTCTCAAAAAGTTTGATCATTTTAAGTGTTCTCCTTTCAGAATTCTGTAACTGATTTATCATGACCGCTGAAACAGTTCCAGTCAATAAAGCAAATAGCGACATTCCAGTAAACATTACCAGAATAACAATAATTTTCCCTGGCAGAGACTGTGGAAAATCTGTAACATATTCTCCTACTATCAGTGAATATAAAGATACCCAGAAAGCCCTCATTGGTTTAGATTGTTTTACTTTAACCAACTTGTTTGAAATATTATTAAGCTCATAATTATGATATGTCACAGTGCTTATCAAAACAATTATAATAACAATAAGTAAAAAAATACCATATTTCATGTTTGCTTTTGTTGCAAAAGCAAACTGTATTCTTCGGCTGAGTATTGTTCCAATTCCGGCGATTCTGATAAGCGAAAGTAACCTTAAACTTCTCAGTATCGATCCTTTTCCGCCCCTAAAAAGGAAAATAACAGCCACAATATCGATCCAGTAATCCTTAAAAAACTGTTTTTTGTCAGAATACGTCCAGCAACGCACCGATAATTCAAATACAAAAATGAATATCAATGCATACCATATCCAGTCAAACACTGATTCCTGATTAGAAGTAAGTTTTGAAGTTTCTTCATAAATAACCAGGAAAATGGAAAATACTATAAGAAATGCTATAAACAGGTTGACCCATTTATTATTTACAATTGTTTTACATTTTTTTTTCAAGCGTTCGTAATTCATTAGAATTTTACTCTGCGTCGTCATAACGCATCAGGGCACATTGAATTTTTTTGACCATCAAAGAAAATTCAAGTCCTTCTGACACAATCTATATTAGTATTATGTATTATTTTTCCTTTTAAAAACATCATTCACCAATCAATATTCAATTTCTCTTTTCATGATACACCTTTGTGTGATTATTTTCCACAGTTGCGGCATAATTCATACTTCTCACAAGCTTTCCCCTGCTGGAAATTCTTACGGATTTCTACAGCTTTTTCAGACATCAGAATATCATCGATTTCATCTTGAAAGACATTTCCAATTATGAGTTCTTCATAAATATCTTTACAACATAAAGAAACCTTTCCATCAATACCGACGGAAACAGTCTCGAATGGTTCCTGACAGAAACTTTGCCTGTTCTGAATTTCATCTTCTAAAATGCTGAAGGAATCATCATTGCTATTATCATATTTCGTTCTTAATTGATTATGAAGATCATCTGCATAATTCTTTTCAGTTGAGTCCGAGATGTCCGTCCTGTGAAAAAAAATTCTAAACCGATCATCGCTGTCCGGAATATCAATTTTATCCTGATAATCAAAATATAAAGATGGAATAATCCCAAAATTTTCAAACCATTTTTTCCAGAAATCGTAAAATTGTTCAGCCTCACTATATGATTCCCGATTTATTAAATACTGATACCGAAGAACTGTATTCCGTATATCATTCTTCAATAACTTTTTCGTGAAGATTTTAACGTTTTCATATACTCGTTCTCTTTCATCACAACCTTTCAAAAGTTTGAAACTATTTCGTTCAAACGCGTCAAGCGAAAATACCATTTCAAATACACAGGATTCATCTTTTTTCTGAAGATCCAGAACTATTTTTGAACTTAATTTATCATCAAGTGCAAAACAATTAGTATTAATACCTACAAAAGAAGGGTCTGAAGATTCTGAATCTTTTTGAAAAACAAAAGCCAGAAGTTCTCTGAAATCTGGATGAAGCAACGCCTCACCTCTCCAGGTCAGCAGAAGACATCTGGACTTTATCATTTTAGACGAAAAAAGCTTGCTGATAATATTTTTATATTTTTCTTTATCAATAAACTTTAATTTCAAATTTTTTCTAATTTCATCCTGATAGCAATACTTACAATTGAAATTGCAGAAACTTGTTAATTCTGTGATGATTTTAAAATAATTCATGGTTTATTATATCATACAGTGCAGGGGAAGATCTCGCAGACTGTATCGCAATTAAAAAACAAAAAAATGGACCAAGAAGACACGATGAATAGTTAATGCTAAATACCAATATAGATGGGGTCAGAGCTTTTGTGAACTTGAAATCCAAGTTCATGAAAGTGCTTCGCGTGAAACAGTTGATCCCTGTGCCAGATAAGTTGTTTCCACCAAATATTGTATAGAAGTGTATTGCGACACAATCTGTCGTGCCCGCCCGGTATTAATTAAAGCGGGAGGGTCACAGACCCTCCCCTACAGTTTTTATTATTTTAATATGTTCTTAATCTAAGTAAAATTCTTTTAACTGCTTACTTCTTGACGGATGTCTAAGTTTTCTCAATGCTTTGGCTTCAATCTGTCGAATTCTTTCGCGAGTAACTCCAAACATTTTTCCAACTTCTTCAAGTGTATGCGGACACCCATCATCAAGACCAAATCTGTATTTGATTACCCGACTTTCTCTGTCCGTCAAGGTACTAAGTACAGTATTGATCTGTTCCTGAAGCATTGAATGAAATGCAGAATGAACAGGTGACGGAGCTTTTTTATCTTCAACAAAATCACCAAGATGACTGTCTTCTTCACCTATTGGCATTTCAAGAGATATCGGATCCATCGCTGTCTTCATAATAGCATTTACTTTATCAACACTAATACCCATCTCTCTGGCAATCTCATTTTTAGATGGTTCTCTTCCCAAATCCTGCATTAAACGGCGCGATACTTTTCGAAGCTTATTAATTGTTTCAACCATGTGAACAGGAATTCTTATTGTCCTTGCTTGATCAGCAATGGCCCTGGTTATCGCCTGACGAATCCACCAGATCGCATAAGTACTGAATTTAAACCCTTTTTTGTATTTAAATTTCTGTACAGCTTTGATCAACCCCTGATTTCCTTCCTGAATAAGATCAAGAAACAAAAGACCTCGTTTGGTATATTTTTTAGCTACCGATACAACAAGTCTCAAATTAGCATTGATCAATTGTTGTTCAGCGTCTTCATTTCCCTCTTCAATACGCTTTGCAAGTTCTCTTTCTTCAACTGCATTCAACAATGGAATTTTTCCGATCGCTTTCAGATACATACGAACTGAATCGTTTATCGGTTCCCCCTCGTTGCTCACAACATTCATCATTTCCTTGTCTATATCTCTAAATTCACCATGCTTAACCTTGAATTCAAAAATTTTATTTGCAGAAAGCGCTTCATTTTCAATATCTTCATCTTCTTCTGTAGCAGCCTCTTGTGCTTCCTGTAATTCAGCCTCTTCTTCAGAAAGCTTATCAACAACATTAATACCGTTTTCAATCAATTTTTCAACAACAACTGAAATATTTTCGGGATCAATATCAGTAGGTAAAATCTCATTAATTTTCTGAAATGTTACAACACCAAGTTTTTTCGAATGTTTGAGTAGAACATCAATGTAATCATTAATACTACTTTCTTTCTTTTTGCTACTCAAATAATTCACCTCTTTTCATTTTTTCAAATTTCAATATATTAAAATACTCATTTTGGAGCTGTTTAAGTTTTTCAGGGTTATCTCCTGACTGGATCATACTATCAAGCTCTTCTTCGAGTACTTTTTTTCTTCTCAAATAATATAATTTCTTTATTGTTCTAATTGAATCCTGAACAATTTTCTCTACTATTTTCTGCTCATCATCATCCGTTACTTTAGTTAACGAATCTTGAATCAAGGTATCAGTACCTACACTTTCAAGGATTTCCCTATCTTCCGGGGTTAGCCAATCAAGTAAATGACCAAATTTCTTTATCCCTTTTTCTTTTTTGAGTGATAATATCCTTTCAATAAACTCAACGTAACGTTTCGGGATGTATTCGTAATGTTCAGAAATATTGTCAACTTTATCATTAATAACAAAGAAAATCAGATTGTCAATAGCTTTTTGATAAGCTGTCGTTCTTTTTTTTGTTTTTTTTCCAAAATTTATTGTTTTTCCGCCTGCAGTCTTCCCTATTTCAGACCGTAAATCCCATTCATCCACCTCTAAAACCTTTGCTATCTCTTTAATATAATCATTTTGTAAAATAAAGTTTCCTTCATTGACAATGTTTTTCGAAATAAAATTAATTATTTTAACTTTTTTATAAATGTCGTCAACCCCAATCATATTGATCAAGTGGTTTAACTTGAAATATATGAAATCTGCTGCATTTTCGACCATGTCAAGATACTTTCCAGATCCAAACTTTTCAATAAAAGAGTCTGGATCTTCACCAGAAGGCATTTCGATTACTTTACATCTTATCTCCTCTTGCCCCATGACTTCATCAACTGCCCTGACAGTTGCCTTCTTCCCTGCCGAGTCAGAATCATATGAAAAAATGAAAACGTCGGCATATCTTTTGAGTAGTTTGACCTGAGAGGTTGTCAAGCTTGTACCCATTGACGCAACACAGTTTTTCACACCGTTGAAGAATAACCTGAGAAAATCCATATATCCTTCAACAATGATCACATTACCTTTTTTTCTAATCTCATTTCTACTGAGATTAAATCCGTAGAGAAGTTCTCTTTTTTTAAATACTTCCGTATCAGGACTGTTTAGATATTTAGGCTGTACTTTTTCAGAAATACCACGTCCGGAAAACCCAACAATATCACCACGACTATTGGCTATAGGAAAAATTATACGTTCTCTGAAAACATCATAATGTCTCCCCTTATTACCCTGTTTGATAACACCTGCCTGAGTATAAAAGTCAGTCTCTCTTTCATCTAAATAATTAAGCAGGGTCTGATATTCAGCATCAGCATAACCTATTCGCAACGTATCAATCATATCCATTGTAATATTTCGATTCTTGAAAAATTCTTTCAGAAATGAATATTTTTTCTTCAAAGAATCCTGGAAAAATTTGCAACATGTTTCATTTAACTTTAAAATTTTTTTAATTTTTCCATCACGTTGAGTATTCGACTGAGTTTTAGGAATTTCGATTCCTGATTCTCTGGCTAAGATAATTAATGCTTCATGAAAATTAAGACCCTCAATTTTCATAAAAAAGGTAACAGCATTACCTGCTTCCCCACAACCAAAACATTTAAAAATCTGTTTATTTGGGCTAACAACAAAAGAAGGTGTCCTTTCGCTATGAAACGGACACCTTCCTTTATAATTTGAGCCAGCTTTTCTTAGTTTTACATATCTTGAAACAATGTTTACTACATCTGCCGCTTCAATTATGCTCTGTTTAATATCTTCAGGTATAAATTGTCCCATTTATTTTTTGCTGAACAAATCACGCCTGTCAAATATTTCTTTAAAAACAAATCCCCGCACAAGCGAATCTGAATCAAATGACAATAAACGATCGACTGAAGCATTCCCTTTAAGTAATTTATTTTTAAGTTTGCTTAATCTCTTCTGTTTTTCAGCATGATCATCAAGAAAACAATCAGTTTCAAGTGATATTTCATCATTTTCCATTGTTTCAAGAGATATTTCATCATTTTCCATGCTTTCAAGAGATATTTCATCATTTACATGATCTTCCAATGAATGTATATCTGAAAAATCTTCTTCAAGAGAAACCTCTTCATTCATAGTCACTTTATGACTTCCAGTAAACGAAAGTTTTTCTTCATGTTTCTTTC
>DAOVTB010000162.1 GCA_030633305.1 Candidatus Muiribacteriota bacterium
GATATTCTTTTGAAAGTGATGAATATTTTGAAAGCTTCCCAATGATCTCTTTTCTTTCCACACTGCTCAACATACTTCCTTTAGACAATGCCATAAAATAATCTTTCTCAGACCAAAGCCTGACTTCATCAAGAAATTTTTCAAAATCACTGAATCCGGAACCAAGCTTTCCATGATATCGTGCTGTCGCCGCAAAGGTTGGGAAAAAAAGTACATATGGTAAATCGTTAGTGGCATTTAATGATATAGTCTTAAAGTCAAGGACAGCTGAAATCAAAAAAAGACCATTTAATTCCATCCCGAATCTTCTTTGAAGATATTCTGCCAATCCAGCAGCGCGTGTAGTTCCATAGCTTTCACCGGCAATGAATTTTGGAGAAAGCCACCTTTTATTTTGAGTCGTATATAACCGAATAAAATCTCCTACAGATGATATGTCTTCCTTCAGACCATGAAACTGTTTCTTTGGCTGATCTTCTGCAGGTCTGCTGAAACCAGTCCAGACCGGATCGATAAAAACCAAATCGGTAAGGTCTAGCCATGAATTATTATTATCCACTAATTTATAAGGCGGTTTTGTTGGTTCTCCGTTGTCTTTCATTAAAACTCTTTTTGGACCAAGTGCCCCAAGATGAAGCCAGACAGAAGAGGATCCAGGTCCTCCATTAAATGAAAAGGTAAGGGGCCTTTTTCCACTGTCTTTTACATCCTTTTTTACATATGCAATATAAAATACATTCGCAGTTGACTTTTCTTTATCATTTTTTAATTCCATATAACCAGCAGTCGCAGTGTATTTAATTACTTTTCCATTTATCTTGATTGAATGTTCAGTTATAACTGGTTTCTTTTTCTTTTCGTCCTTTTTATCATCCTTTTTTTTCTTCTCGGACTCTTTTACAGATGATTTTTTTGCAGTTTTATCAACCTTTTTCTTCTGTTCTGCTGATAGATTATTGAAAACCAGAAATATCATTACCAGAAATGTAAGAAATAATTTATTTTTCATATAATGCTCCTTAGGTATATTTGATTCTTTTCTTAAGATATCACATACATTTGAAGGATTCAATTGAACTAATCATTTCCTTTTGCATCAAAATTCTTTATATTAACTTCAATGGAAAATAATTGACATAAAACCAACTCGCTAGTTAAAATTTAGTGGAACATCATTTTAAATCATAAAATGATTACATTATGTCTCATAATTTTTCATTACATATTAAAAGGATTATTTTTTTGGATAATATCCATGAATTGAACGGAGATAAATTCAAGCTTTTATTCAACGCTATATTTGATGCTTTTTTTATTATTGATATAAAAGGTAATATAATTGACGTAAATCCACAAGCGATTAAAAATCTTGGATTTTCTCGAGAAGAACTTTTAAATATGCACGTTAGTGATATTGAAAAAGGTAACGTTCCAGAACAAATTTCAATTTTAATTAAAAATGCAATAGATGGGAAAAAGGCACTCGTAGAGGGAATTCATCAAAGAAAAGACTGCACAACTTTCCCGATTGAGGCAAGTATAGTCGTTTTCCAGGAAAAAAATCCTACTTTGCTTCTTGCGATAATCAGAGATATATCAAAAAGAAAAGCAACAGAAGAAAAGTTAAGAGAAAAAACAAACTTTCTGAATAGAATTATAAATGATTCTGCAATAAGTATGGGAATTTCAGACTCCAATGGAACCGCAATAAGATTCAATCACGCAGCGGAAAAATTATTTAATATCAAAGAAAAAGAAATTGTTGGAAAATACAATCTTTTTAAAGATGAAGAACTAATATCCAAGGGATTGCTTCCAGTAATCGATAATCTATTTAAAACAGGAAAACCCGATAATTTGATACTTGAATATGATATGAATAATCTAGAGCATGTTGATTTGGAAAGACCCGTAAAAACTGTAATCAAAGCAGTCTTTACTCCAATAAAAAATAAGAAAGGTCAACTTTCCAACATTGTAGTGCAACACGTTGATCTCAGTAGTGAAAAAAACGCTGAAGTAAAAGCAATAAAAAGTGAAGAAAGATTCAGAAAGCTTTTTGATCAATTGCCAATAGGTCTAACAATGTGCAAAATCATCAAAGATGAAGATGGAAAACCTTTCGATTTCCTTCATTTACAGGTAAATAAGGCTGCTAAAAAGCACACCGGCAGGTCTCCAAAACAGCTGATTGGAAAACTTGGTTCAGAAATATATTCCAGAAGAGAGCTAAAAATTATTGTCGACAAATTCATCAGTCTCATAAACGGAGCTCCACCAATTGAAGAAGAATTTCTTTCTCCTGTATTCAATCGAATGTTAAAACTATGTACTTCCCATTTGATCGATAACATTTTCGTTATTTCCTGTACCGATATTTCTGAACAAAAAACAACATAAAAATATCTTTCTTTTTTAATAACCTGTTTCTGAGTTCTCAATTAGATGAAGGTTGGAGCTTTCAAGGCAATTTATGCTGAGGTGTAGTACTCTACTCCGCAAGCATAAATTGCCGCAGAAAGTTTCAAGATTCGCTAATTGAGGACTCAGAGGGTTGCTACCATAACTGCTTTAATCGTATGCAATCTGTTTTCTGCTTGGTCAAACACCTTTGAATGACGGCTCTCGAAAACACCTTCTGTTACTTCACAGATATCAGCGTTTTTACTTGAAACATCAGTATCAGTATTGTGAAAAGCCGGAAGACAATGTAGAAAGATAACTTCAGAATTTCCAGTCTTGCAGATCATATCTTCATTAACCTGGTATGGTTTTAAAAGTCTAAGTCTTTCATCAAACTTATCTTCTTCTCCCATTGAAACCCAGACATCAGTATAAATTACATCTGCACCTTTTACACCTTCTTCAACATTAGAAGTAATATTGACTGTTCCGCGGCTTTCATCAGCAAATTTTTTTGCCTCATCCACAAGTGATTTTTCAGGCTGTAATTCCGGAGGAGCAATAATACAAAAATTCATTCCCATTTTGGCGGCTCCAACCATGAGTGAATTTGCAACATTATTTCTTCCATCACCAACATAGACTATTTTTAGACCTTTCAAATTTCCCTTATGTTCCATTACTGTCATAAGATCAGCTAAAACCTGCGTAGGATGAAAAGCATCAGTCAAACCATTCCATACTGGTACACCAGCATATTCACCAAGAATTTCTACAGTCTCATGTTTAAATCCTCTAAACTGGATTCCATCAAACATACGTCCTAATACTCTTGCGGTATCTTTTACAGTTTCTTTTTTTCCAAGTTGGATATCACCTTTTCCTAGATATTCTGGATGTGCACCTTCATCAACACAAGCGCATACAAATGCACAACGAGTTCTAGTTGATGGTTTTTCAAAAATGAGAGCTATATTTTTACCGTCAAGGTTCTTAGACCTTATTCCAGCATATTTATCCTGTTTTAATTTTACTGAAAGTTGTAGAAGAAATTCAATTTCCTCTGGGGTATAATTCTTTATTGTAAGTAAGTTTCTTCCCTTTAAATTAAATGCCATTTTTCTATCTCCCAAATCTATACCTGAATCATATTATTATATAGTAAATTGAGCCGATTATAATTTATATTTTTTGTTTTGTCTACAGGGAAAAAAAATTTTTTAACAGATTAAACGATTACAGCAAATCATGGAGAAAATAAAAGACCATCTGGTCTTGGGTTCACACCAGTTCGTGTTGAAATCAAGAATGAACTGTTTTCTTCTTTTTTCCTGCTGGAGCATCGCTTTGGAAGCATCTTTGTAGAATCCTCCATTGTACTGGGAAGAACATCAATACTGCCACTGATATCAATACTTGGAGCAGATATTTCAACATTACCATCCGTTGACAGCTGTGATGATGCAGAAATTATACTTTCAATTGAATTTAAAAAAAACTGAGCGATGATTGTAATATTACCTCCACTTCCTCCATAGGCATTAGCAATTATCTGGCTATTGTGTAATACGACATATATGGGATCAATTAAAATGTTTCCACCGCTACCTGATCCACTTTTGGCTTCAGCTGAAACCGTACTGTTAAGCATTTCAAGCATATAGGTAGTCAATATAGTGATTTCGCCACCACCCTTTTCAGTCTTTTCTGCAAAAGTAGTAACACTGCTGTCATCAATGTCAACTCTTTTTGAGGCTTTAATGAGAATGTTTCCAGCCTTGCCAACTCCATAGCTATCCGATGCAACTGATGAATTATTCTGTATTAATACTTCCATTGCATCAATCTCAATATCTCCTGCATTTCCGCCCCCAACATCTTCCATTTCTGCAAGAGTTGTAATTTTACTTGTATCTATATCTACATTCTGAGTTGCTTTTATTACAATACTTCCAGCATCTCCACGTCCTTTTCCGTCTGATGCAATCAAAGAATTTCCTGACATTGAAAAGGTGTTTGAATCAATTTTAATATTACCAGCTTCCCTGTCACCACTTGATGAAGAATTTATCTCGGCATAATCATCCATGATAAAGCTGGATGACGATATTAACAATTCACCAGTGTTATCATCATTTCCAATGACTACATTGTTTGCAGTACTGAAAATTCCACTACCTTTTCCAGTAATCTTAATCTCATTTTCACTATTGATTGTAAGTATTCCAAGCTGTCCTGTCACAGAAGATGAAGAATTTATTACAGCTCCCCCTGTTATAGTAATATCACCAGAATTTATTTCAACAGATCCTCCTCCTCCTCTATTAACAGTAAAACTCTCAACACCAGATTCAGTATCCATTCGTAACAGATCACATTCAAGATACAAATTACCTGCATCTCCATAAGCATAATTAACAGCTGAAATCTTTCCTGTATCTTCCAGAGTTATTACAGGGGTTTTAATCGTTATCGTCGGTATTATATTTCCATCATTATCAAGGGCACTTGAGTCTCCTTCTCCATAGTACCATTGAAATCCAGCATTTGGATCAAGATAGTTTATTCTTCCCCAAGCTCTTTCAACTGATCCGGTAATTAAACTTGAAGTTCCACCAAATACATCTGTAAGTTCTCCAGATATAAGGACTTCTTCTGAAGCATTTATATTAATAGCTCCACCATGAGCTCCTACATCACTATAGCCTCCAACACTACTACCTATTCTTCCGCCATTCAAAATTTCAAGACGATCTACATTCAATTCCATATTTCCGCCATTACCAGTCCATACTGGACCACCATAAATAAATTTATGACCTACATAACCTGTTGTTACAGCTAAAAAAGCACCTGTTTTTATCTGTAACAAAGATGCATTAATGTTTAAACCACCCCCATCACCAGTCGATTCAGTGGCACAATTAATATTTGAATATTCCAGATAATTTGATGCCGTTCCAGGTGGTGGATCAACTGGATAAATACTTTTCCATCCATCAAGGACAAGAGATTCACTTGCATCAATATTAACGATACCTCCTTGTCCAGAACTGGCAGTTGAAGCAGTGATAGTTGCTCCATCAAGTATTTGAAGATTTCTTACATTAAGATTGATAATTCCACCATTTCCTGCTCCAAGAGCGTATGAATAAAGCCCACTTGGAAGATATGGAGCAGCAGATATAAAAGGATGCTGTGGTGAAACGCCCTGAAGTAGTATTTTTTCAGCAATAATATTTAATTTTCCTCCATTGGAAACTCCATCACTACCATTATTAATACCTCCGCCATTAAGACACTTTAATTCAATAGTATTTATTTTTACTTCAGGTCCATGTTCATCAGAATTGCTTCCCAATAATTGAATTTCAATTATTCCCATATCTTTAATAGTAAAATTTCCAGCACAATTGATATCCAAATCAGCTCCTCTACCCGATCCAATCGCATAAGAAGCAATTGACCCCACAAGACTAACTTCAATATCGTTGGAATCAATATTAATCTTACCTGCATCACCATTTCCTATAGCGGAATTCATTATACTCGAACTTTTGTATCCTAAACCAAATAATGATCCTGGCAATGAACCGTGAAAATCTTCATACCAGTTCCAAATCTGTAAATTCTCGGTTGTTGTGACATTAATATTACCTGCATTCCCATTCCCTGTAGTGAGATTGTATAGAGAACCACCATTCCAGATTTCTAGATTCTTTACATTGATATCAATATTCCCAGACTTTCCAGTTGATGAAGTAGAAGATATAATACCACTGAAATCAAGTTCAGATTGCGGAGCACCTAAAAGATTATTATAAGAATCTATATTTAAGAGATCAGTTAGGTTTATATTGATGTCACCTCCAGAAGAATTTCCTTCTGTATTGGATAAAATATGTCCACCATGATCGAGATTGAGATTTGCTCCAGTAACTAAAAGATGTCCACCATAACCAGCTCCAGCAGATGAAGTTGCTATTACGGCACTATGGTCAATAATAGTCGTTGTTGAATTTATGTTAATATTCCCACCATCACCTGAAGAAGTTGTTGTAGAAATAATCTGCCCACCCATATCCATACTGAGATCAGCACATGTGATATTTATGTTGGCTCCATTTCCAGAAGAAAAAGTTGATGAAGTTGTAGTTGCAATTAAAGCAGTATTTTTGATTGTAATATCATTTGTTACTTCAATATCAATTAAACCGTTTCCAAAAACCGTCTCTGTTTCTGAGCCAACCTTGGAACCATTATCCAAAGTAAATTTTCCGCCACGAATGTATATCTGACCCATTTCTACGGTTCCTATTACTGCATTGTTATCTATGGTAATTTCGCCAAGTGATGAAAATGAAGATACATCTACATCATTTGCTCCCAGTGTAACTTCACCATGTTGACCAACAGGAGTTCCAACACTAACTATATTAACCCTGCCACCGAGTGAAACAACCGTTCCATGAGATGACGTAGACTGAATATCAATATCCCCTCCTATAAATGAAATATCTTTCCCGTCAGCAGGCGCCAGTGGAAATGCTCCCAAAGGATTCCTTGATATTGATATATCTGCTGGTACACTATTTTCAAGAAATCCAAAAGCAGATGGTAGATCTGATCTTAAACTTGATTCAGTTTCCCAGTCTGCATAAAACTTACCTGATGCACCTAGCTCAATATAATCTGCCGTTGAAATATGAACAGAACCTGTAACATTCAATACTGCCGAACTTCCAAAAATAAATCCAGCCGGATTGATTAAAAATAAATTTGTGCCTGAAAATACACCCGGAGTAGGATCCAGCACCAAAGTACCATTTATACTACTAACTCCTCCAGTAACTCGGGCAATAATGTTGTCCACTGTTCCAGGAATTGTACTTGTAAATACAGCACTTTCACCCACACCAATATCAAAAGTTGAAAAACTATGAAACAAATTACTTCCTTCACTTGTTCCTACATCAAACCAGCCTCCACTAAATACACGATCAGGGATAATTACGTTTGGACCTGGCAATGGAGTGTTGATTACTCCCATTGAACCATCTGGAATTATAGCGGCAAAAATACCAGAACTACATATTAATATAAATGTCAGAATCAACAAATTAATAAATTTAAAGATTTTCGAAAATTCCATTTTTCTTAATTCCTCCATGAAATGAATTATAAAATCTGCACCTAAAAATAAAGGCACTTCTCTATTTTCAATTATCGGTAAGATATATCATTTACTTAGCTAGTACAGAGGGTCATATATCGCTTGCAATACATGAAATCATTTATCTAAATTTCGACGTGGTGCGTGGTAAAAATTTGTATTTCATGGTAATATGTGGAACTTAAAAAAAACAATTCGAGAAAATCAGGGTTAAGTCCGATAAATACAGTATAGGTTAAATGTATGAAATGTAAAACATGTAGAAAAAAATATAGTGTTTCGTGGTCACAGTTTTATCCAGGAGGATACTATGCGCCAGGTTTATATCTATTAGGTGCAATTGTATTTGTAATAACACTGGCTGCTTTATTATTCCACAAACTCTATTTTGAATCGTTTATATGTTTTTTACCGACTGTATTCCTGATATACAGAATTATATCGTCATTAAAATCCTGTAAAAAGAAAAATGGGGGTCACTGCCCCAACTGTCATTCAAATCAGAAAATCAGGTTCTGGTCTCTTTAAAATTCATGGAAAAAAAATTACGCCATCAGGATCTGAAGGAAGAGCATATCTTCCAGTAATCTGAAATGATCCAGAATCTACACGAGTCCTTGTAGAACAACGTTCTGGAAGCATTTTTTCAACTTCTTCAAAATTTACTGGCAAAGCTTGAAGACTTGAACTTACATCAATGTCCGGAGCAAAAATTTCAACACTTCCATCAATACCTAATTTTGATGAAGCACTTACAATACTGGCAATATTCTTTAGATATAGATTAGTAACAATTGTGATATTTCCACCACTCCCGCCAAAAGCATTTGCGATAATACTGCTATTTTCAAGGATTACATAAATCGGATCTATATATATATTTCCACCATTGCCCGTGCCACCTTTAACTTCAGCAGAAATTTTACTATTCTGAAGTTTAAGCCAGTAAGTTGTATAAATATCTATATCACCACCATCAGCATCTTTTGATTGAACAGATACAGTACTTTGATCAAGTGAGATTCTATCAGAAGCCTTAATTATTATTCCACCTGCCTTACCAGTACCAGAGCTTACTGATGAAACTTTTGCACCTGATTCCAGATCTATTTTTTCAGTAATCAGATCAATATTTCCTGCATTTCCGATTCCCTCAGAAGATGTATTTATTTTTGCAGTTTCAGACATCGTTAAATTACCGGTTTCTACCAGAATATATCCTGCGTCTCCAGAACTATTTGGACCCGATTTACTTATTAACCCAGACTTATCTCCTTGAATATTTACCCATCCCTCAGCTTTGAGTTCTATTGTTCCACTTTTTCCTAAACCAAATGTAGAACTATTAATTTGTGAGCCACTCGTAATATTGCATGTAGTTAGATTTAATCCAATAAATCCACCATTTCCTGAAGCAAATGAAGCAGCAGATAATATACTTTTACCGCTTAGATTAAGAGTTTCTGCATTAATATCTATGAAGCCTCCATTTCCTTGACCTTTTGTATGACATAGAATCAATCCTGTGTCTGTTAAAGTTAAATTGTCAGCTTTTATTTCAATATATCCACCATCACCTGTACCATCTGTATTAGATTCAATAAGTCCATTATTGGAAATATTCACATCCCTTGCAGTCAAATTCATATAACCGCCATATCCAGAAGACTCTGTACCGCTTGCAATAATACTGTTTGAGTTTAATTCAGTATTAATTCCAGATACATTTATTGAATTTTCAGCTTTTATTATAATGGTTCCACTATTACCTGAACCTGAGGTTTTTCCATATATTGCACCACCATCTTCAATACTAATATCTTTTGCATTGATTTCAATATAACCACCACTGCAATTACCTTCTACAGAAGAATTTATTCCTACAATCCCATTTTTCCCTGAAATATTAAGATTATCCTTTATATGAAGCGTAAGATTACCAGAAATAGCATCAACATATGTATTTCCAGATGTATCAATTCCAGTTCCCCGATCCGGTAAATATATATTACTTTTTATTTCAAGATTATCTGCTTCAATATATATACTTCCACCATTTCCAGTACTTCTTGCAGCTGCAGTGACCTGAGCACCATCGTATATTTTAACTTCTGGAGAATTTATAAACAACCGACCACCATCACCAGAATGATTTGAAGCAGTTCTAATCAGCTGCCCATCATTCTTTCCAACATCATGATTATTAACACCTTTAAGAATTACAGAATCTGTTGCCTGGATTATAATTTCTCCGCCATTTCCAGGACCAGAAGAATTTGCTGCTATCAAGCCTTTGTCTACGAGAAGATTTGAAACTGAAAGATTTATACCACCACCAACTCCGTTATTAGTATTACTCGCAACTAACGCACCATCATTACTTACTTCAAGATATGGAGTAGAAATATTTATAACTCCACCTTTTCCATCAGCTGTCGTTATTGTATTAATATTTCCATTATCAGTTATCTTTATGTAATCAGATGCAATCAGATTAATATCTGCACCCGTTCCAGATCCGCCAACTACTGAACCTGAAATATTCCCGCGATCACTTATGACAATTTCTGACGAGTTTATATTTATAGTTCCTGCATCCCCCAAAGACGATGTTGCACATAAAAGCCAAGTAGGATCTACATTAAATCCAGTAATCAGAACAGAATTTTCAGCAAGTAACCAAATATCGCCACCTTTGCCAGCACCATTGGTGTTTACTGAAATAATTCCACCATTTTTTATAATAAAATCATCACACTGGATTTTAATTTCGCCTCCATCTACATTTGTTGTATCCGACCTTATCCCTGCACCATCAAGTGTAAAATTGCCACTACGAATATAGATATCACCACTTCCATCAGCATTGCTGACTACCATTCCAGATCCGCCAGCAACTGTAATATCACCATAGTTTGAAAATCCTTCAAGTACAGGCTCTGCACCTCCAGCTGGTGGCTTTACCTCTCCTGAAGAAGCAACACTAAGCAAATCAAGTCTTCCGCCTTTAGCAAAAATTTTACTTCCTCCAGTAATCTCAATATTTCCACCCACAATAGCAACATTATCATCA
>DAOVTB010000183.1 GCA_030633305.1 Candidatus Muiribacteriota bacterium
GATTTATGAAAGACATCGGCATAGATTTGAATTTAATACTTCCTATAGATCACAGTATGAAGAAAATGGTCTTGTGTTTTCGGGCTTATCTCCGGATGAACGCCTTATGGAGATAATTGAATATCCAAAAAATGATTTTTTTGTTGCAGTCCAGTTTCACCCGGAATTTCAATCAAGACCGCTGTCACCACATCCATTATTTTCAGGTTTTGTTAAAGCAGCAATGGAATATAGAAAAAAAAAGAAATCTAAATAATTATTCTGTCAGATGATCAACTTTTAGTATTATACGTTCTTTTGGAATGGATAAAATAGTATTGTTATCCAGGGGACATTTTTAGAAAATTCCCTGGAATTGTTCTACTGAGTTTATTCCTGTAATCATATAAAATTATTCCATCTCGAATAGTTAGTACGACATTTCCTGAAAGATTACACCCAAAAGGATTGAAAAGACTTTTCTCAACAGTTGTCCGGCTTTCACAGTCAAAAACGCATAATTCTGCATCTTTTCCAGGAGAGATAGTCCCTTTTTCAGCAGAAAACCCCAGAAGTTTTGCAGGATTAAGTGAAGCAAGTCTTGAAATATCATTCAATGTAATCCTGCCATACTCGACACCATATGTATATAACAATGGAAGAAAGTAAGGAAATATTGGCAAACCAGGATAAAAATCTTTTGTAAATACTGGCTCATCAACAATAAAATCCTCAGTATCTATAAAATGTCCTGATGAAATAATTGATGATGGATTACTAAGTAAATTTTTCCATAAATAATCAATATTATCTTCACTTCTAAACGGTGGCAATACTCTGTATCTATGTGATTCAGGCTCAAAGTATATGAACTTGTTGAATAGAAGATATGGTAATGAAATTGAGATTCTGTGATTTGTTGATGAATATTTCTGAATCTGGTCAAAAGTTTTTTTCAAACTGATATCTTGAAAACAAATCTGTGATTCTGCAACTTCATTATATAGAAGCGTCTTATTAACACATTCTCTTTCAAGAATAGCAGGACTACTGAGATAATAATATTCATCATCAGTTTTTTCGAAATGCTTTATGAGTGAATCAGAATGAGGTTTTACAGATGCAATTGCTGAAAAATTCTGAATTTCCTTAATTAATTCAAAAAATTTATCATCACTAATCTCAGGTAGAACATCACTACAAAAACTGAATTTAAATGATAATAACCCGGCATTTACTAAATCAAAAATTGTTTTTTTTGCTTCAAAATCCTCTGATGCAGCGATGTGAAAAGAAAAATTACAAAGAGAATTTTTCTCGAAATGAGAAATAACTTTCTTTATTTTAGTTTGATTACTTGTGCATAAGGTATCAACAATTGAAGTAATTCCACCTTTAAGAGCAAGAGAAGTTTCGTAGTTCAATTGATAGCCTGAATTTTTTGAATCAAGGCTTTGATGTAGAATGGGGGAGATATCAATTAGACCAGGGAAAACAGGTTTATTTTTTACATTTATTACAAGAGCATCAGGGTAATGATCAGGATTGATATCACCCATAAGAGCAATTTTTTTATTTTTTACCAATAAACTGCAGGAAACTGACTCTTCAGGATTGATTACTATACAATTGGTTAAAAGAATTTCATTATTTTCAGAAACTTTCAATATTCTATTCCTTCTCGTGCATCAATATTTTTAGTGTAATAATGTTTTATTTCTTTCATTTCAGTTACAAGATCAGCTTTTTCAATTATTTCTTTTTTTGCATTTCTACCTGTGAGAATAATTTCAATGATGTCAGAAATTGTAAATAATTCCATTACTACTTTAACATCTATCAAACCAAAGTCAATAGCAATATTGATCTCATCCAGGATCAAAATATCAATTTCACTTTTTTTCAAAAGTTTTTTTGCAAGCTCAATGCCTTTTTTGACTTCAACGGAATCAATTTCCTGAATGTTTTTTGCAAAAACAAAACTTTTTCTACCAAATTGATATACATCAAGATTTTTATGTAATTCAGCAGACCGTGTCTCGCCATAATCTCCTTTTCCTTTAAGAAACTGGATTATGGCAACTTTTTTATCACGCCCGCAGGCACGAAAAGCAAGGCCAAATGCAGCAGTAGTTTTGCCTTTACCATTACCTGTATATACATGAATCTTCCCATAACCTTGGGATTTCATCGAGTTTTTGCAGGTGTTTTTCAATTTATTTCCTCAATTTTTTTTTACTTTAACCTAGTCTGCGTTCTGAATGAGATGAAGGTTGGAATATTCTGTGTCTGGTCAAACCGAGGCGTACCAATGTCCGTTGAGGTTTGGACTGATGCAGAATATTTCAAGATTCGCTCATTCAGGACGCAGGATAGTTATTCAAATTTGTTTACGATTAATCCAGATCTGAGTTTTGGTTCAAACCATGTTGATTTACAAGGCATGACTTTTCCAGCATCAGCAACCTTCATAAGATCTGTGATCAATGTTGGAAACAAAGCAAATGCTACTTTGAAGGAACCGCTGTCTACAAGTTTTTCAAGTTCTACCAATCCTCTGATACCACCAATATAATCAATTCTATCACTGCTTCTTGGTTTATCTATTCCGAGTACGGGTTCCAGAAAATTGCTTTGTAATAATGCCGCATCAAGACTGTCTGCAGGATCATTACCGATGAGTTCACTTTTAATAGTTAAACGATACCATTTCTTATCAAGGTACATTCCAAAATCATGTTTGTTTTCAGGCTTGCCGTTATCTATTTCATTAATTTGAAAAATCTTTTTAACTTCATTAAGATAAGAATCTTTATCATGTCCATTAAGATCTTTGACTACACGGTTATAATCCATGATTAGCATTTCAACATCAGGAAATATGACTGTTAGAAAAAAATCGCGACCTGGACCAGGAAAATTCTTATATACATAGCTTCCGGCACTTTCACTTCTATGATGACCATCTGCAATATAAGTTGCAGGCATTGATTCAAATTCAGAAATAATTCTCTTTTCAAGATTTTCATCTTTTATTACCCACAAAGTATGCTGAATACCATCTGGAGCGGTGAAATCATACTCTGCTTCTGTTGAATCAGTGTATGCCTTTATCGCATTGCTTAGATCAGCAATTGCCTTATATGTCAAAAACACAGGCCCGCACTGAGCTTTTGCTTTAAGTATATGTTCTGATCTATCTTTGACTTTTGCTGGTTTTGTATGCTCATGTTTCTTTATTTTTCCAGTTACATAATCTTCACAGGATGAAAGAGCGACTATTCCTGTTTGATAATGATCGCCCATTTTCTGGCTGTATAAATAAAGATATTCTTTTTCATCCTGCACCAGAATTCCATCTTTTATTAGATTATCCAAATTTTCTGCACCTTTGCAGTATACTTCCTGGCCATGGATATCAACATTATCCGGAAGATCAATTTCAGGTTTCACTACATGCAGAAAACTATAAGGGTTATTCTTTGTCAATTCTTTTGCTTCCTGGCTGTTTAATACATCATATGGTTTTGATGCTACCTTCTCTGCGTATTCTTTAGTTGGCCTGTATGCTTTAAAACCTTTGATTGCTACCATTGTATTTACCTCTCTTTATTAAAAATCAGATTAATTTATATAATATTAGAAGAAATGATTCAGAAATGTCAACTCAATAACAAATAATTGTTGAATCTAATTGAAAAAAAATATAAAATTAGAATATATTTAAATTTATTGTAAAATTATATGAATTGTAAGGAGGAATTAAAATGAAGAATAATACTAATTTTCCACTTGTAATAATTGGTGAGATTTTCAACAAGATGGGCTATCCCGAAAAGCATGGAATGATTTTTAAGAAAGATGTGATCAATAAATATAATATACGCATTGGACTTGAGACTCTTGCCTTGTATGGAAGTGCTATTGGTAGCGTTGATCTTAAGTTAAGCTTGAGAATTCTTTCTGATTTATGGCTTGGGAAAACCTGGAAATCTGGGGAATCAATTGATATTTTCTATCGCTATAATCCAGAAGGAATACTTATGATTAGAAACGATAAACCTTTCTGGGAAGTATTAACAGATTATTCTGAAGGAATTCAAAAAGGGGAAGATTTTCAGGAATGGAAAACTCTGTTTGAAGAAGATTTTCAGTATTTGCTCTTTGTCACATTTGCTAAAAGTATCATTTGGGGAATTTTGTATTTTAGGAGTGCTAAAGCGAAATATGAAAAAATAATAAATGATCCGAAATATGTAAATGATTCTAGACATTTTCAGTATCTTCCAGGAAATTATAAATCGTATCCAGAATTTTCAAAATGGGGTGAATCATGTCAAAAGATTGCAAAAGAATTTGAGAAAAACGAACGCGCACTTTCAAACATTCCTAATGCAATAGCTGAACTTCCTTTATTTGCAGAATCACTTGGCCGAGAAGTGAAAAAGGATTCAAAATTTGTTGATAAAGGATATCAGACAGAAGTTTGCTGGTGGCTCTATGATGATGAGAAAAAGATCAATAAAAGATATAATGAACATAGTATAATTGATTTTATAAAAAAGAATATTATTAAATCTGATACTAAAATGATTTTTTCTGATGGTGAAGAATGGGTTAATGCATCAACTTTTCCAGAATTTAAGGAATTGTTTTAATCAGGCTTTTTTTCCTTTAAACATTGCATATAGTGAACCACCACTTATTCCTGCACCAACAGCGGCAAAAATCAGTCCAAAAGGTATCATTAATATCATTCCCATGCCAACTTCTCGATACATAATTGCATGATTTGGATTATCAGGATTTACAAGACCAATAAATTTTCTTCCAGCATTTTTATATTCAAGTATCTGTTCATATCGTTCTTCGTGCCTTGATGAACCTGAAGAACCACTTTCAATATTGACCCTGTCACCTTTATATGATTTTTCTTTAAAGGTATATGCATAATTACATAGCACTTTGTAACTATCAGAATCTTCTCCTGAATATTCTTTAAATTCAACTGAAACAATGTCCATTGGAACTCTTTCCCAGGATCCTATTGCGAAATAATCAATCCACCAACTTGTTGCTAGATATAGAATAAAAAGACCTGCAAGTAAAAAAGGTAATCCAAAAAGAACAACAAAAAATGAACCGCCAGCTTGAGTCTGATTTTTTTTTGACATATTTCGCCTCCGAATTAGTAAATATCAGAGTTATTGTATCAAAATCTATTTTTTTTAGATAGGGTAAGTTTGACATTATAAAAAAAAAACTGTTTAATTTATAAAAGCTTAAATCAAACAGGAGTATAGCCGAATAATATATTATGAGATTAAACAGATTTTTTACTATCCTTTCAATCGTGACATTTATATTTGTATTTTCGTATTTTGTATATGGTAATGAAACCAAAGAGAATGAAGAACAGATCGATAAAAAATTACATGAATTATACATGAAATATGGAATAACGCCGCCTGGAACTAAAAAAAATGAAACTATTAAGCATGATTTTATATATCTGAAACAAGATCTTAACAGGTTTAAAAAACGGATCAGCAAGATAGAAGGAAAGTATTCGCTTGTTATTTTGAAAGATGAATTTATCATGCTATTGTTCAAGGGTCATACGTTTATCAAAGCGTATATTATTGGCGTTGGCATGAACAAAGATGGTGGTGATAAGCTTAAAGTAAATGATAATCGCACACCGGAAGGTAAATTCTGGATTACAAAAAAACAGCGTTCAGATTACTGGCAGTTTGAAGGTAAATATGCTTATGGACCTTGGTTCCTTAGATTAAAAACACCATGGAAAGGCATAGGAATTCATGGAACTGACAGTCTCGAAGTCCTTGGAACAAAGTGTACGCATGGATGTATTCGTACTGATAACGGAAGTATTATAGAATTAAAAAAATTACTTCCAATTAAAGCAAAAGTAGATATATATCGTAATCAATATGATGTTGAACCTGGAACTTATTATCTGCCCAATATTGAAGAGCTGATAGACAGGATTTCTCGTCCTCAAGAATAGAATCAAATAAAGCATTTACCACGAAGAACACGAAGGGAAAATTAAATAAAAATGGAAAATAAATAATGTTAAATACCAATATAGATGGGGTCACATGGAACTTTTGTGAACTTGAAATCCAAGTTCATGAAAGTTGCTTTGACCCCTGCGCCAACTTAGTTTTTTCCTCCAAAATTGATATAGAAGTATATTGTGACATATTCTGATGACCTGTCCGTTATTAAATTGAATATTGTGAAATGAATAGAATCCAAAAATTATTTCTTTTGATGCTATTGTTTTTCATACTCCTTTCGCCATATGTTTATACAATGGATTCAGAAATGAGTTATGTTAATGGATATATTGAAAAAGTCATTTCAAAGAAAATTTATTCTGAAGAAATGCAGATCGATACTGGACTTTCTTATTTTTACAAACTTAGTGTAAAGATCCCTTCAGAAAACAAATCTGTAACTGTCGATTATGCAGTCGAAAAAAAACTGGAAAAATATGATATTCATCCTCAAATTGATGATCGATTAATACTTCAAAAAGAGATTAACAAAGAACAAAACATTGTAGTTTATCATTTTGAAGAATTTGACAGATCAAGGATAATCATTTATCTTTTGTTATTTTTCCTGATTATTATTATTGTTTTTACTGGAATAAAAGGATTTAATGCAATAATTGCTCTTTTTGTAACATTAGCCCTTGTATTTTATGTATTTATTCCAATGGTTCTTAGCGGTTATTCACCCATCTGGTCATCCGTTTTGGTCTGCACAATTTCTACAGTCGCAACACTCTTGATAATAGGTGGATTTGGAATAAAATCTTACGCAGCTATTATCGGAACTATTGGGGGAGTCGTCTCAGCAGGTGTTCTTGCTGTTTCAGTTGGTTATTTTTCAAAAATTACTGGAATGTATAAACAGGAGCTTCTTTTTTTAAGTAATCTGAAACCTGATCTCGATATAAGGGATCTTATTATCAGTGGATTTATTATAGGGGCTTTGGGGGCTACAATGGATGTAGCGATGAGTATATCGTCAAGTATGTATGAAATATATGCAGCAGATACGACAAAAAGCATTAAGAAATTATTTGACTCGGGGATGTCCATTGGTCGAGATATAATTGGAACTATGATAAATACATTGATATTAGCATATACAGGGAGCTCATTTTCGATACTTCTATTATTTGTTATTCAAAAAAAGGACTATCCACTTGGAAGGATAGTCAATTTTGAGATGATTTTTCTTGAAATTGTGAAATCTCTTTCTGGAAGTATAGGAATGCTGATATGTATTCCTATGACTGCTGGTATTGCAGCACTAATGTTATCCCGGAAAAATATTGTTTCTAAATAATTCTATTCAATCCAAATTTCATTATTAATTCCTTGACAGTGATTGGTCATGATAATAAAATATTGACAAAAATTAAATATAATTTTTAATAGTTAATATTAAGTTTGTTATTGAGGGAGGATGTTCATGAACAAAGAGAAAATTGCAGAACTTCAGAAAAGTCATGAAGTAGTGGCTGAATTTAATTTTGAACACCGGGATATTGAAAAGGGTTACGCAAAACGTACACTTCATATTGATATTTCAACAGGTAAAATCGAGACTCGTCCTGTAACTGATCAGATGATTGATCTGTGGACAGGTGGAAGAGGTTTTGACATGTGGTTGATGTTCAAGGAGATCACAAAAGATACAAAATGGGATAGCCCAGAAAATCCCATTTGTTTTTCACAAGGTCCGCTTGGAGGAGTTGTTTCATTTCCAGGTGCGGGTAAAACTATTGCTACTTCTATTTCTCCTTTGACAAATAGTATAATAGACTGCAATGTTGGTGGATATTTTGGTCCATATTTTAAGTTTGCAGGGTTTGATGCTCTTTCAATTACTGGAAAATCAGATGATGAGATAATCATTTATATTGATGCTGTTTCCAGAAAAGTTACTATTGAAAAAGCTCCATTGGAAAGTGTTAATTCGCATATTCTTGCGGAAGAACTTACCGAAATGTATGCTGATGATATTATAGATAAAAAGAATATTTCTGTAGTTTCGGCAGGAACTGGTGCTGAAAATTCAAGAATGGGAGTTCTCAATTTCTCGTTTTTTGATTGGAGACGCGGAGTCGCCCGTTTAAAGCAAGCAGGAAGAGGTGGTATTGGAACCGTTCTCAGGAATAAAAAAATCAAGGCTGTTATTGTAAAGAATCGGGAGATCAGTCCTGCATGGCGTATATCAAAACCTGTAATACCGAATCCTGTTAAGCTGGAAAAATGTACTGAGTGTCGTGGAGAAGATGAAATTAAAAACATTTGTGCAATCATATGTGAATGGAATAGTGATCCTGAATATGTAATTGAAATGATGCAGGATATACAAGACAAAGAACGATGCATATCAAGAAAATCCATCGAAGAATTATGTCTTAAAACCGGAGTTCCCAGAGGGAAATTATATCACATTGCAACCTTCTATAAGACTTTCAGTCTTGAACCAAAAGGGGAAAAAATTATACAGGTATGTCTTGGAACAGCATGTCATGTTAAGGGAGCAGCTAATATTCTTTCATCTTTTGAACGCGAACTGGGAATTAAACAGGGAGAAACAACTGAAGATGGAAAATTTACTCTTGAAGCAGTTGCCTGTCTTGGATGCTGTAGTTTAGCTCCTGTTGCTAAAATTGGAGATGAAATAATCGGAAATATCAAAGCAAAAGATGTTTCAAATATAATAAATGCTGAAAGGGGTGAAGAACGTGAATAAAAAAAATACAAAAGACCTTCTTCAAATCAAAGATAAGATCAATAATGATTTAAAAAAATATAAAGCCATGCTCATGATATGTACTGGAACAGGCTGTGTGTCAGCAGGAAGTTTTAGTCTAAGAGATGAAATGACTGCTGAAATAAAAAAGCGTGGACTTGATAAGGATTTTCTGGTTGTTGGAACAGGTTGTAACGGTTTTTGTGCTGTAGGTCCAATTGTAGTTATTCAACCTGAAGGTATTTTTTATCAAAAAGTAAGTAGTGATGATATAAATGATATTATTGAAACTCACTTACTTGGTGGAAAAATTGTTAAACGCTTACTCCATTGTGATCCAACTACTGGTATTTATAAAGAAAAAATGGATGAAATCGGTTTTTTCAGTAAGCAGCAGTTAATAGCTCTCAGGAACAAAGGACTTATAGACCCAGACAATATAGATCATTATATTGCAAGAGACGGCTACAAATCTATTGCTGATGTTATTGAAAAAAAAGATCCTGAAGTTCTGATAAAGGACATTATTGCATCGGGTATAAGAGGAAGAGGCGGTGGAGGATTTCCAGCTGGTGTTAAATGGGAATCCTGCTTAAAGGCTGTAAAAAAACGTTCTGAAACACCTTATATTGTTTGTAATGCAGA
>DAOVTB010000113.1 GCA_030633305.1 Candidatus Muiribacteriota bacterium
CAGAAAAATACCTATACATATGATACTGCTGAAGGGCTATTAATAATTAAACCTGATTCAGATCTGGCTGATGATTCTCTTCATAAATTAAGTGTGACAATCTATGATTTTGCAGGGAAAAGTTCATCGGTGGAGAAACAGTTTTCCGTAGGTCTTGAATATACGATTTCTGAATATATTGCTTATCCATCACCAGCTGATACCTTTGTCAAATTCAGATATTTTATAACTTCTGATGCATATCAAGTACAACTCAAGATCTATAATGAATCCGGGCGTCTTGTAAAGGTTCTTGAGGGAGACACTGAAAGTGATTATAACGAAATCCTGTGGACTCTTACTGATGGAGACCTTAATAATGTTGTAAATGGAACATATTTTTATAAATTAATTGCAAAGTTTTCCGATTCTCAGGTTGAAAAACGTGGGAAAGTTATGGTAATGAGATGAAGAAATTAAACTTATTCCTTCTATTTATGTTGATGATTTTCATAATTATGGATCCAGTCTATTCATTTGGAGGTTCAGAGACCCTTGAATTTGTACTCAAAGATTATAATGCCAGAAGTCAGGGAATGGGTGGTGCATTGACTGGATTTGCTTCAGGTGTTGAAGCGATACACTATAACCCTGCTGGTCTTCATGAAGCAAGATATCCTGAGATTTTTACAGTTCATGGTGATTTGGGATTTGACAGGCGGATCAACGGGTTGGAATTTTCGCTAAAAACTCATAAACTCGGAATAGGTTTTGGATGGAATCGGTTTTCGATTGATTCCATACCTGTTACTGAAGAAACTATAGGCTCATTTATTGGAAATCTTCCTGACGGTAGTTTATTGAATCAGGTTTCTATTGTTGACTGGGCTGAAGATATAACTGATGCTTATATTGTGGCATTGGGATATCCGATTTCAAGATGGCTTTCTATTGGAGGCTCGTTTAAGTATTTCAGAAGGGGATTGTATGAATTTAATGCTTCTGGAAGCACTATGGATCTTGGATTTAAATTGAATTATCATCCGAGAGTAAAATTGGGTATGAGTTTTAAGAATATATTTGGGGAAATGGAATGGGATCATAGTGGTCGTCGTGAAACAATTGCTGGAGAAACAGTATTAGGTTTAGGGTATAAATTTTCTTCATTTTTGACAGCTGCTTGTGATTTTGTATATGAATCTGAAAAGGGCAATCATGTAAATATGGGATTGGAAGGAGTATTAAAAGATCTTGTTTTTCTCAGAGTAGGTACTCAGGATGGGAAATCAACTTTTGGAGCGGGAGTAAATCTGTCCAATTGGCGAATTGATTACGCATATAATAAAGATGACCTTGGTACGAATCATAAAATTTCAGCAAAAGCATTATTTTTTGATTGGGAATATCCATTTGAAAAGAAATCACGCAGAGAAACTAGAAAAAATCGCAATAAAAAGAAAGAACAGGAAAAACTTTCTGAGATTCTTGAAGAAGAGGATCTTCCCAGGTATGGTGATTTAATAACTGATATTGCAAGAATACCTGCAAGTGAACTTAAATTGATCAACGATCATTATTATATTCCTGTAAGATTACTGGCATTGTTTGGAATCCAGAAAGGGCAGTATGAGAAAGCAAAGATGCTTAATCTTAAAAAAGATAAGGTTTTTGTGATGGCGAAAGCTGGTGAAAGCAATGTATTGGTTAATGGAAAGAAATGGCACAACATGGAGTTTAAGATAAAGAGAGTTAATAAGGAATTGTATGTTCCTCCTGAAATTTTGACTCTGTTTGCTATTGAGTATGAACAAGTGAAATAGAGAATAGTTAAAAATAAGAAGAAATTTTACCATGAAGAGCATGAAGGAAATAAAACAAAAAGAATAAAAGAAAAAATCAAAGCATAAAAAAAACTCCGCAGAAACTGCGGAGTTTTTTTTGTTAGTTAGTTAGTTTAACTTAGAATAGAAGTTTAAAGAAATCTATAAAGAAGTTACAAGTCATTTTGATTGCATCACCAATAATAGAAATAAGAGATGTTGCAAGAGGAACAAGTCCTTCAACTATAAATTTAACTGAGTTAAGTGCAAGAACTACACCACCAACTCCAACCTGAAGAAGTCTTTTTCCGAGGTCAAAACCCTGTGATACATATCCACCACCACCAGCAGCGCCTTCTGTAAGAGAAGAACGTTTTCCATATCCTGGAAAATTGATTTTGATAGATGGAACAGTGATAGCTTCCATATTACCATTAGACTGACTTTTAACCTTAGTACTGAATTTATCCATTTCAGATTTTACTTCATCATCTTTTAATTCACCAACTCTAACAAAGAGAAGGTCAATATTCATATCCATCTGATCTCTTAAAGTTTCCATCTGCTGTTCTTTATTTTCACACATTTCAAGTTCTACAGCACAATATTCACCAATTGGGCCAAGAGTTTTAAGATCTTTAATAACCTTTGGGATACCTTCAGATTCAACCTGTTTCATTAACTTTTTAATGATCTTGTCTTTCTTTTCCTGAAGACTCTTTTTAAGATATCCGCCTACTCCGCCTGTGTTAGCATCAGCAGGAATATTCATCATTGTATTTATTTCACCATCAATAGTAGTACCCACTGAAGCAGCTGGGACATCCTGAATTTCGTTTGATATATCCTGTGTAAATCCAGCAAAACTCATAACCTGAAAAACAAATAAGAAAATCATAATACTTGCAAACTTTTTCATAATTAAAAACTCCTTTTTATTTTCATCTACACTAATTTTACAAAAAAATTAAAATTTGTCAATTCAAAAGTAAAAAAAAAATTGACATAATTTCCAATTTCAATCTAAAAAGGAAATTAAGGAGATATGTGGGAGCTCTTCTTACTGTTATTTTATTTAATGATATTAACCCGTTTTTTTGATTGTAATATAAATAAGAACTCTATAAAACCTTGATAACATTGACAGTTATAGATAAATACAATATAATTGTCAATGAAGACTTTTTTAACTTTTACTTAATCTAATAGTATATAAAAGGAAATAGAAACAATATGAAAAGAAATTTTAATATCTTAATTCAATTAGTTCTGATTTTTATGCTTGTAACTCCAGCTTTTAGTAAAATAACAGGCCCGGGGCGTATAAGCGAAGATAAGGAAGGAACATGGAAGGCAAATATGGTTCCAAAGCTTTTACCTGGTGCCAGAGCTGAAATATTAAAATACATGTGGAGATTCTATGGTCCTGGTGGAGGAGAGCTAACGACTAAGGTTCCTACAGCTAAATGGACTTATGATACTCCTGCTGATCCGGTTCCTAATCTTATAACATGCCATATGTATTACAATGTATACGTTATGCAACCTGGTCCACCACCTTATGAAGTCGGTCCAATATTGAGAAGGGTTAAAAATGCCTTTAAAGTAAAAATACTCGATAAGACTCCACCGGGTTGGGATGCGTCGGGAACTCCAGAAGAACCGGCTACTGTAGTGATGAAAACAGGAGAAGGTCCTAGAGAAGATCTTTTTGCAATTGTTATGGATAATAATCCGCAGTTTCCTGGTCCACATCCTGAGTTGAGGAAGGTATCGTTATATTATCAGGTTGGAAAATATGAATATTTCAGGAATTTTTCAGAAGATAATCCAGATGAGATTACCGGGTGGGCGCATCAGGTAGGTCCTTATTTTTGCAATTATCCCTATAGTGACATTACTGGTGATGATGAATATCAATATCCTTTTACCCCTGAAGAATCTGCGGAACAGCAGGCAGTTAATGTTTTTTCTAAAACTGCTCCATATGAAGATGATCCAAATGTTTCTAATGGTGCTGTGCCCGATGATGGATGGCCAGATGCGGGATTTAGGTGGGTAGGGCCTATTGATATGGAATTATCGGGGCCACCAATAAAAATTGGGGAAAAATTTCATACATTAAAATATACACTTTCCAGAGAGCAGGTTATTGCACCGCTCAGATATTCAAAATCTTCAAAAGACTGGCAGGTTCTTAAAGCTTTTATTACCGCAACAGACAGTAGTGGTAATAAGATGACTTGTACATATAAAGACAGCCTTGCGGCTTCTTGCGGAGGCAACCTGTTTGTTATGAATTTTGAAGTTGAGGATAATGATCCACCGTGGCTTGAAGTAAGGGTTTTTTCATCACGTGAAGATAAGGAGACAATTATTGGAATGTATCCCAAGACAAAGTTTATGTATGCAAATATGGATGAGGAATGGACTTGGGAAGATGATTATTTTATGGATCCAAGTGAAGATGGCGGAAAAGATCTTAGACGATGTTTTTATTCTGATAAAACTCTTCACGAAGATGTACGGTATGCATTTCATTTTGCTGCTAATGACAATTGTAATTTCTCTGAAGATATCTTCAAAGCTCCTTCTGGTCAGGATGGAGGAATTAATCTTGATACTATTTATTTCAAAATAGTAAGAATTATGCCTGGAACCGGAGAAGAAAATTTGCTTAAAGAGATAAAGGGAGAAAACGATCGTAAACTGGGATTTATTTTTACAAATCCCGGAGAATATATTTTTGAATTTTATGCAGAAGATCTTGCTGGGAACGGACGACTACTAAAGAGTAAGGTCAATGTCGGTGATACTTATATTACTGAAGAAACTCTTGAAAAGTTTAAACAATCTCAGGCGGGTAATGAATAAAAAGATTAAGAAAGACCTCGCGCAGAGAACGCTGAAAAAGCAGAGAAAAAAGAAGAATAGACACGATTAACAAGATAAGAAAATAGCAAAAAAATCAAGTAACGAAACAAAAGTCCGTCAGGCACCGGTATTAACTATCTAAATTATTCTTCGATGTTTTCCAAAACATTGCAGATTAGCCTAGATGCATTGCCTGTACCATATGGATTTTTTTTAGTCTTGTAACTGTCATAATATTGTTTATTTGAGACAAGTTTCTGTAATTCATCTAATATGATTTTATAATCAGTTCCTACAAGTTTGACTGTCCCAGCTTTTACCGCCTCAAGCCTTTCAGTTTCCTCGCGTAGTACCATTACAGGAATTCCAAGACTTGGAACTTCTTCCTGAATTCCGCCAGAATCAGTCAATACAATATGAGAGTTTTTCAAAAGATGCACAAATGGGAGATAGGGAAGTGGTTCTATAAGATTTATCCTGTCAACATTTTTAAGTATTTCGTCTGCTGCTTTTAGTACATTTGGATTTGGATGAACGGGATAAATGACTCTGTAGTCTTTGTTCTGGATGATGAATTCTTTTATTGCTTTGAAGATATTCCGTAATTTAATACCAAAACTTTCTCTTCTATGAGCAGTTAAGGTTATTATTTTTTTCGTTGTTGGAAATTCAGGAATCCAATCCTCAAGGGAACAATTTTTATTATTTGCAACAGTAAGAAAAGCATCTATTACAGTGTTTTCAGTAATGAAAATATTATCTGCTGTTTTTCCTTCTGATAGCAATCTGTCTTTGTTAGCCTGAGTTGGAGCAAAATAATAAGTGGTGATGTCATCTGTTAATCTACGATTAATCTCTTCTGGAAATGGAGAATAAATATTATCAGTTCGCAGTCCCGCTTCAACATGACCTACAGGAATTTTTCGATAAAAGGCTGAGAGCGCAGCAGAAAAAGTAGTAGTTGTATCTCCGTGTACAAGTAGAATATCAGGCTTTACATCATCCAGCACTTTCCCGACTTTTACAAGAACTTCTGAAGTTATATAATCCAGTGATTGATTCTGTTTCATTATATTAAGATCATATTCTGGTACTATTTCAAATAATTCAAGTACCTGATCCAGCAGTTCTCTGTGTTGTGCTGTAACGCAGACGACGGTTTGAAAACCTCGTCTTTTTAATTCTAAATATAATGGAGCCATCTTTATAGCTTCTGGTCTTGTGCCAAAAACCATCATGATTTTTTTACGCTTTTCTGTCATAGTATTTCTCCACATTTTTTTCTTGCCCAGTCATCGGCAGCGTATATTGAATCTAGATCAATATCCATTTTGTTATCAGTGAATGAGCTAAGAGTTTCTATTACCATTCGGCTGATATCCAGGAAACTTATTTTTTCATTCAAAAAAAGACTTACCGCCATTTCATTGCTGGCATTCATGACTGTTGGGTAAAGCCCGCCTTTTTTCCCGCAGTCATATGCAACCTGTAATAATGGGAATTTTTTAAAATCTGGTTTAAAAAATTCAAGTTTTTCATATTTCAGGATGTCAAAAGTCAGCGTTTCATGAATCTGTTCAAGTCTTTCTGGATAACTTAATGCATACTGGATAGGTAGTGTCATATCAGGAACACCAAGTTGTGCTACTATCGAAGCATCTATAAACTCAACCATACTATGGATTGCTGATTGAGGATGGATTACTACATCAATGTTTTTATAGTCAGTTCCAAATAACCAGTGAGCTTCAATTACTTCGAGTCCTTTATTCATCATAGTTGAACTATCAATTGTAATTTTTCCGCCCATTGACCAGTTTGGATGATTAAGAGCTTCCTTTTTTTTGATATTCTTAAAATTTTCAACAGGCATATTGTGAAATGGACCGCCACTAGCTGTAAGAATGATCCTTTTTACTTGTCTGGCCTTTTCACCTTGCAGGCATTGAAAGATTGCACTATGTTCGCTATCAATAGGAATAATATCTATTGAATGTTTGCGTGCAAGATCAATTATGATTTTTCCTGCACTTACAAGTGGCTCCTTGTTGGCGAGTTTGATAGCTTTATGTGCTTTTATAGCAGCAATAACCGGAGCTAGACCAATATTTCCAACTATAGCACTTACAAGTGTGTCTGCATTTTCATGTGTTGCAGCCTGTACGAGACCTTCACTTCCTTGAACGATTTGCACCGATGAATCAAGTGATGACTTTAGTTGTCTGAAGCCTTCATCAGAATTGATACAAACTATCTCAGGATTAAATTCTAATGCTTGTTCTATAAGTAATTTATGGTTTTTATCAGCTGATAATCCAACGATATGAAATCTTTCAGGAAACCGTGCTACAATTTTGAGCACTTTTTTTCCTATAGAACCGGTGGAACCAAGTAATGTAATATTTTGCATGATACTATTTTAATAAAATTGTATTAAAAATTCCAGAAAAATATACAGGAACCATTTAATATGAAGATTTTTTTATAACGAAGTTTCGTTGAAATAGAGTCTGCGGTCAAGCCGGAGAATGACAAGTGAACCAATGTTTTTCTTAGTGTCTTTGTACCTTTATGATATAATATGAAAAATATTATTAATAATTTATTCAGGAGTTTGATATGAAATTAAATGCAGTGGCCGGAAGTCTGATTTCATGTGATTTGCTTGTTGAAATCGAATTAAATGATAACTTGACAGATAATGAAATAATCATAGAATCACCATCGATAATACAGTATGGGAAAAAGATGAAAGAAATTACTTATGAAGAAATCATAAGGAATGGTTTAAAAAAGTTTGTAAGGATTAAAATTGTTGATAAAGGTGCTTTGGATTATGTCCTTCGAGCTAGACTCCAGACAGCTTTTAATAGAATAGGAAAAATGATGATAGTGGGTGAAAATGATGAATAATATCAGAAGATCACTGCTTTATGTTCCGGGTAATCAACCTGCGATAATCAACAGTGCCGGGATCTATGGTGCAGATGTAATTGTTTTTGATCTGGAAGATTCAATAAGTATTGATGAAAAAGATTCTGCTCGATCACTTGTTAAAAATGCAATAATCAACAGAAATAATCTATATAAATCAAATGTTGAACTCATGGTCAGAGTCAATCATTTATCAACACCATTTGGGGCCGAAGATCTTGAAGAGATTATTTCTGTTTCTCCTGATTCTATACGCATACCAAAGGTTGAAAGTGCTGAAGAGTTGATAAAAGTACATGAAATCATTGGAAAATTGGAAAAAAAATTCCAGATAAAAACTAGAATAACCACCGTTGCAATTATAGAAACTCTTCTAGGTCTGCATAATATTGAAGAAATTGTAAAAAAAGGATTAGACAGGTTAACTGGGCTTACACTTGGAGCAGAAGACTTTACAAGAGATCTTGGTACAGAAAGATCAATTGGTGGCGAGGAACTGCTTTTTGCCAGAGAGAAACTGGTATTTATTGCTAAACTTTATAATATTGATGCAATTGATACGGTTTTTTCAAATGTTTTTGATCTTGATGCATTGAAAACTGAAACACAATTTATTAAAAAACTTGGTTTTACTGGGAAAAGTGCAATTCATCCTTCACAGGTTAGTGAAATCAATTCTGTATTTACTCCTACAGCTGCTGAAATTGAAAACTCTGTTGAAATACTTCAAGCTGCGGCTGAGGCGAAAGAAAAAGGACTTGGTGTTATTGCAAGACATGGGCGTATGATTGATCTTCCGGTGATAAAGAAGTCTGAAAGAATCGTAAATATGGCAAGGAAACTTGGATATTTCGAGGAGGAAGAATAATGAAGAATATTATAGGACGTGAAATCCCTGCAGAATATCAGGGAATGAAATTCAAACCTTTTTCCGGTGCCTTTGAGTTTGTTCCTAAAGGAAGTAAATATAGTCCTGCACTTAAAGTCAGTAAACCAGGAGATAAAAAAGTCAGAAAAAATCTCAGGGAAGCATTAATTGCTGCAGGAATTAAGGATGGTTCTTCTATTTCTTTTCATCATCATCTTAGAAATGGTGATTATATTATTAATATGGCTATGGATGAAATTGCATCAATGGGAATAAAAAACATAAGATTCATTCCTACTGCTTTGTTTGGCGTACATAAAAAAATCATTGAACATATTAAAACAGGTGTTATTGGCAAAATTTCGGGTAGTCTTAATGGACCGGTAGGGAGATTTGTATCTGATGGAAATCTCAAATATCCTGTTTTTCTTCGCAGTCATGGCGGTCGTGCCCGGGCGATTGAAAGTGGTGATGAAACAATAGATATTGCAATTATTGCAGCTCCGACCTGTGATGAATTTGGAACAATTTTAAGTAGCGTTGGACAAAGTGCATGTGGCCCCCTTGGTTATGCAGTAACTGATTCACAATATGCCAGGCAGGTTATTGCGGTAACAGATAATCTGGTTCCTTTTCCAGCTAAGAAAGAGCTGATTTCATATAACCATATAGACCATATTGTAGTAGTAGACAAAATTGGAAACCCAGGTGGTATAGTTTCTGGTACAACTGTTGTTACCAGAGATACGTTAAGATTAAAAATAGGGCATTATGCGTCAAAGGTAATAGAACATTCTGGTTTGTTGATTGATGATGTTTCATTTCAAACTGGAGCCGGCGGAGCATCACTTGCTGCTGCGGAGTTTGTAAAGAATATCATGCTGGAAAAGAAAATCACCGGTTCCTTTGCTTCAGGAGGAATTACTGGTTTACTGGTTGATATGTACAATAAAGGTCTGTTTAAAAAACTTCTGGATGTGCAGAGTTTTGATCTGGAAGCAGTGGCTAGTTATCGTGATAATCCTGATCACATTGGTATTTCTGCTAGTGAATATGCAAATCCACATACTTCGGGTTGCATAGTAAATCAACTTGATTGTGTTCTTCTGGGTGCAACAGAAGTTGATCTGAATTTTAATGTAAATGTGAATACTGAAGTCGATGGTGCTCTATTGCATGGGATAGGCGGTCATCAGGATACAGCCGCGGGTGCTAAAATGACTGTTATTGTTGCACCACAGTTTCGCGGAAATATTCCTTTAGTTGTTGATGACGTCACAACGGTAACAACTCCTGGGGAAACAGTAGATGTGCTGGTAACAGAACGTGGTGTTGCTGTTAATCCTCGAAGAGGTGACCTTCTTGAAAGATTCAAGAAATGTCGTGATCTGCCTGTAAAATCAATTGAAGAAATCCGTGAAGAAAGTATTAAACTCGTAGGAAAACCTGAACCTATCGAATATGAAGACGATATTATCGGAATAATAGAATATCGCGATGGATCTATAATTGACGTAGTGCGAAAAGTAATAGATAAGAAAAAATGAAAGAAAAAATTATCGTGCAGAGAACGCTTAGGATGCAGAGGAGAAAATAGTTAATATTGTAGGGACAGGTCAACTCCTGCCTGTGCCCCGAAGGGGTATGCCTGTCCAAGAATAAAATAGAAAATTGATATAATAAATAAAAAAATAAAATATAATAGGAGTATAGAATGAAGGCAAAAGTATCTGTATTAAAAACTAAACCAGAAACAGTTCTTGAAGATTATTCCAGGTTGATGAACCTGGCAGATTATAAAAAGCATATGCCAGAAGGCGTTCCAGTTATTCTTAAGGATAATATTTCATGGCATTTTCTTTATCCGGGAGCTAACACAACACCGTGGCAGCTTGAAGGGGTCATAAAGGAATTAAAGAATGGCGGTTATAATGAACAGATCGCTGTTCAGAATAATACTGTTGTAACAGATCCATATAAGGGAGAAAGATTAAACAAATATCTTCCTGTTTTCAAGAAATATGACATTCCAATTCTGTATAACTTTAAATCTGAAGATATAAAATGGATTGATTATAAACCAAAAGGAAAAATGCTTATCCTTGATAAAATATATCCTGAAGGAATCAAAATACCTGAATACTTTCTGGATAAATCTGTGATTCATCTTCCGACTGTGAAGTGTCATATATATACAACAACAACTGGAGCTATGAAAAATGCGTTTGGTGGACTCTTAAATACAAAGAGACATTATACTCATTCAGTAATTCATAAAACTCTGGTTGATCTGTTGAGAATACAAAAAGAAATTCATCCTGGAATTTTTGCAGTAATGGATGGAACTACTTGTGGAAATGGACCAGGACCAAGAACGATGACATCTGTGGTTAAGAATTATATTCTTGCATCAGCGGATCAGGTTGCAATTGATGCTGTTGCTGCAAAAATGATGGGATTTAATCCGATGGACATTGATTATATCAGGATTGCACATGAAGAAGGACTTGGGATTGGAAAACCATCTGAAATAGAAGTTGTCGGTGAAGATGTAAGTAAACTTAATTTTGGCTTTTCTGTAGGTAATAATTTCGCAAGTTCCGTTGGAAAGTTTATCTGGTTTGGACCTTTGAAAAAACTACAGCACTTATTTTTCCATACCCCAATGGTCTATCTTTTTGTATTTGCCTCCTTTTTTTACCATGATTTTTTCTGGTACCCAGTTAAAGGTTGGCCAAAAGTTAAGAAATGGCTGAATGAAACACCATGGGGAGAACTTTTTAAGACATATTAAAAAAAAGAAAAAAATCTCGCGCAGAGCGCGCGGAGGACGCAGAGTGAATATATGAAAAAAAGAACACTGGAAATTAAAGATCTGGAAGATTTGAAATTTGTTGGATTACCTGAACTGGAACCAAATGGTAAAAGAATTTTTTATCCTGTTAAGGAAATATACAGGAAAGAAGAAGGAGAAGACCTGCAATATAAAAGCGATATCTGGTGTTATGATTTTGATAGGAAAAAAAGTTTTCGCTTTAGTAATTCATCAGGCTTTGCCAGAAATCCAAAGGTTTCCGGAAATGGGAAATATCTTGCTTACCTATTGTCAGGTGAAGACTGCCCTTTGAGACTTATTCCTCTTTGCGGAGGAGAATCATCATGTGCGTGGGATGATGATGAAAAGTACAGTATTTCATCTTTTTCCTGGTCGCCAGACAGCAAATTTATTGCTTTGGCCATGAAAAAAGCCAGAACAGAAAAAGAAAAAAAGAAAAAAAGTTTTGAATATATAGAAAATCTTTACTATAAAGCTGATGGTGGTGGTGTTTTTACTTCAGATGGAAAATTTGAATTATGGATGTATAATGTTGAAACTAAAGATGTAGAAAAGATATTTAGCGACAGGTTTAATAATCTTTCACCTGTATGGTCTCCAGATGGAAAAAAGCTTCTTTTTTCAAGTAACAAGGTGAAAAATCCAGATTACAACTTGGAAAATAATGATTTTTATTTATATGATATCAAAAAAAAATCAGTTAAAAAAATTACAAATGAATATGGATCAAAAAGTAACCCTTCTTTTTCGCTAAATGGAAAATATTTAGCTTATATTGGTAATGAAGGCAGTAAAATAGAAGTTAAACATAGAAACGTTCATCTTACACTCGCACAACCTACCGAAAACTGAAGAAGTTGTGATCGGCTGTTAAAAAAACCTGATCTGATAGCAATTGATTATGTAATCGGAGATATGAAGGGGCTTGGCGAAATTGATCCTACACCGTTATGGAAAGATAATGACACAATAATATTTACTGCATCATATAAAGGAAGCTGTAATCTATACAGTATAAATCTGAATACTGAAAAACTCACTAAACTTGAATCAAACGAGTGGGAGATCGCCACAATTCGAAAATGTGGAGAAAAATGGGTCACACTCATTACTGATCCTGTAACTCCTCCTGAAATCTATGAGTATAAGTCCGGTAAATTTAATAAACTAACAAGCCATAATAAAATGTTTGAAGAAGAAATAAATCTTACTATGCCTGAAGAACACTGGATTGAAACAGAAAAAGGTGTCATGGTCCAGGGATGGATGATGAAACCTTCTGAAATGAAGAAAAATAAAAAGTATCCAGCAATTATGGAAGTCCATGGTGGACCTCATGTACTGTATGGCTGGTCATTTTTCTTTGAATTCCATCTGCTTGCAGCGGCGGGCTATGCTGTTTTCTATATTAATCCAAGAGGCTCCCAGGGATATGGCGAGGACTTTTGTAATGCAATCAGAGGTGACTGGGGAAAACTAGACTGGCTGGATATTAAAAAAAGTGCAGAATATTTTATGGACTTTGAATATATAGATGAAAAGAAAGTTGGAATAACAGGTGGAAGTTATGGCGGATACATGACTAACTGGGCAATTGGGCATACCAATATGTTTAAAGCAGCGGTGACTCAGAGAAGTGTTGTTAATTGCCATAATTTTTTCGGAACAAGTGATGCAGGATTTTATTTTATTGGTGAGGTTGCTAATGGTAAACCGTGGGAGAAGCCCATGAATTACATGAAAGTATCCCCGCTATCATATGTTAAAAATGTTAACACGCCACTTTTGATTATTCATAGCGAAGGAGATCAGCGAACGCCGATTGAACAGGGCGAACAGCTTTTTACTGCTCTAAAACTTCTAAGGAAAAAATGTGCTTTTTTAAGATTTGATGGTGAATCACATGATCTTTCACGAACAGGATCTCCAAAAAACAGGATGGCGAGGCTGGCGCACATTATTAAATGGTTTAATCGATATTTGAAAAATCCAATAAAAAATAAGGAAATTCAGGTGCTATTGAAGGAACTGGATAGTTAAAAAAAATTTCGCGCAGAGAGCGCGGAGGATGCAGAGAAAAGAAGAAAAAGAAATATTTAATATTGTAGGGACAGGTCCCCGTGCCTGTCCAATACTAAAAGAGAAATTTTACCACGAAGGGCACGAAGAAACATGAAAGCAAACGTTGCAGTAATAATCACATTTATTTCTATGATGCTACTCAATTATGGGATTTTTTATCAATCCCCTTCTAATGATGCATATGCATACTATAATATTGGTGCAAATATAATAACTTATAAAAAAGCAGTAACAAACGAGATTTTCCCAAATACTTTATTGTCTATTAAGGATTATCCTGTTCCAATATTCAGGAGATCTGTTTTATATTCCTATCTCACTGTCCCGTTTATCATGATGTATGATTCACCTCTTGCCCTGTCATTTCTTACCATGATGATTTCAGTTATTAATCTGATTATTCTGATGTTTATTGCAGAAAAACTGTTTTCAAAAACTGAAGCGCTCATCCTTGGCGGTCTCTATATTCTTGACCCTTTAACTTATTCATTTGCATTTTCTGGAATTGTTGAACCGGCTTTTACCAGCCTATTGATTGTAGCGTTCTATTTTTTATACCGTGACTTTGAAATTAGGAATAACAGGTCTTTTATTATTTTTTCTGTGATTCTTGGATTGAGCCTGTATTTACGTCCGCATGCACTTTTGTATTTTGTGGGAACTATTCTTTATCTGTTAAAAAACTTTGAATTTAAGCGGATAGTAATTTTTGCAGTTGTGATTATTATGATCAGCACGCCACTTTTTTTATACAAACAATACAATGGTATTACAGGGTCACTATCAAAATATTTTCTGCTTGATTCACTTGGAG
>DAOVTB010000266.1 GCA_030633305.1 Candidatus Muiribacteriota bacterium
TAAACAGGCACATGAAAATGATCTTTTTCACAAGTCATATAAGGAATTCCATGTTCAACAAAACCATATATATCCCTTATATTTGACGATGGTATACCTAAATATTCATATACTTTTTTCTTAAACTCATCTATTGGAATTGCTTCATCAGCAAATGATTTCCAACCTCCAGCAAAAATAAGAAGACTTTCGCCGTTGAAGCTAAATTTTATATTCTGTCGAACCATCTCATCCAGTGTTTTAGATAGAAATGCTGGAAATCCAATAATCCTTAAACTTAAATCCGTTTCAGAAAATTCTCTAAATTTATCAATACATTCATTTACATCAAAAACAGAATTATTATCAGAATCAGCATGAATAGCAAAGAATTTCTCTTTCGCAGGAGCAAATTGAGTATATGCTTCATGGGCCCGAGCCGCACCTCGTCCATGGGATACATCCTTTCCATATGTAAAACAAAAATAATTGACCGGTTCAGCTCCCACAAGACCAAAACTATTCATTATGGTTCCTCTAGTCGATTCCTGTCGTAACCGACTTCCTTTATCCCAGGAAATATGACTTTTCTGTCCAGTTGTGCCAGAAGATGTATAAGTCACATCTATTTCAGATCGCGGTACACTAATCAGATCATATTTTTTAAATATATCCACAAATATTGATGGAATCCGGCATAGATCATCTTCAGTTTTTAAATTTTCAATACTGAAATTCTGTTTTTTACACAGTTCTCTATATACTGGTGAATTATTGTAATGGTGAATGAGTGACTCTTTCATCGCAAGAAAGAAAAGTTTATCACTTTCATCAGTATGACTTATTGCGTCTTTCAGCTGGAATAGCTTTTCTATGTTTTCGTAGTTGTTGTTCAATGGTTTAATCTCCGGCTTATTCTTCAAAATCATTAGTGTAATTAACCTGTTCCACTTTATTGGTTTGGGTGGAATAAACAGACCTGGCGCTAGGGTCAGGGTAACTTTCATGAACTTGTACATTAAGTTCACAAAACTCACTTCTGACCCCTTTTATATTAACTATTTTGTCCATCTTCCTTTCTCTGTATCCTTTGCGTTCACTGCGCGATGTCTTCTTTTCTTATTCTTTTAGTTCTTTGAGCAATGTTAAATAAACAGTGCACAGCAATATAAATATACCTGAAACAAGCATCACATGACCAGGAGCCCATTTATCAACCAAAATACCCATTACACCATATGCAACAGGTTGAAGAGACAACGAGATTGCTGTTATAAGCCCAAAAACTTTTCCCCTGACATCGTCAGGTAGTATTCTTTGATAAAGTGTTATCAAATTGATATTTAACAAATTAAGCATAAATCCTGAAATAACAATTCCAAGCATTGTTACATAGAAACTTTCAATTGATCCAATCAGCATGAATGCCAACCCGATAGAGAAAAAACCAAAAACTATATATGTCCTTATCTTCATTTGAAATTTACGAATAGATAAAAATATCGATGATAAAAACATCCCTCCACCAAATCCACTCATAAAAATACCAAGTCCAGTAGAACCTGCTTTATAAATTCCTTCAGCATATACCGGAACAAGTATCACTATTGCCGAGAAAAAAAAGTTTACCACCGCAACAGGAGCTAAAAGTTTAATAACAAGTGGTATCGCTCGGGCAGATTTCCAACCTGCTTTAAGTTCACTAAAAAAGCCTTCTCGTTTTTGAGATTTGCGTTTTTCTATATTTTTGATCAGCAGTAAAAACACAGCAGACAATAAAAAAGAGATTCCATTAACAACAAACGCTGGCATCACACCGATCACTGCAATTAATCCGCTTCCAAGAAGTGGACCTGCAACAGCACTGGCACTGGCACATAATTGACTTGTTGCATTAGCACGAGTTAAAGATTCTAACGGAACAATATCAGGAAGAAAAGCAAGCGAAGATGGATTAAAAAATGCTGATGAAATAGCCATAAATACTGTTGCAACAATCAGATCTGTTAATGTCAAAACATCGCCAAATGATCTGAAAGCAAGATAAAAAACGATAAAAGATCTAATAACATCGGTCATAATCATGATTTTTTTTCTATCATGTCGATCTGCAAAAGTACCGGCAAAAGGACCGAGAATAATACCAGGAAGTGTTGTTGCTATCATCACAACCCCTACATATGCACTTGAACCGGTAAAAGAATACACTAGCCATATAAGTGCAAGGGAGTGAATTCTGTCACCAATCTGCGATATGGCCTGAGCAAACCAGAAATTTCTAAATGCTGGGAGTTTTCTTAAAAGTTCAAGCATCAATATGCTCCTCTATACCCAATATACGTTTTCTTTCCTGCATAATATAGTCAAAAAGTTTGATTCCAAAATCATTCACAATCTGAATCTCAGAAAAATTAACATCACAGTTTAAAAACTGCATTCTTAACGTATCAAAATCATTTCCAAAATCCGGACCGATTCCACTAAAGAAAAAACCCATTTTTTCAGATTCTACACATAATTCAGGAGTTCTTGGATAATTCACCGGCAATTCTAAATAAACATCTTTTGATAACGCAAAATTACATAGATCATTTAATGCTCTTTTTACTTCAACCGCAGTTGATGAATTGCTATTTATAACACTAATCGTTCCAAACCCCCATCCTGAATGGAATTTAACTTCTGTTTTCCCTTCTCCTTCATGACTTTTCCCTTTTGCCAAAGAATATTGTAATCCAAGGTTTTCATATATTTGTTCGATAATTTCCTGATGATGTAATGGTACATATATAAACACATCAGGTCTTTTAGCAACAGACTTGTAGTAAAGCATGCTTGTAACCCGCTTTGAATTAGTTGTCTTCATTTTTTTTATGTGTAGAGTTTCCGGAATAAGAGCCAGTGTGACCCCTGCAACATGTGAACCAAAATGTTCATTAACCATCTGACTAAGTACATGATTTGTAATTGGTTGGCTGAATATACCAAATATTCCAATCCTGCAGGCTTCTTCTTCAAGAAAAGTCCGCATCCGGGTCATCAGATTTCTTCCTCTGTGTTCTGGTTCAACAACTGCCTGTCCACTTTCAGCAGCTTTGCCCAAGCCTGGTCTTTCCAATGCATAATGTCCTACTATATCTCCAGCTTCATCAACTGCAACAGCCGAGATAAGCTCGCCATTTGAATTCAAAGATTTTATCCTGTCTGGATAATAAAGATCTTCATTAGGATATGTATATCCATAGGTCTTGTAAATACATTGGGAAATTCTTATACATTCAGTATCTTTAAGAAGTCGGATAGTGTAATTCTGTTCAGGTGCCAGAATTACTTCTATTTTTTCTTCTTCAACATCTTCATTAGAAAATGTGTCTAATTCTTCTTTTTCCCTATTGATAATCAATCTTAATTCCTTACCATTTCGTCCATAATTCAACCATTCCAGATCATCAACATTCATCCTGATTAGAAAAAGGCCTAGTCCTTTCGTATCTATTATCTCCTGATTTTCAATTATTGGATCGTATTTTGGAACAAGATTTTCGGAAAACGGTACTCCTTCATCTACAAATGAAAGAACAAGCCTGAGTGGAGTAATATTTGCAATTATTGAAATTTTTCCGTCTTCATCTTTTTCAAATGCATGAGAAATTATATTTGTGAATGCTTCATCACTTGCAAGTACCAGTTTCATGATTTTTTTTTCTGAGAAATTACATAAATCAGCCATTTCCTGGATAAATTTTCTAACCAGATAGATCAACTCAATCTGGTTTGGGATTATCAATTCTGTTTTTAGATTTTTCATAATTTATACCATTACAATACGTTAATTCAAATAGATTACCCGATCAAGTCGGGTAATGACATTGGTATTTTAATTTGGACAGGCACAGGGACCTGTCCCTACACTATTAACAATTTGGTGTTTTTGTCCAATTTGCCTGTTCCTCTTTATTAGTTTGGTGGGATTAAACTAACCTGGCGCTGGGGTCAGTTGTTTCATGCAAAGTTTATTCGAAAACCCATACCTCTTTATATATTTGGATGGAACAAACTAACCTGGCGATGGGGTCAGGGTAACTTTCATGAACTTGGACATCAAGTTCACAAAACTCACTTCTGACCCCTTTTATATTAACTATTTTGTCCATTTTCCTTTCTCAGCGTTCTCTGCGCGATATCTTTCTTATTTTTTTGCACAATACAATCGTATTACTCTATTTGCAGTATTTTTTGTATACTCATACGCATTCTGTATCGCATCGTCTAATGTAACTGGTCCAGGTACAATTGAAAAAATTGAGTCTATACCGATTTCAAAAAGTTTTTCATATCCAGAACCTAGTTTTCCGCAAATACCGATTACTGGAATTCCATGTTTCCTGGCCAAAAGCGCAACACCAGATGGAGTCTTTCCCATTGTCGTTTGAATATCCATCATACCTTCGCCTGTAATAACCAGATCAGCCAATTTGATTTTTTCTTCAATATCTAATAATCTGCTTATCAAATCAAAACCTGGACGCATACGGGCATTAAGAAAAGCTATCGCTCCACCGCCCAATCCGCCGGCCGCACCACTCCCAGGTATTTTTGATATATCTATGCCTAATTTTTCTTTAATCAAAACAGAGAATGTTTTCAGATTCTGGTCCAGAAGTTTAACCATTTGCGAATCTGCTCCTTTTTGTGGACCATAAGTATAAGAAGCTCCATTTTCACCACAAAGTTCGTTTTTAACATCACAAGCCACGAAAAATTCGCATCCTTTCAATCTGTTAATACGATCTTTATCAATTAAAATATCAGCAATCTTACCTAGTTCCCCCCCACACGGATATACTTCTCTTCCATTGTTATCCTTAAATTCATATCCAAGAATGGACGCCATTCCTGCGCCACAATCGATTGTCGCACTTCCGCCAATAGTTAAAATCAACTTGTCAATGTCATTTTTCAAGGCTTCAATAATTAACTCGCCAGTTCCTCGAGTAGTAGTTTTCATGGGATTTCTTTCATTTACTGTTAAAAGCTCAATTCCTGACGCCTGGGCCATTTCAACAATCGCTGTGCGTTTATCGCCAAGTATTCCATATTTACCAATAATCTTACGACCATGAGGATCTTCAACTTCAGCTTTAAAGTAACTTCCATTACTCGCTTTTATAAGCGTATCCAGTGTTCCTTCTCCGCCATCTGCAAGAGGAATACACTCACATTCAATATTATTGTTAAAGGA
>DAOVTB010000141.1 GCA_030633305.1 Candidatus Muiribacteriota bacterium
AATACAATTAAAGTGCTTTCCGCTGCTCTTGATGCTAAAGATCAGTATACACAAGGACATTCTGAAAGAGTTGCGATGTATAGTGTGCTGATTGCCAAAAAAATCGATTAGCCCCATAGAAGGCTTGAAGAGATTAATTTTGCAGGTTTGCTTCATGATTTTGGAAAGATTGGAATCAGGGATTTAATCCTTTGTAAACCTGGAAAACTTACTGATGAAGAATATTCAATAATAAAAACTCATCCTGTTAAAAGTGCTGATATTCTAAAGGGAATTGACTTTTTTCAGAACATAATACCAATGATTAAACATCATCATGAAAGATGGGATGGTCGAGGTTATCCAGATGGTCTTGTGGGCGATAAAACTCCTATGGAAGCACGCATAATAGCTGTTGCAGATACATTTGATGCAATGACTTCACATCGTTCATACAGGAAGGGACTTCCAGTAGAAATTGCGATTGCAGAGATTAAAAAATGTTCAGGTAGTCAGTTTGATCCTGATATAGCTGAAATATTTCTTGAAGTATTTGAAGAAGAACTTTCTGCAAAATTCGAAGAAATTCGTGGAGATTTTATTGAGCAGGATGTTGTTAAGGAATAAATCAAAAATTGTTAATAGGTGTTTATTGTTCTTGATTTGTATTATATTTGCAAATCCTCTAAATGCATTCCTATATAATAAATTAGCAGTTTATCCAGTGAAAGGTATTATTTTATACTCATTTGATGAAAAAGAATTTAAAAAACTTGGTAATAACAAAGTAATAGATCGACGCATATTGCTTGAAACAAAAGAAGGTTCTTTTGCAAGAGTAAAATTTCGAGATAAATCTGAGATTAGAATATGTCCTGACAGTGCGGTTCTGATAGCGGAAAAAGAAGTTTTTGTGTTGTATGGTAATGTTTTTTTTGATATTGGCAAAGAGACTGCTGGAAAAATGATAGTCAGAACTTCTGTTGCTGTTGCATCGATACGTGGTACAGAATTTGAAGTTGAAGTAAAGGATAATGTCTCCAGTTTTTATGTTTTTGATGGACTTGTTGATATCAGAACCAAAAATTTCAGGAATGTTTTATTATTACAGGCTGGAAAATCTCTTTCTGTCCGAAAGGGAATTTTTACAAGTCGCACAAAACCATTCAACTCAACCAGGCGTAACAGGTTTATCTGGGATACGGTGACATGGAATAAAATGCAGGAAAAATATTCTAATGGAAAAAACGATACTCAGGAATTGAGTTCGAAAGTACTTGAAACAGGTGTTGAAAGTTTGAAAAATCCTGAAGTTAGGAAATTTACTGTAATTGATGAAAATATGACTCTTAGACCGCAGGATGTTATTAAGCGTTTTGATGAAAGTGGATTTCAAAAGCGTTCTCCCTGGATGATGAAAAAAGTTGGAGATAATTATGGAACCTTTTTAGGTCCAGATCAGACGTCAATATTCAAAAAGAATGCAAGTAGTTCCAAAGACGGAAATTACTTAAGAAAAATGGACAGTAATCCCAGAAATAACCAAATGGAAGTAGACAGGAATAGATTACAGTTAAATAATTACAGGAATACAATAAATAAATTCTGGACTGAGCATAGCGTAATTACACCGGATTAATAAAAACTCTGTGTATTATCTGTGTTAATCTGTGGCTAAAAAATTGATGATCCCCATAGTGAGTAGAGAGAATATAAAGAAGAAAGAAGAAATGAAATGTCAGATATGATTGATGGATTAATACAACTTATTTTGAATCAGGATGCAGATGAAGTCTGTCGTCGTGATGCAATTGTAAAACTTGGTTCTTACAATGATCCACGCATTTCTGAAACATTGAAATCAATATTTGATGATAGAAGAGTTTCAGTACGTTATTTTGCTAAAAAAACCTATACTGAGATTATGAAGAGAAACGAATCATCATGTGAAGGCATAGTAAAAACATATCATGCAAAAAAACAGGCAGAAGATTATAGTAACCTCGCTCCTAGTGAACAGGTGATAAAGATTAAAGAATCAATTGAAACAGCGACAAGTCGAAAAGAATATGCAACTCGTGTAATTAAACTTGGTGAAACCAGGGATCCGTCAGCGATAAATGTACTGGCTGAATATCTTAAATCTGATCTTCCGCGTGTCAGGTCAAATGCTGTTGAAGCTCTTGAAATGATACCTGGTAATTCCTTTGTAGATCTTGTTATACCTTTGAGAGAGGATGAAGACAACAGGACTAGGGCTAATGTAGCAAAATTTCTATGGAAAAAAGAAAAACATGATATTGCACTTGAAATCCTTGAGAAAATGATCAAAGGTGATTTTGTATGGATGAAAGACAGTGCAATTTATGTTTTACGTTTGATTGAGGATGTCCGCTCTTTGCCTTTACTTGAACTGGCGCTTTGTGATCATGATGAGAATATAAGGGTGAAAGCGATAAAATATCTTAAAGAGCTTGATATGATTCTTCACTCTGATATAAAAAAAGAAATGATGGGTAAAGTGAATCCTAAGAAAAAAGTTTTAAACAAAACAAAACCTGATGTAAAATCAGGTTTTGTAAACAAGATAAAGTCTATTTTCAATAAGAATTGAATTTACTCAAAAAAAATTATTGTTATCTATTCGGACTTATTTTATAATAACTCAATTCAGAAGAGTAAAAATTTAAATAATTCAATCGTTGCGTGTATTTGATTGATAAGGTGGATTGATAATGAAAAATGAACTTGTTTTTGTAAAAATAAATGAATGGATGTCAGGATTCTATAATCTTCCTGAATCAATGCCTTTATTTAAGGAAGATTGCGATCTGATTGAGAAAACTTCTTCAGGTTATGATTGTGCCAAAGGTTATGAGGCTGTAAAATTTTATCTTTCAACAGCTCAAAAAGAGATATCCGATAAACGATTCGAATTATTTGTGAAGAAATGGCCAATTATGATTGAATTGAATAACAAAATTGAATCACAGGACTACAATGGTGCGACTTTGATTCTTGAAGATTTAATAAAAATTGATAGCGATGACCCTTCGTGTTTTTTTCATTATGCATTTGTACTTAAGAGAATTGGTAAGTTTGAACGTAGTATCTCGGAATATAAAAAATGTATTTTGATGTGTCCTGATGAAGGAACTGATCTAGGGATGATATATTCAAATCTTGCTCGGACTTTTATGGAAATGGGAGATCGAGAAAATGCTGTAATAACATATAAACAAGCACTTGAAGTTCTGCCAGGAGATGTATATATTCTTGAAGAACTGACAAATTTAAAGGAATTTTTTTCTGTCTATACAGATCCAAATAATGTTGAAAGCTTGATATATATGGAAAAGAATGCCTATATTACTTCAATGGAGAAACATGTTGAAGATTGTAATCAACCTGAACAATTATATGAATACTCAAATATTCTGTTTAGTGATGAGCTTTTTGACCTTTCACTTGAAGCGGTGGAAAAATTCATCAAATTACGTCCTGATGATCGCGTTGGTGGATTATTGAAATGCGAAATATTACGTACTCAAAAAAAATATGAGGCCGCTCAAGAAATTATTACTGAACTCTTGAAATCTTTCCCTGAATGTCCGGATGTCAACTTTGTACAGGCCAAGATTCTACTTGAAGAAGGAGAAGTAAATAAAGGAATTGATCTATTAGTAAAATCTTTAAATCTATTTCCTGACTTTGTTGATGCAATATACTTGTATTATATGATTCTATCTGGGGAAGATAGAGTTGACGAAGCACTTGATTATATAGAAACTCTTGGAAATGATTTTGAAGAAAGCTGGGCTCCATATTATGAGATTGCCTGCCACTATATTAGAAACTTTGATTTTGAGAAATCACTGGTATATCTTTATAAATCATACAGCAGAAACCCTCATTCACAGAAAGTTTTGAGTGCTTTAAGTGGGCAGCTGGGTAATAATGGTAGACATGAAGAAGTTATAAAAATCTTGTGGGAACCTTATCATAATCGTCTTTTTTCTGATCATACTTTATTCTGGAATTTTGCAAATGCACTTAAATCAACACATGAAATACACAAAACTATTGAAGTTTTACAGAACATGCTAAAAACTCCTGGATTAAATCCGATTTATTATAAAGCTACTGCTGACGAACTTGAATTTCTTAACTCGCATAATTGCATGAGCGAATCCTAACAGGCACGTCTTGAAATTTTCTGCTTTAGTTCTAGCTTGCAATATCCGGGTTAAAGGGTTGATAGTGAAGAAATAAGGATTAGTATAGTCTGAAAGTAGTTTTCGTGAATTTAATTGAAAAATGTGCTGTCTTTAGTGCATCTCATTATATATATTAATTAAAGATGACAAAACGAATATTTTGTTTGTATAATATGCATAGTAATGAAATTATATTAAGGAGAATATTATGAAAAATATAGGTGTTATGATTGTTTTGTTATTTGTTTTTTCCATTTCAGGTATTTGTGAAGTTCCGGCAACTCTTGGAAAAGTAATACCGTTAAAGGGTATTCCGTTTATTAAAGCAGAACATAATATTGAAATTACTGGTCCGACTGATATTAAAGTAAATGACGTTTTGATTACAGGTGATAATGTTTTAGCAAAAGTTCATTTTTTGGATGGATCTTTTTTCAAGATTCAGTCTAATGCTAAGATTACATTTAAATCCACATCTATTCATATAAAACGTGGAAATGTATTTCTCAAACTTATAAAACGGGGAAAGAAATTCAAGGTATATACACCAACAGCTACAATTGGTGTTTACGGTACTAGTTTTGCAATTATGATGGATGATATTGCATCAACAGTCGTCGCTCTTTATACTGGAAAAGTACAGGTTGGAGGAGTTACGGGTTCGAAGAAATCAACAATATTAAACGCTGGTCAAATGACTAAAGTTGGAATGAATGGTATTCCGTCATCTCCTCAGCCAATAAAAGATACTATTAAAAAATACTGGAAACAATTTGATGCTTTTTTAAAAAAGAATAAAAAAATACTGAATCCATTGATTAAAATGGTCAAAAAAATGGAAAAGAAAGACATTAAGAAAATTGCTGATCAGGTTGCAGATGTTACAGGAAAACCTGAGATTTCTGATCTCGTCGATAATGGATTAGAGTCTGTTCTTGAAGAAATTAATAAATATGGTGACCTGGATGGTGATGGAAAAGTAACTTTAAAAGATAGAGCGATTCTTTATGAATATGTTAAGAAAAACGGTAAATTGACTGAAAAACAGAAGAGGTTTGCTGATGTTGATGGTGATGGGAATATTGATAAAATTGATTTGAATCTGATTAAACTGGTTGCTGAAAATTCAGGTGATCTTAATGATGATGGTTATGCAGATGATCTTGATATTCAATTAATGGAAGATCTTATTGTTGCAGGAACTTATGATAAAAAATTCGATTTTGGATTGAATGGAAAAGTTGATCAATATGATCTAAATCTTCTCCGTTACTACATTAAGGAACGTGCAAAATATATTGGAAGATAGCCGCTAAGAGAATAAAATTAGCCACAGATAAACACGGATCAGTGTTCATCTGTGGCTAAAAATGTAATTATTTGTTTACTTTAAGTCTTACTATTTGATTATTTTCATGATCTGCAACGAAAAGATGACTTCCGAAGTATACAATACCTGTTGGTACACCATCAAAATTAAATTCTCCTTCGATTTCAAATCCATTTTCCTTATGTCTGTATATTTTCCGATTAGATGAATCACAACTCCACATTGTATTTCCAATAAATGCAATATCAGTAACAGCTGGATATTTTGGATAATAAACAGTGTAATCAAACGATTTTAGTTCAGTAAGTGGATAATCTGAATTGTGTTCATATGCCTTATTTTCGGTAATGTCGCAGGAATAGATATGTCCATTAGTAGTGTTATAATCGATACCGACAGGGGTACCATTTGGTGTCTCAACATAGCTTTCAACTGTAAGCTGATCATTCATATAATAAAATTTTCCACCGGATGAATCTGTAAGTATGTATTTGGAGACAAAATAGGTTATTCCAGTCGGAGAAGCTCCAGGCGCTTCAAGAGTTTCGCCGATAATTGAATAATCGTTGTTCAGCATTCTGTAAATATATTTTTTTTCAATTACCTCTGGAACGATCTTATTTTGTGGAGTATCTTTCGCTGTAATGATTGGTTCATTGTTTTTGGAAAAAGTTATTCCAAATGGCTTAAAAGTAAGTGGATAAACGCCTGAAACCTCGATTTCGGATTTCGTTGTACCTACCACAGTTTTGCTTTTCGATTTTGCCCCGCTGTAATCAACTGACCAGATTGTAAAATAGTAATCTGTTTCAGGAACAAGACCGGATACACTATAAGTTCCTGCTTCACCAGTGTTGACTGTATGTATTAAGGTCTGTTTTTCGACAGTGTCGTATTCATATGATGCTTGATATATTTCAAAGTGGTCAAAATCTGTATCGAAAACTTTTGTCCAGCCTAGGTCAATGGAATTTATAGAATTTTTTGTAACACTTAATGTTGATGTAGAAGGAAAGTCATTGTATTCGATTTTTAATGTAACTGGATATGTCTGACCATTTTTGATTTCAATTTGTGCAGGACCACTATTCATTCCGAGATCTGTTCCAGATTCATAAATTCCATTATTATTAATGTCTATAAATGCACCTATGAAATAAATTCCTTCTGCAATAGATTGAAAATTAAAATTCCCTTTATAATCTGCAAAAGTTCCATAAACAGGTGGATTGTTCTGAATATAGTCTTCTTTGATTTTATACAGGGCTACATATTTTGGAGTAGTGAGCTGAACGCCTCGTTCGTTATCCCAGTATAAAACCCCAGTAATTTTTGCATTACTGTCACTATGTTCAGGATTCAACAAATAATGAGGTGAACCTGAAAGAGTATATCTTCCATTAACATCTGTTTCAGTTATTACATAATCAAAATAGCTGTTGAAGAAGACTTTATTATTTGTTCCATTTATAATTTTTATAGAAGGTGCATTATCAGGTGTGAATACCAGCGGATTAATTGGAGGGCCAAAATGTTGAGCAGTTTCATATACTGAATCATAGCTTACATTCTGTTTAGTAACAATGATCTCTGATAAATAAATCTTGCAGTATGGATAAACACCTGCCGGAACAGTTTGATAACCACCTACTTCTACACCCTTTATAAAATTTCTGGCATCATCGCTGTACAAATCAACTTTAAATTCTCTGTTTAGAAGATCATGCCAATTTTCATTATCTTTTGAAATACTTATTTGTGTAATAGTAATTTCAACAATATCAGGACTTGGAAGACTTTCAAGTTTAGCGCTTCCGGGTCCATAAGGACTTCCTGCATTGGCAAAAGTTGCGTCATACGGATTAAATCCGGTAATGAAGAATTTTACTGTACCTTCACTATAGTCTGTACTTTGTGCACTATCAAAAATAGAACATCCTGACAGGAAAACAAATATAAAAAGTAAAAAATAAATATGTTTATTCAATTTGTCTTAGTTTTTAACTCAAAAAGCCTTTGCTGTACAAATTTTTGTAACATTTCAAGACCATGTGGATGATCCAGAAGTCGTATTTTTTCTCCAAGAAGTTCAGAATATTTTTCCTTTATCCATTTTGATACTTTTAATCTGAGGTCTGAAGTTGTATCTGAATATGAAAAAGTTGTCATGAAAATACCTCCATAGTTTTATATATTATTATTTACTATTTCGGCGAAAAATAAATTTTGTTGAGGATAAAAAATTAAGATTTTACCACAGAGGGCACAGAGAATTAAGAAAAATAAAGAAAGAATATTTCACACAAAGGCACTAAGGCACAAAGAAAAAAGAATAAGATGTAGCGCTGAGAATGCAGAGAAAAAAATAAGTTAATTGTAGGGACAGGCCCCTGTGCCTGTCCAATGAAAAATGTTAAATACCCATATAGATGGGGTCACATGGAACTTTTGTGAACTTGAAATCCAAGTTCATGAAAGTTGCTTTGACCCCTCCTGGAACAAGAATAAAATAAAGACCCCTGCGCCAGATAAGTTGAACAGATTTAAGTTTATTAGTATAAATTTATTGTTGTTTAAGATCATTAGCCAGAGTAATGAAATCCTCAATAGCTAATTCCTCAGGTCTGGCAGCTCCACTGAAACCCATTTTCACCAATATCTCGGAAATCTCATTTTTTGAATTAGAAACAAATGATTCTTTGGAAAGTACAGATGCCATTTGTTTACGACGTTTTGAGAACGAACTTCTAATTATACTGTTGTAAAATTTGAAATCAGAAATATTTTCAGAAATCGTATTAGGAACAAGAGAGAAAACATAACTGTCGATTTTTGGTGGTGGAAAAAAAGAACCTTTCTTAACCTTAAAACCAGGTATAACATCAAAAAAAGATTTTATAAATATTGAAATTGAACTGTTCTGCTTGGTTCCTGGATCAGCGTTTAATCTTTGGAAGTACTCATATTGAGTCATTATGACAGTTGAAATAATTCTCTCTTTTAATCCACATAATTTAATTAGAATATCAGTAGTGATGTAATAGGGGAGATTTGAAATGAATACAAATTTTTCAGGAAGTTCTGAAGGAGTAATTTTAAGAAAATCAGAACTTATAAGATTCAATATTTGATTATCAGGAAACTTTTCTTCTAATACGGTAATCATGTCAGTATCTTTTTCAATTGCTATAAGCGATGCTGGTTTGGCATCAAGAATATGTTTTGTCAGATTTCCTGTTCCGGGTCCAACCTCGACGATCTGATTATTTTTTACAGGAACCATTGAAATTATTTTGCTGATTATTTTATGATCACTAAGAATATGCTGACCAAATGATTTTTTATACCGTACCATTATTTTAAATTTCCTATAAAATTTTCCTTAAAGGTGTTATCTCCAAATTCAAATAAGCAATTATACGCTTTTGAAATTGATTATTCAAGGTCCCATTTTTATTTTAAGTTTTTCCTGCGACCCCAATGAGATGAAATTTGGATTTTTCAAGACTATTTATGATGAGGTGTGCTTTTCCGTACTCCGCAATCATAAAAATGATGCAGAAAAATTCAAAGTTCGCTCATTGGGGTCGCAGGAATTAAAAGCGGTAATAGAATGTTTGTACACTAATTGATGGATAAACGTTATTCGCGGCTCGATTTCGAAGTCTTGAATCATAGGTTATCATGACTTTTTTCGGCATTGCCGAAAGTTTAAAAATACCTTCATCCAGTCCATGTCTATTGAGATTTTCGCTTATCAGATTACCTCTGATTTCTACAGCCTTTCCTTTCAAAATGCTGTTTTTTACAGAAATTGCAGCGTTTATCTTAGTTTTACTAGCTAGCTTGTGAAGTATCAATTTTCCCTCTGGTGCAATAAGCCCAAGCATATCAATTGTACTTTCAACCGGAATAAGATCCTCAGTAATGTGAATGTCACCTTTAGATGTAAATAGCATTCCACGTCCTCTGTAGTTTCCGCCCACATAGATATCTCCATCCGTATATATAATTCCATTTATGAATATTGGATGGGCATCAGTGCCAAAGAATTTTTGCTCACCTGATAGTTTTCTTGTACAATATTTTTTTGCGTTTGTTACGATATTTTCAAAATATTCAGGCATTACTTCATTTTTATGTGTTAATGGATAATTCTTCATTGTTGAAAACATCGTGTATAATGCATGCCTGGCGGTTTTTCTCTGCTTCGAAAAAATATAAGGCTTCAATTCATAATAATATTTGTATATTTTACCTTCGTATCTTGTATATTTTCCCATGAACCTGTCATGAAGGCGATTACCGAAACCAATATATCCGATTTCAGGAAATTCAAGTGATTCTTCATCAACAAAATAGTTGATAATATCATCAACTTCAAAAAATGGTAGATAAACATTAAGTCGACCATTACATCTGACCTTTCCCCACGGAGAAAGATTCATTATGATCTGGTTTATTTTATTGAGAATTGCATATGAATCAACGCTTTGAACAAAACCTTTTACATTTTGTAAAAGATCATTGAATTCCATTTCATCAAAATTCAGCGATAATTCTTCACTCATTTTTTTCATAAGTGGTACTACAACTTTACCGACAGTTCCCTGAAAATCCCAGTTACTCAGGATAAATTGACCTTCCTTTATATCTTCAACTTTTTGCCCATGTATAAAAAAAGTGTATTCAGGCGCAGGGGGAGTAAGATTATTCATTTTCACATTAAATAGTGATTCAACAGTTTGTTCTTCCTTGTTGGATTTAGCTGTAGAAACTATTTTCATGAAGGCATCCCAGCCGCCAAGTGTCTTATTTTCACTGGATGAATCGTCATTTTTTTTCTTGAAAATATTCAATCGTATTGGACTTTTTTCTTTGTGATGTAAATAACAGTTGAACGGAGTAGCCCTGATGTTCATTATTTCAAGAGTAACATTTATTTTTATACCGCTTCCAGGTGGAGTATATTTGATAGTTTTTGTAAAAGAAGCTGCATTTTCAAAATCCAGAAGAGCAAGTTTATCTTTGAATATTTTGTCTGCGGTAAATAATGGAAGTTTGGCCTGTTCTATAAATTGCCTTTTCATAAGAGCAATTCCAAATTCTGCATAATATTTCATCTGTATTACATCTTTGACTTTGACAGAAGTTTTTTTATCCTGAACGACAATAGACATCATCATCATAGATAAAATGAAAATTATACTACTTATGAAAATAATCATTACCAGTGTGCTGGCTCTTTTGGAATTTGCAGATCTTAACATGTTTTTTTTGTTGTAAAAAAAAGAAATCCGCATTGAATTACTCGATGCGGATTTCTTTTGTCTCATTTAACTACCCTCTTGAAAAAGGTAGTAATGCGATATTTCTTGCTTTCTTAATAGCTTCAGCGATCTTTCTCTGATGTTTTGCGCAACAACCAGAAGATCTACGAGGTGCTATTTTTCCCTTTTCGTTAATAAATCTTTCTAATGTCTGTACATCTTTATAGTCAAAATATTGTACTTTATCTTTGCAGAATGGACATTTCTTTTTTCTTCTAAATCTAAATTTATTGTTAAACCTAGGCATGTTATCCTCCTTATTGAAATCAGTTTTTCAACTGCTTAAAATGGTATGTCGTCTGTTGTAAAATCATCAACAGGCATATGATCGAATTCTGAAGGTGCAGTTTTTGAACTTTCTGGTGATGTTTTTGACTTTTTGTCCAGAAACTGGATAGTATTAGCCATAACTTCAGCACTAGTTCTTTTGATGTTATTAGAATCTTCATATTTGTTTAACTGCAATGAACCTTCTACATAAACCAATGAACCTTTTACGAGGTACTTGCCTATTGTTTCAGCAAGTTTTCTCCAGACTACCACTTTTATAAAATCAGTCTGTGTTTCGCCAGCCTGATTTTTAAATGTTCTGTCAACAGCTAAAGAAAAGTTAGCAACTGCGGTTCCCTGCTGAGTATATCGTAATTCAGGATCCCTTGTTAATCTTCCAATCAACATAATCTTGTTAAGACTTGCCATAACTTTCTCCTAATCGTAAAATTTTTCAGGTATACGTACTGTCATGTAACGAAGAATTTCTTCATTATATTTCATACGCTCTTCGATTGCAGCAATACATGGTTTGTCAGTTCTAAACCTGTATATGTAATAATCTGCAACAGTATGTTTCTGAATTGGATACGCAAGTGTTCTTCTTCCGAATTTTCTGGTTTCAATCTCCAGACTTTCTCTTGTGAAGTATTCTTCTACTTTTTTTGAAAGAACTTCAAAGTCTTCTTCAGAAATTGTTGCGGGGTAAATTACCACCGTTTCATAGCATTTCATGTAATATTCCTCCTTCCCTTTGGGCTTAATTGGCTTTTCTTACATTTTCGTAGAAAAGCAGGGTCAACTAAAATTTATATCATAAAAAACACCATATGTAAAGTAAATATTGTGTTTTTCGTAACGAGTTCCTTTTAAAATATATCAAAATCTGGTAATATGTACCTAATATTGAAAATATAAGGAAAATAATATGAAAGATAATCATTCAGGTAATGGATTCAGATTTATTGAAAAAGAGTATATAAGGGAAATAGATTCGCAATGTTCACATTATGAACATGATAAAAGTGGCGCAAAACTGATACTAATCGAAAATGAAGATGATAATATGATGATGAATGTATGTTTCAGGACTCCTCCTGATGACGATACTGGCTTACCGCACATTCTTGAACATTCAGTTTTAAGTGGCTCTAAAAGATTTCCTACAAAAGAACCATTGCGAGACTATATGAAAAAATCTCTGGCAACTTTTATTAATGCCATGACAATGTCTGATGCAACTACTTATCCATATTCAAGCAGAAATGAGAAGGATTTCTTTAACCTGATGGATGTCTATCTGGATGCTGTATTTAATCCACTTATTTATGAAAGGGAAGAGATTTTCAAACAGGAGGGCTGGCATTATGAACTAGATGATATGGATGGCCCTTTGAGATATAATGGAATTGTATTCAATGAGATGAAAGGGGCTTTTTC
>DAOVTB010000211.1 GCA_030633305.1 Candidatus Muiribacteriota bacterium
CCTGATAATCATCTTGTAATATTGCCTACCTCAATGTTCATATCAGTTGGTGCTTTATTTGTAGTCAAAAATCAAGATAAAATCGAAATTACCATTGAATGCGATAAGGGTAATTTATCATGGTCCGGACCTTTTTTCGGGAAAATAAAATCAGCAGAAATTGTAAAAGTAATTGATATTTTAAGAACATGGTCAAATAAATATTCGATTTCTTATACGGAAGACCTTGAATATACAATTTAGATATGAAAAAATATTACATCACTTCGCATATAATATTTTTTATCAACTTTGTCATTGAAATAATGCATACTTCAATAGTAGAATAGCATACTTCAATCTCAGGTATATTAAATGAAAACACCTTCTAAAGAAAAAACCAGATTACATAAACGAAACAAGCACCGTATGCGCTATGATTTCAAACAACTTACCGAAAGCTGTCCGGAACTGTCTCAATTTGTTAAGTTGAATAAATACGATGATGAATCAATTGATTTTGCTGATCCTAAAGCAGTAAAAACTCTGAACAAAGCTCTATTAATGCATCATTACAATATAATTCATTGGGAAATCCCGGAAAATTATTTATGCCCTCCTGTTCCGGGAAGAGCAGACTATATTCACCATATTGCAGATGTTCTAGGAAACAGTAACTATGGAAAAATCCCAGTTGGCAATAATATAAAATGTCTGGATATAGGAGTTGGAGCAAACTGTATTTATCCTATCATTGGTGTCACTGAATATGATTGGACGTTCATAGGCAGCGATATTGATCCCGTTGCGATTGAATCTGCAAATAAAATAATAGAAAATAATTCTTCCTTAAAAGGAAAAATTGAGATCAGATTACAAAAAAATCCATGGGATTGTTTTTATGGATCTTTAAGAGAAAATGAGATAATTGATCTATCAATATGTAATCCCCCGTTTCATGCTTCATTAGAAGCGGCCCAGTCAGGAACACTTCGAAAATTGAATAATCTGAATAAGAAAAAAACAACTAAACCAACCTTAAATTTTGGTGGTCAGGGCAGTGAACTCTGGTGTAAAGGCGGAGAAGGAAAATTTGTACAGGATATGATTTTTGAAAGCAGAAAATTTGGAGACCGTTGCTATTGGTTTTCATCCCTGATATCCAAACAGACAAATCTCAAAGGAGTTTATACAGCTCTAAAAAAAGCCAACGCAGTTGAAGTTAAAACCATTCCAATGGGTCAGGGGAATAAAATAAGTAGAATTGTTACCTGGACATTTCTAACACCTGAAAAACAAAAGGAATGGAAAAACACGAGGTGGAAGTAAATATATTTTGATGAAGAAAATAAGCGCGTTTATATTTTTACTGATTATTTTGCTTAATATCCATATCTGGATGACTACAGCTTTGATTGTACAAGAAAATGAATATGAACCTAAACTCAAAAATAAATTCAGTCCTGATTTCTGTATTAAACCAGAGGGTGTTTCTATAGAAACAAGGGGATTATTACCCATCGATAAGAATAAAAAAATATGTCGAGATTTTGCTTTAAAAAACAAAAAAATGCTGAAAGCCTTTATAAATCATTACAAAAAAAATACTATCCCAACAATTCTTCATAATCCTCAGATAGATTATGAAAAACTCCAACTTTGGGATTTATTTAAGATTCCATTACCTGATTATAATCTTTTTCGAAAAATCGGAAGGGGTATAAATTCGATTGGAGATTATTATATGCTTTCTGGTAAGGGCTCGACGGCTGCTGCGATTTATATAAGTGTAATTAAATTTGGAATAGATATTGGTTATGGTTTTGGAGTTGGAAGAACCTTGATTGGTTGTATGATATCAATTGCAGAACAGAAAATTGCATTAAAGAAACTTACCCTTCTTTTTGGATCAAGAAAAATTAGTGTTTCTCAGGAAAAAAAGATCCTGAAATTATTAAAAAATATGAGAAAAGATAGCCCTGACTTTTATGAATTCCTTAAGCTGGAAAAAATGACCTGGAATAAATTTGATTTTGTGAAGCATTTCAGTACTGAGGGAATATCAACGATGAATCAGGAAGGGGATAAAATAACACACAAAAGGAGTGCTTCAGATAGATACTTAATGTATTTTTTTGGTGATTCGGCAACTGAAGCATTACATGGATTTTATGATGAATTCTATGGTTTAGCCAAAAAAGGTGTTAAGTGTAAGACCTTCGAGGAATCGCAAAAATGTTTTAAGAAAGCTATGGAAATCTTGTCAGAGAAGAACATTTTTAATTCTACGTTTTCTCCCTCCGAATATATAGCCAGAATAATCATTGCGATAGGAACTCCCAATATAGAATCTGCATATTATAAATTTCTTGAAAAGGATAACTATTATAGAGCTCTTTTTGTGATCAACAGACTTAATGAATTTTACTCAAAGAATAACAGATATCCCGAAAATCTGTCTGATTTGAATCATACAGATCTGCCTGTTGATATATTTAGCGGAAAAGAATTTATCTATCGTCGCGAGGGAAAATCATTTGTCCTTTACAGTATCGGAAAAGACTCTAAAGATGATAATATGGAAAAAAAGTCTGGAAAGATTACAGATCAGATATTCTATTCTCCGAATATTGAATATCTAAAGGCTTATTGAAAATATCGCAAGAAGAGTTTGAGGGTCAGGTATGGCTAATGATCTCGATAACACAATATTATAAGAAAATTGGATATTATATTAAATCAAAATAGTTTACTCATTTTAAATTTAGGAGAAATTCATGAAATCTTTATTACTGGTTTTTATTTTATTATCACTGACGTTTTGCACAACAGAATTATTTCCAGAAAACAAGTTCACTGGAAAAATAAGCCCAATTCCAAAAGATATTAAAGCTAAAATGATCGGCGAATCATGGAAAAAAGGCTGTCCAGTTGATTTCGATCAACTCACCTATCTAAGAATATCATTTTGGGGATTTGATAATAAAACCCATATTGGCGAACTTATTATCAATAAAGCCATCGCAGAAAATACGGTAGAGACCTTCAGGGAATTGTATAATATCCGTTTTCCAATTCAAAGTATGAAATTACCCATTTTCTATTTGAATAATCCAAATGACTCGTCAAGGAAAAATAACTCCTCAGCTTTCTATTATCGCAAAGATGCTCAGTCTCCAAAGAAACTATCTTTACATAGTTACGGTATTGCAATTGATCTGAATCCATTTTACAATCCTTCACCAGTTGCGGGCGGAAAAGTCGAGCCACAGGGCGCAGAAAAATATCTGAACAGAAAATTAAGAATCAAAGGAATGATCCACGAAGGAGATAAAGTATTTCAAATCATGACTAAAAATGGATGGGCATGGGGTGGTTTTTTCAAACAAGGAGCTGATCCAATGCATTTTGAGAAAATTATTACAAGACAGTACATTATAAAATCGTTGGAATATCTTCCTAATAAATGGGGAATAAATGATGCTCTTTAATTATTCTTTGCAGAAAAATAATTAATGGAAAAATACGAGGTGGAAAAAGTAATAAATTTACTCGATGGAGAATTGCATGCAAAAACAATTAAAACCAGGTCTTAAAAAAAAATCAGGTTTATTTGATAAAGGCATAAGTGTCATCATAAATATTGTAATAGGTTTTTTCCTTTCACTTGTATTGAATATTTTTTTTGGTAATATCATAGCTGCACACACTAAATACGGAACATCTTTTGGAAGTGTTTTAATTTTATTGATATTTACTATACCTCCCTTATTTATTTCTGCACTTTTCATTCCAGTTATTATTTCTTCCAGTAATCAAAATAACTTCTCTAAATCAACTCTTTCTTTTCTAGTCCTATTTGTCGCAATCACATTATTTTACTTATTGGAACCTGACCCAAGATCACCAGAGTCATATTTTATATGGTTGCTGATAACAGGTGAAATTTTTTTAATCGCTTATTTCCAATATAGATTCACATGTTCTTTTTGTAAGCTGAACATCAAATTTAATAATGATACAAAAATTGAGAATAACGTTGATACCTCTGAAAATTTCCGAAGACTTGTAAATAAAAACTGGCCTGGAAGCTTACTTATAGACATTACAGAAATGAAGGGCGGAATCTCAAAAAATATGTCACTGCTTAGAATAAGAAAACTAAATGGAACACTTGAAAAATTTATAGTCAGACAATTTGAAACTGAGAAAAGTTGCCAACATGAATACAATATTTTAAATATTGTTTCAAAGATAAAAACTAAAACTCCAAATCCAATATTAATTGATATAACTTGTGAAATTTTATCCAAACCATATCTAATACTTGAACATATTGAAGGTGGATTGAGTTTTGATAACTCTGATGCTGATAATTATATTTCAGAACTGGCTGATAGACTTGCAGAAATTCATTGTATCCCTCTAACTGATGAAGATAAATCTAAAATTCCAGATTTTAGAAATCACTATAATGAATATGTTTCAACGCTTCCTGAAATAAACAAAGATAGATTCAGAGAAAAAGAAATCAGAGATATACTTCAGTCAAAATGGAAAATTAAAACCGATACTGAACCTGTACTTATTCACGGAGATTTCTGGCCAGGAAATGTCCTCTGGTCTGATGGAAATTTAAATGGGATTATCGATTGGGAAGATTCAGGAATCGGATATCCTTTACACGATCTTGCGATTGCGAGACTGGAAATTTCCTGGATATTCGGAATTGAAGCAAAGGAAAAATTCACAGAAATTTACAAAAAAAATATGAAACTTGATTATAACGATCTACCATTCTGGGACCTTTTTGCTGCTTTGAGATTTTCAAAAATAGCAGGAAATGATATCCAGAAATTTTCTGATTTTTTTCATCCTTATGGTCGAGAAGATATCACTGAAAAAAATATCATCGATAATTGCAACATATTCATAGTCAAAGCTCTGAATCAAATAGAGGATTAAAAAATTTCAGTGGAAGTTTAACTGGATATCATAAGAGAATCAATTAAGTGGATGAATAAAATATCTTCCCTTTTTTGCAATTATAACATCCCTTAAAACAGCCTGATCTACACGATGAACAAATTTTCTATATTCTTCGGTGTCAAATACTTCAAGACCTGTATCTTCAAGAGTTTGAATCATAATATCTCTAGGACATGTATTAACATTCCATGAGATCCCTATGCAACCGCCTGGTTTTAAAATTTTTATCCACTCTGGAACAACCTGCTTTAAAAGTGCTAAAGGACCTCGTTTTAATGATGAATTCACTGTGGTACCATGCTGAACACCGTATGGAAGATCAACAGCTATGCAATGAAAATTATTTTTCGGAAATATTTTTCGACAATCAATTGTATCTCCATTTGTTATATTAAGTTTTACCAGATTGTTATTCTTATAATCCTCTTTTGACACAGCAGTTTCCAGTAGAAGCTGTTTTTTCTTTGTAAGAGATTGGAATTTATGTTTTAATCTTTTGGACTTCATATACGATTTTATAAACCCTTCAAATGCAGACACAAGATTCTTATTGAGTTCAATTCCTGAAGAATCATATCCATACATCATAGACTGAAGCATAGTTGTACCACGTCCACACATCGGATCAAGGATTCTCAATTGTTTCTCGCTTGAAAATTCAGTACTCGAAATAGTGACATTCAGCAAAAACTTAGTAAAATACTCATTTGTCTTCCCCATATACTTCTGAATGCTTATCAAATCATCATCAAAAATATCTCGTCTATTTAAAGCTATTGGCTTAAACAAATCATCATCTTTTATTTCATAAAGTGCATAAATAGTTGAATGATTACTTATATGTTTAATATCACATTCAATGATTTCAGTACTTTGAAAAGTCACATAAGTAAGTCCTGCAATTTCCTTTAGTTCAATTGATTCAACTTTATTACTTAAATTTCTGGTCAATATCTTCAATTCAGCAATCGCCAGTTCTTTTGAAGACTCGTAATAAACTCTGTTTAAAGACGGTAGTATTAAAAAAGCATATTTTATTAATTTTTCCACTTTGATAAATTCTCTCCTTCGTGTATTTTGATACTAATAAATTCATTTCCTGTCAAGAATAATCACTTTCCCAAACAATTCCGGATTATCAATATGACTTTTGACAAATTCCATGAATTCAGTGGAAGTATTGAATTGTTCTTTTAATACGTTATCTTCAAGAGTCACCAGATATAGTTTATCAAATTGAATGTAATATTTCGTAAAAACAAATTCATTTTCCTCGTTTCCAGGACCAATCTGTTGAATATTAAGAAAGCTTACTCCTTCAATTAAAGTCTCAAAAACTCTGCAAAAAACCGTTTCATCCTTTTCAGATGCTTCCAGAAGATATTCTCGTTCATTGAATTTGTATATTTTTAATGTGCCTATACCATCAATACCTTCCTGATTATATTCCCACTCTCCCAGCAACGCTTGATTGATTGTTGAATTTCCAGGAACTTCCAGAGAAATTGTTGAGGCATATGGACATCCTTGCATAAGCAGTACAAACGGTATAAGGAAAAAATAAAGTGATCTGATAAAGTTCTTTTTCAATTTTTCGCCTCTCAAAACTGTTATCTTTATATTATATCTCATTATTAAGTTTTTTTATCTATTAAATATTGTTTTCCATCTCATCAAACATTACAATTGTACTTGTAGAACAATAGAAATTCATATACTTTTTTTTAAAATTATGCGCATATAATGAAAAATATATTCCTCAAATTTCTGGTATGCTGTATAAAGAATCTTTTTTTAAGGAGTAAGTAATGAAGGAGATCTTTGAATTTTTTAACAATTTAGGTGACAGTCAATTAAATGAACTTATTGGCCATGTTGCTGATTCAATCGGCCATGAACTCAGCGGAATGGATGACCTTATAAACGAAATGCAGAACATGGTTTCAACATCTGCAAGCCCATCAGGTCTTAATAATGGAAACCATTTAACAGATGATGCTTTATATAAACTGGGAAAAAAGTATACAACAAGGAATAAAGCATCATTTGATTATGAAATAGCAGTCAAACTATTTCATCAAGCCGCTGAAGCAGGACATGCAGACGCTCAATTTGAACTGGCATTTGCATATTTAACTTTGCCAGAAGATGGTGACTGGAGCAACGAAATCGATACAATGCTCCACATTCAGAAAGTATTGAACGGGAATATCCAGTTCAATCTTGAGTCCGTTGACGAAGCAACCAAATGGTTGGAAAAATCCGCCGCTTCAGGAAATGAAGAAGCCAAAGAATGGCTTGAGTGGATTTCAGACATTGAACCGACCGAAGAAATGGAACTTGAGGATGAAACAGAGCTGAACGAAAAAATAGAACTTGATGGAAAACCAGAACGGGTTGAAGAAATAGTACAGGATGATTGCTGTGAGAAAAAAGTTGAAAAAAATCCCAAGGATGATGCTGAACTTCAGGAACTGAAACAAAGATTAAGGAAATCATCAAATTAAGAGTTTCCATATGATTATTTTAATCAATTATTGATAATCACAACACACGTATGTTTTCATGTGTCATTCTCCGACTTGACCGGGGAATCCATCTTTAGTATTTTTTAAAATGTCATTTATAGCAACCAGAAGTGTTTTAAGA
>DAOVTB010000177.1 GCA_030633305.1 Candidatus Muiribacteriota bacterium
AACTAAAGAGAAATGCATATTTGTATCCCGTGGAGATGACTCGGGAACACATAAAAAAGAAAAATCACTATGGAAAACATCTGATTTAAATCCGTCTGGGGATTTATACAAAGAATCTGGTCAGGGAATGGGAGCAGTTCTGATGCTTACAGACCAGATTGGAGCCTATACTCTTAGTGATAGAGGGACTTATCTGGCAATGAAAGATAAATTGAAACTTCAAATTCTATTTGAAAAAAAAGATCCAGGATTACATAATCCATATGGAATAATTGCAGTTAATCCAGCAAAACATAAAGGAATTAATTATATAAATTCCATGCTGTTTATTGGATGGATAACATCTGTTAAAGGTCAAAAAATAATAAGGGAATATAAAGTACAAGATGAAGTGCTTTTTATACCTGATGCAATAAAATGAATGAACTATTAAATTCCCTGACACATGCTTTAAAGCTTATTATTTCACTTGATAAAGAAGTCATACAAGTGGCTTTCACAAGTTTTAGAATAGCTTCTATATCACTTTTTATTGCATGTATGATTGGTATCCCTGCTGGAATTTTTATTTCAATTTATAATTTCAGATTTAAAAAGCTTTTTATCGGGATATTAAGCAGTATGCTTGCTATGCCAACTGTAGTGATTGGCCTTTTTGTATATTCTTTTATATCCCGATCAGGTCCTTTTGGGGAATATCGATTATTATTCACACCTGCTGCAATAATCATTGGTCAGGTCATTCTTGTTTTCCCCATTATAATTTCATTTGTAATAAATGGTATATCGAAACTGGATCCTAGATTTCTGGAAACCATGATTACACTTGGGGGCAGTAAAATTGATATATTAAAGGGAGTTTTAATCGAGGCCAGATTTATTCTTTTGACCAGCGTACTTGCAGGGTTTGGAAGAATAATCGGTGAAGTTGGAGTATCAATGATTCTGGGAGGTAATATAAAGGGATTTACCAGAACCATTACAACAGCAATTGCACTTGAAAGCAGTAGAGGAGAATTTGTTATTGCATTGGCACTGGGAATTATCCTGATGTCGATTGCAGTTATACTTAATTTAGCTGTTATTCTAATTTTTGGGAGTCCAAATCGTGGAGAAATCTGAAAATTTATATTCAATAAATGGACTGGAATTCAGTTATGATAACAAGTCCAGTAAAAAAATTCTGGACATTGATTTTCTGGAGATTGAAAAGGGAAGTATTTATGCTTTTCTTGGTGCAAATGGTTGTGGAAAAACCACATTACTTAAACTATTAAATGGACTTTTGCTTCCTACAAAGGGAACAATCAAATTTAAGGGACTGAGTGTAGTTGATAATAATCCTTTGCTTAGAATGTCAACAGTTTATCTTCACCAGAATCCATATTTGTTCTCACAAACTGTTGCAGAGAATATTGCATTTGGTTTAAAAGTCAGAAAATACTCAAAAGAGAGTATTGCAAAAAAAATTCAGGAGATGCTTGAACTTGTTGACCTTTCAGGCTTTGAGAATACTCCTTCAAATGAGCTTTCGGGCGGAGAATCCCAACGAGTATCAATTGCAAGAGCATTTGCAGTCGAACCAGAAGTTCTTCTTATGGATGAACCAACAGCCAGTGTGGATAAACAGAATATTTCCAATATTGAGCGAATTCTTCTTGACCTTAATAGCAGTAAATCAACAACTGTAATAATAAGCTCACATAATGAATCATTTTCTGAAAAACTTGCTGATAATATTTATCATATTGAAAAAAGCAAACTAATTCATACTCCAAAGTAACTATAATATTATTTCAAATACGCGAATAAAAATGATAATATCTTATATATAAAATTATAAATTGTTCTGAAATAGGAGTTTGGTTATGAAACGTATCAGCTGGATAATACTAATCACATTTGTTTTAAATATATCGATGTTCACATTACTTATGGGAAAAGAAAAAGTGCCTGTCCCCGTACCTAAAACACATACTGAACATTTACAATTTTTAATCGATAGTATTTGGCAAGCAAAATTTCTTATAGATTATACTCCTGAAACATATCTTAAAGTTGTGAAAAGCTACATGGGATTTGTATTGCCTCCGCCACCAGCATTAATTGGTGCAGTCCCTGTTTATTATCTCATTAAATTTGTCAAAGGTGCCTGGAATATAATCAAGGGTACTTTTGGAAAACTTTACCATAGCAGATATGCATTTTCACATATGAAGCATTCAACATGGGGATACGTATTCGAATTGTTCAAAGGCGGAATTATGATTGTCGTCGGAGAGATAGCGACACACACTGTTGCTCTTCTCACTGTGACGACAGGAGTTGGAGCCGCTGCTAATGTTGCCATATTTCTTAGTATGCTGTATGTGGATAAATGGATCAGCATGGTTGAATCTAAAAAAGGGGTCGTGGATTATCATCTTTTATCCAAGGAATATTCATTCAGCAAATCTGATTACTGGAATCTGTTCTATAGTTTTCCAAATGCAATAACCTCCGATCTAGTAGAAACAGGACACATAGGAAAATGTCTTAATGATAAGAGTTTTAATTATTTCATGTCATTTGATAAGCATATAGATGATTTCGAACAATTTGTAGAAACAAAACAGATATCGATTTTTAATCAAAGAACAAAAGTTGATGGCCAAATGTCAAAAGCAATGAAAAAATTGCAACAATCTTCATCTAATATTACTACTGCAAATATGAGTAACATAAAGAACTCGCGAAGAAAACTTAGAAGATTAAAATCTATTTCAGCCAAGCTTAAGAATCAGGCACATCATTTAAAGTCATACAAAAGTTTGCTTAAAGAACAGGCCAAGATTTCAAGAAAGATGAAAAAAATATATGATCCGATTGGAAAGTCAGTTCGAGGATATATGAAAGGTGCGACTCGTGCAGGAAAAAATACACTTCTTACATCAGTTGGTAATGCGGACCAGTTTGTCAGAAAATCAAAGGATTTAAAAAGACTGAATAGACTTAACAACAATTTAAGATTAAGCATGGGGAAAATAACTCGAAATCATCTTGATGACTTTCTTAAGAAATCCAGAAATTGCAAAAAGTTTATTATGAAGTCAAATAAATTAACACGTGGACTAGCAAAGCTTTCAAAATATAAAAGCAGGGTTACTGCTATAGCTAAAGGTTTGAAAAATAAAATTCCTGACATCATTGGAATTGCATTAGATACGATTGATTGGATGGATATTGCGCCACCAACATTAGAAACATCTATGCTTACAGATGAAGCTGATGGAATAGGATTGAATTTTGCCAAAAATAATCTATTTGAAGGGACTTTTTATCTTAAGGATTCTGGTTGTGGCATAAACACCAAGAGTTTTGAATTAAAAATTGATAATGATAAACAGTTTTTTAATAGATATGATGATCTTGAAAAAGCTGTTGTTGTGAGGAATAAAAAACTTAATTATTTTGAGATCAATGAATCATTTGCAAGTCGATTTGTTAGGCTGGAAGATCAATTCAAGCTTGTAGAAGCAAAATTTAAAATTAAAAATCCAGTAAAAGATAAAGTTTATGACTTTTCTGTTTTTGTTCGTGACAGAGCTGGACATCCATCCAAGATCCTGAAATTTAAATCAAAGATAGTCGATGATAATACTCCACCAAAAATCGAATTTATTGAACCAAAACCATTTTCAGAGTATAAACCAGGAAGCCCAGTTAATATTAAAATTTCTTTAATTGAAAAAGAGTCAATGATTGACTGGCGAAAAATAAAACTAAAATTATATTCCAAGAGTACGATTTCACAAAATGACATGATCATTCCATTGAGAAAAACAAATTTTATAAAAGCTGATTTTCTTGATAACAAGAAATTTGATTACTATTTCAGAAATGGTCTTATTGAACTTGCAATGCCTACAGGATTTAAACGGGAAAAAGGCATCTATACAATCAAAATTGAATCTGAAAACGCAGCTGGTGTATCATCAGAAGAGGAAGTCAGTTTTTTTGTTGGAAATCTGAATCCAGTTCAATTTATTCCTCATTTTTATCCGGAATCAATGGAATACTTACCAGAATCTGAAATTTCATTTGGATATACTGTATTAAATACACTCGGGGAAGGGAGTTCAATTAAAGAAGTTAAAATTGAACTCGGGCAGTTACCAAAAGGGATGGAATTAAAAAGTTCAAAAAAAACAGTTTCTGCATCAAATATAATAACAAGCTATGATTTTTTAAAAAGCCAGCCATTTAAATTTGTTTTGAACAAAAATGTTGTACGCGGACTTCATTATATTCCATTTACGGCTCGATTTAAGATTAATTCATTAGAAAAGCAAATACAGCTGAAAGTTGAAATCAAAATTCAGGAAAAAGTTGGTAATGTACGCTCCTATCTTGAAACAGATGTATCTTTTGAAACCCGGGAAGGTGATGTCCGACCACTTCCAAAGGGTACAAGAATATTCGTTAATCAAATCTATAAATTTCCGTCTTATGGAATGCCAAAAAATATTGAGCAGAATATTGGAGAAGGTCTTGTTCTTAATGATAATGGTTTTGTACGAATTGAAATAACTCCGGTTTATCCTGGTAAAAAGAAGAGATTACGTATTGTTGCTCAAGCAATGCTTTACGATTTTATACCTGCAAAAGTTCAGTCAAAATCACGAAGATTGATAGGAGCTGTTGTACATCGTGGGCGTCAGCCGTATAAATGTATAGCAGAATATCAACGAGTTGCTCCCGCTCGGAGTCCTTTAAGGGGAGTGATTTTGAATAAGATGCCGGCTGTTATTATTCCATGTCATGGTTTGAAGGAAGTAGGAATACTGATTCCATGGGAAGGAGAATTGTCAACTGGAGGTTTCATAAATTATGGAAGTCCCTTGATGAGTAGTTTTTCATCTTCTATTGGTGGAAATCTGAAGAATTTTAGTGAAAACCTTCGTGGAGGCATGAATACGACTCCGGGATTGTACTACAAAAATCATAACGGAGCTTTGGAAATAATAAGTACATTAAGAAAATGCTTTGAACAGGCTTCTAAATTCTACATGTTATCTCGTGTTCTGGCCAACAACAGTGGTAGATTCATTCCAGTCATAGTTGAAAAAGACAGTCTTCAACAAGGAGAAGGGGATACAGTTCCATCTGTTTCAACTATAGAAACAGAAGAGACTAATGAAGAAATTGATGAAAAAGAGTATTATGAGAAAAAAGCCAGACTTCAGAAATATGCGAGTGAAGTTATTATTGATGATATTTCTGATGAAGAAGATGAAGATACATCTGAAGAAATAGATGAGAAGCTATCATCAAATTCATCGGTATACAGATTTTTGTTGACCTATCCGAAAGAAGGAATTATTTCAGAGTATATTTTCAATGATAGTTATTTTTACAAAAGCAGGGTATTTAGAAATGGCTTTTCCAGTCCTAAATGGGCTGCATATCTTTCTGAAAATGTAATGATTGTATGTGACTCTGATGATAATAAAGTAAAAGCAATAACCCAATATGGAAGTTTGATCTGGGAAGTAAGTTTTAATGCTCTACCTGTAAAGGCTTATATGCTATCAAGTGGTACCGTTTGTGTACTTACATCTGATAGCAGGCTGAGCTTGTGTACGACTGGTGGTGACATTTTCAAATCTTTTGCAGGACCTTATAAGGATATTACTCTGACTTCAGACAGTTCCCAGATCATAGCTCTCGGTAATACAGAAATACAGATTCTTAATGATGTTGACCAGAATGTTAAAACTATTCCTATTGGAATCACAGCAGATAAAATTTCAGGTAATGAGGATTGTATATATGTATCTGATGGCTCGAAAGTATTAAAGATAAAATCAGGTGAAAAAGAAGTCTATTCAGGAGCAGTAAGCAATATTTTCAATATTTATGGTGATGAACTTTGTTTTGTAGAAGACAGTAAAAAAATCTTCCGAAAGCCGGAAAAACAAAAATATTGTATTTTTTCTGATTCAGGTGCTTTTAACTCAATTTCTGGAATGTTTTCCTTTGGATTTCCTCGAACTAAGGAAAAAGATGATAAGGAAAAGAAAAAAAAGAAAAAAAAGTACAAATATGAGAAAAAAATTACCAAAAAAAATACAAAGACTGAAAAAATTAAGAAAAGCGATATAAAATTATGGACTGAAAAATTTAAAAATGCTTTTCTTCAAAATCCCTCAAAAAGAAAAGAAGTAGAGATTCCTGGAATTACAGTCAAGTATTTTACCCATAAGAAGAAAATCAATGAAACCCATTTTGATTATACAAAAAAAAGCAGGTTACCAACACTTTTTGTTAAAGGTGGAGAACAAGATCCCGATGATTGTGATCCTTCACTTATAGGTCGTGCTTATTCAACATTTTTAAGAAACAGATTAAATATTTCTGCAAGTCCCAGGTATGTGTCTTACCTTGCACCGGACTTCATGCAATACCCGTATTTATTCAAAAAAAGAGTAACTAAATATGGTGTTTTAAGAAATATAGATGTAGCCCTCAGACACGGTTATGATATCTTTCTGTCATGTTACTTTAATGATTCATCTCTTTATGAGAACACTAACGGGAAAATGCCGCTTTGGGGAATTGATATAGAAAATGATGTTCTAAAAAAACTGGAACAGGATTTTAATACTGGTGGTCTTGATGCCCTCAAAAATCAGGGTGATCCTGATGTATCAGTTAAGTCTGATGAAATCAGAGGATTGGATAATTCAATAGCAGTAGCATCGATAATGTGGAAATTATATAAGACTTATGGAGATCTTTTCATAGCCAATTTGCTTTCCTATGCTCAAGGAAATGGGAAATTGATGGATACTCGAGAAATGCTGAAAACATTTTCGCATTATATAAAAGATTTTCTGATACTTGGGTTAACACCAGTTATGATAATAGAATCCCCAATGAATGATGACGGGGATTTTCTTACGAATAGCCTAGGCATCAGACTTGATTCAAACGAAATGCTTGCAAACTCCAGTGATATGGCATTTTCAATTATTTATGATGAAAATTCAGATTTTAGTAATTCAAGAGAGATACATGTAGATCCTGGAGAAACATATAAATTTGGTAAAGTTTTTGGTACAGATAAAGAAATTATTGAAGGATTGAAAAACAGGCTTGGAAATGGAACATATTATTTTAAAGTAGAAGTTGCTGATGGTGAATGGGTTGGTTGCGAAAGTGGTGTTTCGGCAATCAATATCAGTATACCTTCACAAATGGTTGATCATCTGGGAGGTTCAATTGATGCAAAAGGGAAAAATGGATCAGAAGCAACCGTTAATATTCCGTCCGGAGCTGTAAATGATAAAGTAGATGTTACTGCATCAAACATTGATTTTTCGACTAATCCTTCTAAAATTGATGTTCTGGGAGATGCAGGATTTGATTTCGGACCACATGGATACCAGTTTGATAAACCAGTTGATATTAGCTTTAAAGTAAAAGAAACGGAAAGAAAAAAATATACAAAGGAAGAAATACAAGTATATCGTTTGAATGAAAGAACCAATACATTTGAACTGGTTAACAGCAAAATAGTCAATGAAGATACAATAAGTGCTACTACATACAGCTTTTCAGTGTATTTTGTTGGTGTTGACACATCTACTCCTGTTATTTCAAATGTGAATGTCAGAACCAATCCATACAATCCTCTTGTAGATGGTATGAATATAATTGAGTATGATATATCAAAATGGTGTACTGTTGAAGCTGAAATTATTGATGATCAGTCAAATAACGTTTTTACACAGAGATATTCTGGAATAAGTAGAATGTCAGTCAGTTGGGATGGATATCAAAAGGATGGCACCATCTCAAAAGATGGTATTTATTTTTTAAAATTAACTGCATATGATAAGGGCGGAAGATTGAGTAAGCCATATATACAGGAACTGTACTTGAGCCAGAAGAGTAAACTTTTAACTGGAGAAGTTTCAAGTGAAAATGGTGAACCCGTTGAAATAAGTGTTTCAGGATTGAACACAATTTTAGAAACTGGATCAGGAACAGAGTATGCTTTAAATGTTCCAGAATATGTTGATCGAATCACATTTGATGCAAAAGGTTGTTTCCCGAAGGAATTAGATCTAAAATCTGAAGACCTTGATTTAAATATTGCTTTAAAAGATCACGCATTTCAGTGGGAACCTGAAGTTTTAAAAAAAATTAATGTATGTATTCCTGAAACTGTAATTATATCTGGAAAAAAAGGTCTTTTACTGGAAACTAAAAATAATTACAGAGGTGTTTACAGGTCCTGGCTTGAAGATGAAAAAAAGAAAAAGTATATTCTGGAAGACCTTACAGTGTTTTTCCCGGGAATAAGATCATTTTATTTAGACGGGAGTGATCTTTATGGTAAAAAAATTCATACTGGTAGATATAAACTTATAGTTGAGTGTTATTCTAATAAGGATCTGTATGATTATTTCAAAAGACTTGGAATATTGGATAATTATCTTCAGGCAATTGATACTGGTATGATTTCAGAATTATTCAATGAGTATGATTCTGAAGCATTTAATGAATATTTATCAGAAATTGTTGTTTATGAGCCGGATATTAACGTTTATATCGATCGGGGAATATGTGATACATATATGATTTTACCCGCTATGATAACTCCGGATGGTGATGGGATGTTTGATGATTGTGAAGTTTGTGTAGATGTAATTACAAAAGGTAAGATTACAATAAATGTAATGGATCTCTCTGGTAATTTGATTCGAAAACTTGCTGAAAACTTAAATGTTTCTCCTGGAAGTCTCAGATTTATTTTTGATGGAAAGGATGACAGGGGAATATTTATACCAGATGGCAAATATCGAATAGAACTAAGTTCATGGTTTGATAAACCAGAAATGAAGTCCAGTGTAATTATGTCCAATGACCTTTTGGTTGATCGATTACCTCCTGTTCTTGGAAAACTTAATATAGCTAATGGAGAAAAAATTAAAAGTACATTACCAAAGTTTATAGCCAGTATTGATTCTCCGTTAAATGATCTTGATCCGGGTGAAATTTATTTTAAGCTTGATGAATTTACGATTAGACCTGATAAATTGATGACAGACGAAAAATGTTTTGTTTTTCAACCATCGACTTCTATTGGATATGGTGAACATATAATAATTGCATATGCCAGGGATATTGCAAAGAACAATGCTAAACCTGTGGCAAGTTATTTTATTATCGAAAAACCCGAAGACGTTAAAGATGTTGAAAAACCTGTAATTGATCTTGAAATAAAAAATATTTATTACTCCACCACTCCTGCGCTTCAGGGAAGTATAAGAGATTATCTCAGTGGTGTTTCAAGAGATGGAATCGAGATCTATTTAGATGGTGAAAGGGCACCTTTACAAATAAAATATGTTATTCCTGGAAAAAGTGGTGAAAAGTGGGATAAATATTACTATTACAAATCGATTCTTCTATATGATCCATATAGAGGAAGTTTCTTTTACAGACCTTTGAAACCACTAAAGGAAGGTCTACATGATTTTAAGATTATTGTTAAGGATAAAGAAGGAAATGTTCAGGAGGCAAGCGATGGATTTACTATAAAGAAAGATACATTGGCTCCTTCTATTGTAGAATCTGATATAAAAAGTGAATATCTTGTTGTTGATGGAAAAACAAATGAGATAAATGTGACTATTATTGACAGAGGTGGAAGTGGTATCAGTATTAACAGTATTAAATTTATGATTGATGGTAAACAGATACAGAATTTTGATTTTATTGAAGTTAAAGATAAAGGTGTGATATCTGAAATTGTTAATAAAGCATCTGGTGTTTTAATGCTTAATAACAGAAAATCCAGAAC
>DAOVTB010000078.1 GCA_030633305.1 Candidatus Muiribacteriota bacterium
ATTTATTCAGGAATATGATCCATGTCCCAACAAAACTTCCATAAGGTAGAAATGTTATTGTTCGTTGGATGGACGATAACAACTATGATTGTGCCCTTTGGAATGTATTCCAATTCCGGATTTGTATTATTTTTTGAATCATAGCTTGTTTCTCCGGTATGAATTTTGCCATTTATTGAAAATAAATATGAAATTGTATAATTAGACCTATTGTTTGAACAGGATTTGATTTTACCAAACACAGGATTACCATGGTCATAGCATTCAGTTATCTCTTTTTTATTTTTCAAAGTAAATATTAATGAAATAAATCCAATAACTGTAAATGCGAATGATAGAAAATAAAAAACGAAAAAAGATCTTTCAACATGAAATTCTGTTCTGCTGGTTTGATCTATTGGATCGTAAATTACACTTACTGGATCTCCGGATGAAATTTTACTATAGGTATCCTTAGAAATCGTATCCATACCTCTTTGTGTTTTGCCGTTGATCACATAATCAAATTTAATCAAGTATTCCTGATTGTTGTCATTTTTTTTTGAAATTCTCTTTTCAAGAATACTCCCTTCAATTTTGACTGAATCAGAAGATGGGGCAGACTTCCAGGAACCAATAAAAAGACATGAATATAAAATAAATCCCAGGAGTATAGATGATATGAGAAAGGATATTTGTTTTTGTAGTAATCCAAATACGAGTTTCGGGACTTCTCCCTCTATTCGTCTAGTAGAGGCGAATACGTTATCGTAGCCTTCCATAAAAATTTATTGTCTCCAATCGCAACAATTGAATTTTGATAATTGAACATTACAATTTTAGCATAAAAAAGTGAAATTAATTTTTATTCCAGAAAACACTAGATAGGGATTTATTTCAGGATTTCTATGAATTGGATATTTAAAGTAAAATAATCAGGAATCAAATTTTTCAAAATCGCAGATATATTTCTCCATAGTGTCGTGTTCATGACCTAATCCATGATCATCAGAACCACAGGTAAATTTTGTAAAGCCAGTCTTGTCAGCAATTTTTTTTATCTGTTTATTATATAATGAAGTCTTATCTCCATAATAATTATATTCAATTCCCCAAAGTCCAATTTTTTTCAAATGGGTAAACATATCGAGATATGTTTCTTCCAGGTCAATCATATTGCTGGAATTCATTTCAAAAACATATACTGGATGAGCTAAAACTGGATATCCACCATCACTTTTGATAACATCAATCACTTCTTCAAGATGTGGTGGTGGATCAGATTTAGGAACATCAAAAACCTGTCCTTTGTCGAACAACTTTTTATACTCAATATAAGGAATATTTTCTGGCAGTATTTTTTCTTTTCTTAATAGATATAAAAGATCTGGTTTTGAAAAACAGAACTGTTCAGTATCAAATTCGGATGAACCTGTTTTATTTATAAGCATTTCTTTAAGGTTCAGTCTTTCATTTTTATAGAAATTTCTTCCACTTTTCAGCAGTCTTTTCATGAGTCCTAGTCGGTTATTCATAAGTTTAATGGTAAAATGAAGCGTGTTTTTGTAGTTCCCTTCAGGAAAATAACCTAGTATTTCGCCCCAAAATCCGTTTTCTTTGTCACAACAGTCAATTTCTACGCCTGGAATTCCAGTTATATTATTTTTATTGCAGGTTTCTATGAACTCCTGTACGCCGTTCATACAATCATGATCAGTTAATGATACGATTTCTATTCCAAGACCTGCTGCTCTTTTTGCAACGTTTTTAGGCCATTGATAGCCATCTGAATATAGACTATGTAGATGTAAATTAGCTTTCATTATTTATTCCTTTTAAAAGTGCCATTTTATTAAAAACATTTATAGAAGGGCAATCTTCAATGGATTTTCTCCATGTCCTTCATGTTCTTTATGGTAAAATTTTATTTTTTTAACAGTCCACTATAATGATTTCAAAAATTTTGTCAATTTTTTTTTAAAAAAACACTGATTTTTATTTTTTTCTGTTATAATACTTAGACATACTAAAAAAGATAGATAAAAAGAGGGAGGTAGTGATGAATAAATTATTTGTTACTTTATTGGTTTTCAGCATGATGCTTTCAGGCGTTTATGCAAAAGATATCGTTCTTAATGGCAGAGGAACAACGGGTGTTGTAATAACTGCTGATCAGATTACAAACAAGATAGCTCCAGAAGTTATGCTTGAATGTACGATCGAAAAAATGCAGACATCTGTAGAATATACAGAAAAAGGTCAGTTTACAAACCTTTCAATTCCACGTTTTCATTCAAGTTCAACAATCGGAGCTCCTGCTCTTCCTGTTATGAACCAACTTATTGAAGTTCCTTTTGGAGCAGAATTAGTTGTAACAGTTGAAAAACTTGATGAAAAAGAATACACACTCAACGAAATCGATATTTTTGATCCAATCATGCCTCGTCAGCCAGCTCAACCTAAAAATGGAACACTTGTTCCTTTTGAATATGATCAGAGTGCTTATGTAGCAAATGCTTTTCAACAGGGCGACCTCGTAGCTATTGAAGAAGTTGGTGTTCTTAGAAATATGCGTCTTGCAAAAGTAATGATTTCACCAGTTGCATACAATCCAGTAAGCAAAAAAATCAAAGTATACAACAACATCAAAATCAAACTTACCCTTAAAAAATCAGATATGACTAGAACACAGAACATCAAGAAAAATTATGCTTCTCCGTTTTTCAAATCTATGACTCGTAAAGTTCTTGTTCCAGATTCACTAAGAGATCATAACATCATTATTGGTGGCGCAGGTTACATGATTGTTGCTGATAGAATGTTTGAAGAAGCACTTGCTCCTTTCATAGCATGGAAAACAGAAAAAGGTTTTATCGTTGATGTTGTTTATACTGATCAGTTCTCAAACATTAAAGATGAACTTAAAGCATACATCCATAATTCATACAATAATCCTACAGCTGAAAAACCAGCTCCTAGTTTCGTACTTTTCGTAGGTGATCACGAACAGATTCCTGCATTTAAAGGTGAAACTGGAAGTCATATCAGTGATCTTTATTATGTAGCTGTTACTTCTGGTGATCTTATTCCAGATATCCTTACAGGTCGTTTTTCTGCAAAAACAGTTGCAGATCTTCTTCCACAGATTAACAAGACTCTTGAATATGAAAAATATACAATGGCAGATCCATCATTCCTTGAACATGTTGTTATGATTGCTGGTTGGGATTACAGTCATACATATGCATGGGGTTGGCCACAGATCAAATATGGTCTTAAATATTACTTTAATGCAGCTCATGGAATTAAAAACACTCATGTTTTTCTTTCAAGTGGTTCACACCAGAATGAAGCTGATATTATTGAAAACATCAGTAATGGTTGTTCATATGTGAACTATACTGCTCACGGAAGTTCAACTTCATGGGCTGATCCTTCATTAAGAATTCCACAGATCAATTCAATGAAAAACAAAGGTAAATATCCTCTCGTAGTTGGAAACTGCTGTCTTACAAACAAATTCGAAGTTGGGACATGTTTTGGTGAAGGTTGGTTAAGAGCTAAAGATGCTGGTGCTATCGGTTATATCGGTGGAACAAACTCTACATACTGGGATGAAGATCTCTGGTGGGGAAATGGTTACTATTCAATCGAAAAACCAAATGAAGATGGAAATCCTCCAGATATTTCTGAAACAGGAACAGGTGCATATGACAGCGTTTTCACAGGCGATCTTTACACAAATGCTGGTATGATGGTTGCAGGAAACCTTGCAGTTGAAGAATCAAACACTTCAAGAAAAAAATACTACTGGGAAGTTTACCTTCTTATGGGTGATCCATCACTTATGGTTTACTGGGGAATTCCAGAAGCAAATACTGTTTCTCATGATACAGAACTTAAAGCTGGTAAGAATTCAATTCTTGTTAAAGCAAAAGCTGGATCATATATTGGTGTTTCAATGGATAATGAACTCTTAGGTGCAGGTTATATTGATGGTAGTGGTAAAACAGCTATTACTCTTAAAACATCTGCGAAAACAGGAATAGCAAAAGTAGTTGTAACTGGTAAGAACCTTGAACCATATTTTGGAACTATCAAAATAGTAAAATAGTTAGAATAATAAATAATAAAAAGACTGCAGTGGTTTATTCCACTGCAGTCTTTTTTTGTTTTCAATTGCTATGTGGATATTTTCCAATATTGTTATTGAAAAAATACCCAGAAAATTATCAATTCTAAATTTCTATGTATAAATGTATCAGTAAAAATAATTACTGAATTTATTTTCCTGACTGACAAGTTCAATATACACGCGTATTAAAATGAAAATCTAAAATTCTTCATCAGCTTATGATGAAAAATATTTTTATTGGCATGAAAATTTCATTAAATATTGTTTAATATTCTAATTTATGGAGGAAGTTCTAATGATTGAATTAAATAAGGTCAGTAAGAATTATGATACTGTAAAAGCATTGCAAGATGTATCTTTTAAGATTGAACCTAATGAAATAGTTGGTTTTCTTGGACCTAATGGTGCTGGTAAAACAACTGCTCTTAAAATAATCACGACATACTTGGCACAAACATCTGGTAAAGTAACTGTAGGCGGATATGATGTGCTTGAAAATCCACTGAAAGTAAGGGAATTGATAGGATATCTTCCAGAACATCCTGTACTGTATCTGGATATGCCGACTCTGGACTATTTGAAGTTTGTGGGAAAAGCCAGAAATATTAAAGGTGCACAGCTCAAAAAACGAGTGGACTGGGTCATTGAAAAATGCGGCCTGCAAAAAGTAGTTTACAAGAAAATACATCAGCTTTCAAAGGGATTTCAGCAAAGAGTTGGTCTTGCACAAGCACTTATTCATGATCCTCAAATACTTATTCTTGATGAACCTACTTCGGGTCTTGATCCTATTCAAATCATTGGAATTAGAGATCTGATTAAAGAAATGTCAAAGGAAAAAACGATTATATTCAGCACTCATATACTTTCGGAAATAACACATATTTGTGACAGGGTAATCGTTATTCATGAAGGACAGATCAAGGCTGATGGAAAAGTTGATAAATTGATTTCTACAGTACCATCTGCAAATGAGATTTACCTTACCCTGAAAGAAAATGCTTCAGATGTTGAAAAGAGTATTCAGGCTATTAAAGGTGTAAATCTATGCAAGGTTGAAAAATCTGATAGTGACTGTGTGACATATAAAATCGGTGGAGACAGTGATGTCTGTCTTGAAGATGAAGTGAATGCCATAGTTCTTGAAAAAAAATGGAAACTTAAATATTTGTATGGTAATAAAGCTTCACTAGAGGATGTTTTCATTTATCTAACGCAGAAAGATTCTCAGGGAGGTGACAAGTAATGGCTAATTCAAATGAAAAAAATAATCAGGCTAATATAGTGGAACCGGTAATTCGCGGAGGAAGTGCATTAAATAATATATCAACTATTGTACGTCGCGAACTGAAAGCATATTTTTCTGCTCCGATTGCATATATTTTTATTACGCTTTTTGCCTTGATAACAGGCATTAAATTCATCCTTCTTTTCTTTATTGATGGTCAGGCAACAATGAGAAACTTTTTTGACTGGTTACCTATAATGCTCCTGGTATTTATTCCTCCTGTAACTATGCGTCTCTGGGCTGAAGAAAGAAAACATGGAACAATTGAATTTCTTCTTACCCTTCCGATGAAAACATGGCATATTATGATGGGTAAATATATTGCAAGTATGATTTTTTATATGGTTTCCCTTCTGTGTAGTTTGCCAATTCCTATCATGTTATATTTTCTGGGTGAGCCAGACTGGGGTCAGATCCTTACGGGTTATTTTGGAGCATTAATGCTGGGTGGTTTTTATCTTGCATTGGGTTTATTCATATCGGCCTTTTTTCTCGATCAGATCATAGCCTATATAGTAATCCTATCTTCTCTGGCTATGTTAAGTTTTGCAGGCTGGGCTTTTGTACCGATTCTTCTGGATGGTACATTTAGCGGTCTAGGTGAATTTGCATTGAAATATGTAGGAGTAACTGGTCATCTGGAATCCCTGAACAGAGGAATTATAGATTTAAAAGATATTGTCTATTTTATTTCATACACAGCAGTATTTCTTTTTCTAAACAGTTTTTTTGTAAATTCTCTTAAATTTGATAAAAAGTATTTCATGAAGGGATTTATTCTTATGGTAGCTCTGCTATTTGGAATTTCTTTCATGATCAATCTGATTTTTGCTGATAACATTCAACTTGGTAGATTTGATCTTACTCAAAACAAGATCTTTACTGTTTCACCATCAACTGGAAAGGTATTTAAAGAACTGAAATATCCTGTTACAATATCTTATTATGTGACACCTGGTGAGAAGATGCCTGTTCAGCTTAAAAACCTTGAAAGAGAAGTCAGGGATAAACTGGAAGAATTCAAAAGAATTTCAAAGGGGAAGCTGGTGTTTAAGGTATTTTATCCAGATCCAAACTCTGCTACAGCGGAAAAACTTGCTAAAAGGAAAATTGTTCCTCAACAGGTACAGACTTTGGCAAGTGACGAAATCGCACTTAAAATGGTGTATTCAACTCTGGTAATATCATATTTGAATCAGAAGGATGAAGTAATTAAATTGTTTGATTACAATATGCTTGGCGATCTTGAATATATAATGGCATCAAGAATTTACAGGATGACATTTTCAGTAGATGATACAGATTATGAAAATAAAGACCTGTTTACATTAAATCGTGCTCCTGAATATATTTATTCTGATATGAAAGAAGGTGACGTCAAACTTCTTTACCTTGTATCTGATCCCACAATACTCAAAGGGAAACTACCAGACAAGTTTGTTGGAATTAAAGACAAGGTTAGTGAAAAACTCAAAGAGCTTATGACAGCGTCTGATCGTAAAATAAGTTATAGACTTGTTACTGGAAGCGATAAGGAATATGCCAGATATGCACAGGTGCTTGTTGCAAAAGGTTCTTTTGCTGTAAATGATATGATAATGGATGATAAAAAGCTTACACTTGATGAAGCGGAAGAAAAGAAAAACGGAAAATCTGATGCCAAAAAGAGTGATGAAGTATTTATCTCAGGGATTTATATTACTTACAGAGATAAAGATGATGCATCGATTTCAACTGTTTCTCTTGAAAATGTGGATGATCTTATTGTAAATATAAACAAAAAATTATCAAAACTTATAAAAAGGACAAGACCAAAAGTTGCTCTTTATGCACCTAGAAAAAATCCTACACAACAGGAAATGATGATGGCTCAGGTCTACAGAAGACCTCCCCCTCAACCTCGAGATGATTTTCAAAGGATAGAAAAATTACTTTCCAGTGGTAATTATGAAGTCGTCAGGGTTGATTTTACAGAAAAACAGCCATTGCCTGAAGATGTGAAAACAGTCATGATTATCCGACCTGAAAATTTGAATCAACGACAGTTATACGAGATTGATAGGTTGATGCATGAAGGGAAAAATTTTATCTTTGCAGTCGAAAATCAGCAACTTGATATTTCAAAAGGTTCTGTTGGAAAGATAAAAGTAGTCTGTAAAAAAATAGATCCTGGTATTAAGGATCTTTTTAAGAAATTTGGTGTTACAGTTGAGGAAGAAGTTGTACTTGATGAAAATGCGGAAATCCTGACTGTATATGCTGAGGAAAAAGTTGAAGTATTTGGTATGCAAGGTGTTCAGCGAAGACCAGTACCGATTGATCATCCTGCGCATGTGAAGGTTTTAAGCGAGAACATAGACAGGAAATATGCTGTTACAAACAGAGTGGATACCATGCTTTATTATGGTGGAAGCCCGCTCACTGTGGATCTTGAATTATTTAAGAAGAATAACCTTAAATACAGCAAGTTATTCAGCAGCAGTAAAAAAAGCTGGAGTGTTAAATCAAAAGCTGGTGAAATTTCAACCACAGTGCCAGAAAAGAATGAATATCATCCTAACCAGGCACTTGGGATTATGCTTAGTGGTAAGTTTCCATCATTGTATGTTGGAAAACCTGTTCCTGCATGGCCAGATCCGCCACCACAACCGAATCAACCGCCTCCGTCACCTACACCAAAAAAGGATGAGAAGAACAGTATCGTAGGTGATACTAAAAAATCTACTATCATAGTTCTTGGTTGTGCTGAAATGTTTAACAATAGTTTTGTTAATGCTCCACAGCATAGAAGACTTCTTACAAACATGATCGACATTCTTACGCTTGATGAGAATCTTGTTAATATACGTTCCAAAACATATGAACCACGTAAATTGAAAGCAGTTTCCGGTAAACAGATTATGTTATGGAAATTCATTGTAATCGGTTTATGTCCGCTTCTTTTCATTATCATTGGAATTATTGTAATCATGAGGGGACATTTCAGCTCTCTTCGTAAGGATGAATATGTAACAGGAGGTGAAATACTGTAATGAAAACTAAGAATATTGTCATCGCATTTGTTATTCTTGTCCTTCTTATTGGAGCTTACTATATGACTGTTAAGAAAAAAACAGTCAATGATATTGATCAGGTATTTGTTAAAATGATCAATGATAAATATAAGGAAAAAGACGTTACTAAATTAAGTTTTTTCATTGGGAATAAACCTGATGTTGTTGTTGTTGCAGAAAGAAAAGAAGATAAATGGGTTATTAAAAGCAGGTTTTCTGCTGGAGCAAATTCAGGAGCAATTGATAGGATAGTTAAAGATCTTATGTCTGTTGACGGAGAACTCAGGAGCGATTCAGAAAAGGTGTTTCGTGAATATTGCATTGAAGACGGAAATGCAGTTCATTTCCAAATTGAATTCTCTGATGGAGTAAAAGAGGAAATCCTGTGCGGAAAAAAAGGACCTGATCGTTCAAATGCATTTGCAAGGAAAAAAGGAGAAAACAAAGTATATTTGATCAACAAAAATCTTCTGTCTTCTATCCATATTTATGATCACATCCTGTCTGCTAAGATAGATGTTCCGGGATTTGTTGATTTAAAAGTATTCAAGGAAAAACTGGATGTATCAAAAGTTGTATTTTTTGATAAGGAACAGAAGTTTAACATATTCAAAGCGGACAAGAAATGGAATTGTGTTTTTCCAACAGGTATAGAACTTGATGAAAAGAAAGCTGAAAACTGGATAAGCTCACTTTCGCATTTGAGTGGAAAAGATGTTGTGGATCCAAAGAAATTAGCTGAATATGGTTTGCTTAATTCAGATTTATATCTTGAAATCGGAGTTATGAAGAAAGAAAAAAAGAAAGTTCCTAAAAAAATAGATCCATCTACAGTCCAGACAGGTGAAGCAAAAACACCTCAATTTGAAGAAATTGAAGTTGTAAATGAAGTTTTAGTCAAACTATTGTTTGGAAAAAAAGGTGATACATATTACATGAAAACTGAAAAGGGACAGATAGTATATTCTTTAAGTGAAGAAGGTTTTAGAAAGACATTTATTACAGCGGAGACTCTTAAAAAAGAAGAAAAAAAGGATCCGCCTAAAATTCCTGGAAAGTAATATTAATACCGGTGCCTGCGTCTCTCGTTGGACTTGTACCCAATACGAGACCTGGCACCATATACGCATATCGGTTAATGAAAGTGCTTCGCATGAAATGTTGACCCTAGAAACGAACAAGTATAGCAAAAGCAGAAAAGCCTGCTCCGAAAGCAAGTAGTAATCCATATTCTCCAGGATTTGGTCTATCGTGTTCAAGAATCTGTTTGAGAACGAACATAACAGAGGGAGATGACATATTTCCGTATTGTTTGAATACTTGATATGAATGACGTAATTCGTCCTGTTGCAGCTTCAATGCGCGACTGACTCCATCAAGAACCGATGTTCCTCCTGGATGAACTGCCCAGGATCGGATTTGTTCTTTAACAAGCCCATTTCTTTTAAGCAAACGATTGGCGACTTCTTTAATAGTTTTTGCGCCTATGACTGGCACACGGGTTCCAAGCACATTTCTAAGGCGATGATCTTCAGTTCGATATTGAAGATCTTTACGATATCTTGGAAATAAACCACTTTCATAATCCAAAAGAGTTATATCTTCAGGATTTTTATCAGTTTTGTTATCTGAAACAAGAACTGCTGCCGAAGCACCATCTCCAAAAATACAATTGCTTACAATTAACCCTGGGTCTTCACCCATAAAAATGGTAGATGTACAGATTTCAAAGGCTACGCTCAATACCGGTTTTTCAGGATTACTGGCGACTATTCCTGAAGCGGCAAAAAGATTAGGAATTGCGCCACCACAACCCATACCCATTAAATCCATATATTGGATATCTGTTGGTAACCCTACATCCTCAAGTATGTAAGATGACAGTCCTGGACAGAGATATCCAGTGCAGGAATTTACCACTAATCCGCCAACTTCATCTGGTTTTAGCTTTGCTTTATCAAGAGCCAGACGTATTGCTTTTTCACAAATCTGTCTGCCGTATTTCAAGTAACGTTTGTTTAATTCGTCGGGATTGGTTTCTGTTACTTGTTCGATATTATCCATGCCAATATAACGACCATCAATTGAGCTGTCCAGGAGTAAACGTTTGTAAAGATCTCTTTCCTCATCAGCAAGTTTGAACATTGTATTATAATGTTCATAGGCTTCTTTTTGTGGTACATACCAGGATGGATTTGCAGTTGCCAGGGAATTTAGCTTAACATGATGGTTTCTCATCTATTTCTCCTTAAGGTCTATCTTTCATAAGTATATCATATTTGATAAAAGCAGTTACTCTAAATGGAAACCGCCTTTTTACTTCAATTATAGTCTTGGACATAGTTTTTAGTAAAGTTCGAAGTTCATCAAGTCGAAATCCTCTTTTTACTGAAAGCGTTGCATCGTGTCGAACTCCTGAAGATTCAGGAATGGCAAGCAATTCTGCTCCTATATAATTGATCCAGCACCGTTCTACATCGTTGATAAGGACTGTTCCACTGACTATTTTACGAAGATATTCTAATAGATCAATAATTTCTGAATCTCGAAGATGATGAAAAAACATTGAGCCTATTGCAATATCATATTGTTCATCGACACTATGAGTAAAAATATCTTCGCAGACTATTTTAATTGGCAGATTTGGAAATTTCTGTAAATGTTCGTGTGCGCGATTAACAGCGTAAGAACTGAGTTCAACACAAGTAAATTCTATAGGAATGCCGATTTTCTCAGCACTTTTACATACTGCAATTGCAATATCGCAACTTCCTGAACCGATATCTAATACCCGTAGTGTTCGATTTTCATCCAGTTTATTTGCTTCAGATAGTACAAATTCTCGGACTACACAGGTCCCGCCGAATCGATGATTGATCATTTCGATAAATTTGAAGCTCTGATCGGATAAGACTTTGTCAAAAGTTTCTGAATCCATTAGCTCCATTTCATCAGAACGTACTTTAAACACCCCACAAGCCTCCGTCTGTCAATTTATTACGGACTTCAGCGAATTTCTCAAGAGAATTTTTAAGAAATTCAGAATCTATTTTGACTGCTTCTTTAGATATATCATCACAGTAATGACAAGTTCCACATCCATTCATGGTTCCGCCACATGTGCTGACTTTTTTTAGGAAATCTTCAGGGATTTTGCGATTATCAATTGTAATTGGATTTTCTTCACTTGCAAACATCATACCTTGTTGCTTTGCCAGTGACAGGATTGGAGCGAGAGCGACAGGGGATGCTTGTGTAGGATGAAAAAAATGTCGAAGTCCCCATAATAATTGCTTTTTAGGAGCTTCGCTGAAGCCATATGAAAGTAAAAGTTCTGCTAGATCCCAATCACATCGACCAAGTGAATATGCTTTTACTCGTTTTAGTAATTCTACTGATGGAATTCCGCGTTCCAGAAGTTTGAATGATCGAAAACCTATTTCTTCATATAATCCTAAGTCTTCAGGGCGAATCCATGTGGATTTTATGAACATGGCGGGAGTATCCAACCGCTTTTTTGCACAATGTAGAATACAGGTATCAATGAATAATCCATTGCTGCCGTCTGAACTGTGGGCAAAACCAACTTGATGATATGGTTGCATTGCGCAATTAGGCAGACAAACATGGTTTGCTATAAGCTGAAGCTCACAGGATACCGATGATCTGATTGCACGCAATCTATCGAAATCCCGATTTATGGAATAACTTTCAAGTGTTATTGCATCCGCTCCGAGTTCTTCCCAGTAGCGGGCACGAGAAGGTGTGTCAACCTGGGCAAATATTCCAACTCGGACATGAAACTCTGGAAAACGATGTTTAATTATCTCCATCATATAAGGAAGTGATACTGTAACACGACGGATTTCCATTTCCTGAAGTTTTGCCATCAAATCCATGAATTGGCGTTGCCATTTTTTTCCCCATTCGCGGTTTCCCAGGCATGAACTGTTCAGGAGATAGTTGAATTCAATTCCATTTTCCCGTAATGTTTTTACATAAGCCTTAAGCTGTTTCTGGTCCAACGGAGTTCCCATATAACTTGGACGTCCACCGCCTACGATATCATGTGGTAATTTACCATATACTTCATGTACTGGATATTTTCCTAATTCTGGTACTAAATCTAAATCATAGTTTGCTGCTACTGAAAACTGAACACTCATTATTTAAATCCTTATTAGAATGCACTCGTTATAACATATTAAGACTTAAAGGAAAAGACTAAAAAAATCAAATTTTATTTAATGATTTTCGAAGTCATCGTCAGTTTTAAAACTTCTATAGGAATTGAAATTGTTCTTATGCTAACCGAATTATCTATATTAGGTTTATCAAAGCAAGTTATATTAAAAATATAATTACCGCTTTTAGTTAAAATTAAGTATTTTTTTATATTTTTGCCTTTTTCCTCATAGATTGAATCAAAACCAAAACTTATTTTTTCTGCAAAACCATCAACATTATCACTTGTATTTATTTCAACTAAAAATCGGGTATCTTCAGGAAGCTTTATGTTAAAATCTGGAATTTTAAGAACATTTTTTATTGATAAATTATTCAAAGGATTTTTTTGAAAATCTTTAATTTTGCTTTCAATTCCTGTTAGAAAATTTTTTACTAAGATATCTCCAAATTCATTTTTTGTATCATAATAATTTTCTGTTATTTTTATGTGCCCCATTACTTTTGAATCATATTTAAATTTTACTTCTATTGATGGTGGATCATTATCGTAAATGAATAATTTTCCATAATCGGTTTCCATTATCCCATAATCAGGTGGGACATCCTGAATTATAGAAGTATAACCATAATTTATATTTTCTTCTCCATCAACTAATTTTACATAGTATCTCAAAAATTTTATTAAATTATTTTTTTTTGAAGCAAAATCAATAGGCATTGTTATTTTGGCTGATAAAGAGTAGTCATATCCGTAATCAGATGCCAGGGAGTTTGAGTCAACTTTAAGTATATATTTCTTGAATTCCCCTGGCTTATGGGCTTTTTCGATAAATAAATAACCATTTTTTAAAAGTTTATCAGGATTATTGTCATAAATATTAAATTTAAAATCCAGATCATCTCCAGTAAATCCAATATAATCATGTATTTCGGTTTTATTAATACTTGCAGGTGTTCTATCAATCACTATGATATTCTCAATACCTGTAGTATATTTCCAACTGGACTCTGTTTTAGTATAAGAATAAGTTGTACTATTTATCTTTTTGGGATTATAATTCACTTCCTTATATTTGAGTTGCAATTTCATTTTATAAGTTCCAGGAATTTTATAAAAATGGGTAAAAATTTTTGTGAAAAATACTGACTGAGTTATTGGAGAAGTTTTATCAGGAATTGGCAAATTATTTACCGAAGTAAATGGGAACCAATTTGTTTGTGGTGTCAAATCACCAAAATCAATTTTATACTGGACTGATTTAGGATCGACTCCAGAGAACCTGTCAGGATTTACTCCTGTATCCATTCCGGAAGGTAATTCATGATAAAATTGAAGTAGTGCAACTCCGGTAAATTCAGCAGGTTTTATATTTTGATCTTCATAAATTATATCAGACCATTTTTTAAGTGGTATATTTTTCTCTGTGATGTTTCCGCAACCCTGAATCCATGGCATCGCAAAACCCAGAAATTGAGGAGTATGATCAACTACAATGACATTAAATGGTCCTGAAATATTAACTGAATTTTTATCAATAAATTTATCTAATCCTTGCTGAATCCGTTCTTTATATTTTATTGTCAAATAAATCGAATATATTTTCCCACTTTCCTTGTATTTATGAATTCCATACATATTTCTAGGTACATTTGTTACATTGAAAGGATTAAAAGTCCTAGTATATAACTTTGTATCATAAGAATCTCCAAAATCATAACTGTATGTTATTTTGCTGTCAGGGGCAAGAGTAACTTTTTTTTCTCCATAGCCATACCATGTATAATTTTTGTCTTCTTGAATTATTGGAAGTCCAGTTATACCGTTTGAATAAGTTTTCCCTTTAATGGGATTTATTATTTCATTTCCAGTAATTGATACAGGGATGCCTGGGATCATTACGTTAAGTTCGGCAGGTTTTATAGTTACTGTTAAATTAATTGTTCCTGCATTATTAAAGTATGCAAAAGGAAGATCATCGTGTCCAAAAAGCAAAATTCCATCATCCGAAACAATAAAACTTTTTGTTTTTCCAATTATAAATGTATTCCCATTTATTCTTCCCTGAAGATAAAAATAAATTTGTTTATTTTGGAACATAAAGGGTGGATTATAGCCTTGAGGACCAGTAAATGGATAATCCCCATTTGCCAAGGTCCATGAACCGGATGCATTTACTGTAATAGTTTGATTTTTTTTAACCCTGATCCCTTTTGCAGGGTCAAATGGATTAACTGAATCTACAGACAAATTTTTAATGGTATCTGGAAAGATAAAAGTTAAAGTAAAAAAAAATAATAAAAAAATAGACATTATTTTTATCATACTTAATTTTAATATATTTTCTGAAAATAGTCAATTCTGATCACCGTAGTCGACCCCGTCGTTGTATAGTTTATTTAGTAACTTTATGCGATATTACAATCGAACTAAAACGTTTGAAAATGTTAGTTTGACGTGATAATGTATTCCTAATTAGCATAACCAACTAATCCAGGGAGAAAAAAATGAGTGAATATGAAAATGTAAAACCAAAATACGAGTGCAGGTCTTTTCAAGTGAATTATGATGATGCGGTTTCGATCTTATCATGATTAAACATGTATGCAGTGGATTTCGTCAATCTGAGGAAGTTTATATAATGTCCTGTTTTTGAAAGGGAAGAATATACTCAGGAACAGTTTCTTGAAGAAATAATCGATGCACATCCTGGACTTGTTGGGGCAAGGATAATCAAAAGAACAATTGTGATGGAGAGAAAAAATGGCTAATGAAATAGAAAGAAAATTTTTAGTAAAAGAAGGAACAGAAGTTGAAAAACTGGGAAAAACTATTCGAATTACTCAGGGATACCTTTCATCTGTAAAAGAAAGAACTGTAAGAGTCAGAATTAAGGGAGTAAAAGGATTTCTTACAATAAAAGGAATTGGAAACGAATCTGGTGCTTCAAGATATGAATTTGAAAAAGAGATTCCAGTTTCTGATGTAGAAGATCTTTTAAAAATTTGTGAACCTGGAATAATAGATAAGACTCGGACAAATGTTCCAATTAGTAAGCACGTTTTTGAAGTTGACAGATTTTTTGGCGATAATGAAGGTTTGACAGTTGCAGAAGTTGAATTGACATCTGAAGATGAAGCTTTTGAAAAACCAGAATGGCTTGGTGAAGAAGTTACTGGTGATGTGAAATACTATAATTCTATGTTGGTAAAAACTCCTTATAAGAACTGGAAGAAATAAAAGAGTCTATTTATAAATCAAGCTGGTTTTGGTAGTGCCTTTCTCTTTCCAATGAATGCTGCGTCTATTGAGTTCAGTAAAAAAGTTCTTAATTACTTTATTTGGACCTTTTGATTTTAATTTAACGGTAAATGAAAATTCAGCAATAAGAACTTTTTCGTTAAGATACCATATGGATAAAGCTGTTTCACCTTTCACTTTATTGCTGAAATAAAGAAATCCAGGGGAATATTTTTTTTCGATGATTTTTCTGTTATTTACTGTAGATAACTTAGCAATTCCTGGGATCTTTAATTTGGAAAGGATTGGGAATACTGTACTTAATCCATTAATGGTTTTGGGGATATCTTTTATATCTGATTTAACTTTATTGCTAAGAGAAAAGACTGAATTAAAATTGTTACCAGATTTACTGCTTATGTCTTCTTCGAATTTCTTGTTTCCTTTAAAGGAGGAAGTGACTTCAACATTTGCATTTTCCGCTTCTTGAAATGACTTTGCACGATATTTAAGGACAATATCGTGTTTTTTATCAGATAAACGATACCTCTTTCTCAAAATGTAGTTATTCTCATAAAGATCAAAATCTTTAGTATCAAGATAAACTACTTCCCTGGAATAGCTTGATTTTCTTCCCGGACCAGCTGAAAAAGGGATTCCATGTTCGGCAGCAAGATTTATTACAAGCTGAAGAAAAGTAAAAGCTCCGGCTGATGAATTTTTAAACTTCCTAGCTTTCAATAAAATTTTATATTCTTTTGAATCCAGTTTTTTTTTACTTTTAGCCAGCATTGAATTTGAATTAAAAACTGCTGTAAAAAGGAAAAAAAGAGTAAGGATAATAAAATTTTTTTTTCCTAACTTTTTTATGTACAAAAGGCACCTCTTTTTATAATTTTTTAATATATATAACAATTATCTCAAATAATTAATAATTGTCAACTAGGGGAATATTTTTATTTATCATATCATCATAATTCTTTTTATGATAATATTTTAGTGTAGGAATAATAAATATGACAATTAAAATTAAATATACTAAAGACAATATTGGAGTAAGATTTTGTGCAATTGGTGATGTGTCAGGCAAAGACATCATTGCTGGGATCAAGGAAATTTTACAATTTAAGAACTTTGAAAATTTGAAGTATTGGATAGTAGATAGATTATTATGTACAAAATATGATGTAAGTTCAAATGATGTTAGATTTATCGCCGAACTTGGAATTAAAGGTGCGAAAAGAAATCCGGATTTATTAATGGCATTAGTTTCAAGCTCTGATCTTCAATTTGGAGTATCAAAGATGTATGAAGCCTACAGTGGTGAAAAAGGGCATAAAACCAAAGTCTTTAGGAATATGGACTCTGCAGAAAAATGGATTGAAAATGAATTGCTAATAATGATTG
>DAOVTB010000240.1 GCA_030633305.1 Candidatus Muiribacteriota bacterium
AATGTCCTCCAAAATGGTTTAGATCAGTAGAAGCAAGAATAAAAATTCTTTTATCTGGATATTTTTTAATAACTTTTTCTATAATTCCAGAAATTCTTACAGCCGTTTCATAAGATTGATCCAGGTAACATATAGGTACAATAGAAGGTCTTTCACCAAACTCATATTGAATAAATGGAAGCTGAACTTCAATACTATGCTCGTATTCATGGGCAGTACCATCTAATTCAAGACCATTCTCATTGAAAAACTGAGCAATATCACCGTCAACATTTACATCGCCAAGTGGAGTTTGCCAAACTCCTTCTGGATAAAAAACTGAAATATCCGGTCCAATTCCAGTGTGATTAGGACCTAGAATAATAAATGTATCTATTTCAATATTGGAAATAGCTTTAAACAAATAAGCTGCAATGGGACCCGAGAAAATATATCCGGCATGAGGAGAAATTCCTCCAAATATATCCTTTTCATTTCCGGTCAATTCAAACCTGGCAGGTCCAGTCACTGATGTGTAACATCCTTTAATCATTGATTTAAGATCATCACGCCTACCTGGATAAAATTGACCAGCTCTATATGCTTTTCTAATTTTTTTCACAGTAAGATTCTATCAAATAGGATAAAAGGTTTCAAATTTTTTTTACAAAAATTTTCAACTTTGTTAACAAACTATTCTTCCCTGTAACACATGAATTTATCCGAAATTCGTTTATTTCATGCAGTGGCGCAATTTCCAAATCAGTGCATTTGAATTATAAAATTAAATTTATTATAATAACAAGGCTTTCAAGCTCAACACTTAAAAACATCAGGGAGTAAATCAGAGGTTTATATGAAAGACTGTTTCTTTATGTCTCCTGTAAAAGGAATAACTGATTTAACATATCGCAATTGTTTTGCTGATCATTTTAGTGGTGTCGATATTGCTTTAACCCCTTTTGTTGATACTGTTAAAGGAAATATAATTAAACCATCTAAACTTCAGGAATATGATCCTGCCATAAACAGGTTAAAGATCATTCCTCAGGTTATCGGAAAAAATCCTGAACATTTAAAAAAACTTATCAGTCAACTTAAATCATTGGGAAATACTGAAGTTAACATTAACTTTGGATGTCCGCATCCGCTTAGAACAAAAAAAAAGACTGGTTCGGGTCTTTTGCCATATCCTGAAGAAATCGATGAATTACTTAATGCAATATTTAAAGATGTAAATATTGATATATCTATAAAAATACGTCTTGGAATGAAAAATCAAAATGAATTACTTAAATTGATCCCTATATTGAACCGTTATAAACTGAAAAGTGTGGTAATCCATCCTAGAACGGCATTACAAGGTTATGGAGGAGAAACAAATCTTGATATGTTCAAAGTGTGTTACAGCAAACTTAATCATCTCGTTGTTTATAATGGTGATATTGTAAGTGTGGATAGTTTTTTTAAATTTAAAAATCTCTTTCCTGAAATCAATTCCTGGATGATAGGTCGCGGTCTACTTTCCAATCCTTTTCTAATCGAGAAAATAAAATCAGAAGTGCATTTTGATGAGTCAAAAATTCAAGGAAGAATTACTTCATTTCATAACCAGCTTTTAAATGATTACTCAAAATTACTCTCTGGGGATTCACATATTCTTCAACGAATGATTTGTCATTGGAATTATTTGCAAACCTTTATTCCTGATTCTACACGTTTTTTTAAAAAGCTTGGCAGAATAAAATCATTGAAGGAATACAAGAGTTACACAAATTCCATTTTATCATAAAAAAATCGACAGCCAACTGATTGAATAGCAAAGGGTCGACAAACTTTTAGTTCAATTTATGCAAACGTAAAATATTATACTATGATAGTTATTATTTGAAATACTTGTTATAAGCTTACTTACTCATCATCCTACCTGTGCCCCGAGGGTACGACTTGATCGGAGGATCCATCTTTATTCTTTAATCAATTTAAATAGATTACCCGATCAAGTCGGGTAATGACGGTGGTTAATGGAATATTGGACACTTTGCATTAATCGTATTTTTTTTAAATTACTTTATAGAACTATTAAGTTTACACTCAAAATTTGAGTTAGTCTATTTGATATATATATTATTATGGTGTTATAATTCACTATAATAATTTTAAATTTATAAATAGTCTTAAAACTAAACATAAACGGAGAACAAATGAAAAACAAACTTTTACTTTCTTTTCTATCATGTCTTATTATTATATTTTCAGGATGTGGCACTATGGATAGTGCTTTTAAAGAAAATTTATCTCAAGTTGATTACTTAAAAGCAAAAGCAAAGCTTGTGAAATATGTAACTTCTGGAAGAATAAATCCTGTAAGTACAATACAGGTGATCTTCCATAAAGATCAAGTTCCAGAATCTAATGTTGGAAAAGTAATCAATAGAAATGTTTTTCAATTTTCTCCATCTATTAACGGAAAAACCACTTGGGAAACTAGAAAGAAGCTTGTACTTACACCAACAATTGCCTTACCAGCTCATCAATCTTTTAAAGGTTATCTTGATATGATGCTATTGTTTGGCACAAACAAAAAGAAAATCAAACGTATAAAACTTAAATTTTCAACTGGTGGACAGAAAATTCTTTCATTTGATCATGAATTTGTTCCTGATTCAAATTCCCAGCCGCTTAGAGTCAGATTAAAAGGAAATTTTCATTTTTTAAACCAGGAAAAAATTGAATCACTTCAAAAAATAATTAAGCTTTATGAAGGAAGTCAACAGCTGAAGATCAAGTTTTATAAAAAAGACTCTAAAAATTTCTATTTCACTACTAATCCCTTTACCCGAAGTCACAAACAAAGAGTATTTGATCTATATGTCCCTTCAACAGCTTTACACATCAAAAAAGCGATTAGAAAAAAAATCTATTTATATTCCATATCCAGTTTGCGTATCGCTTCAATAACTCCACTTGTCCAGAAAAAAGCAAACAGAATCAAGATCGCATTTTCTTCAAAACTTGATCTAAGTAAAAACTATAATGGTTTTATCCAAGTCAGACATAAAAGAAAAAATGGTACTTATAAAACTGTTAAGTTTAAAATGAAAACTCAAAAAGAAGCTTTAATATTAACAGGTAATTTCCTTCCTGGACACGAATACAAGGTATCCATACTAAACGGTATTACTGCAAAAAATGCCACTAAATTGAAAAAAGCATATACACGTTCTGTGCATTTTCTTGATATCAAATCTAAAATAGTTTTTCAACATGATGGAATTTTCCTACCGTCTTCTAATCGAAGAAAGATATATTTTTCTACTATTAACCTCAGCAAAGTTCGACTTGAAGTCAAACAGGTTTTTGATCAGAACCTTGGATTTTTCCTGCAGGAAAGTAGACTTTCCAGCAAGAAAGGCAGAACTGATTTATACAATTATGAGTTAAATCGTGTTGGAATTACAATTCATAAAGAAATTCTGAAAATAGGAAAAATTAAGAACAAATGGCTGAAATCAGAGCTGGATCTTTCAAAGATATTCAATAAACATAAAAGCGGATTATTCGTAATAATATTAAAATTCAGAAAAAAAGATGCTCTGGTAGATAAAAAATTGCTCGACTGGAGTCACATGTCAAGGCATAAAAGAATATTAAAACCAGTTATATTAAGTGATTTAGGCTTAATTGCCAAACGAGGCAATTCTGAAACTACTGTTTTTGTTACAAATTTAATTGATACAAAACCCGTTTCTGGTGTTATTGTAAAAGCATACTCCTATCAGAATCAACTTCTTGACAGCAAAATTACTGATCAATCAGGGATCTGTGATTTAAAAACTACAAAAGCATATTATATTGAAGCTTCCTATAATAAACATAAGGCTATACTGAAATTTTCCGAAATGGAACTGAATAAATCACTGTTTAATACAGGTGGGTCCAGTGCAGGAAAATCAGGAATCCGATGTTTCTCTTATACAGAACGAGGCGTTTATCGACCTGGCGACAATATTAATCTATCCTTAATAGTTCGTAATAACAATGGAAGTTTCCCTGAAAATCATCCTGTGTCTCTTAAATTTTATAATCCCAGAAACCGTAAAGTCTCAGAGATAATCAACAAAAAATCCATAGATGGTTTTTATAATTTTAATCTTAAAACACTTCCAGACGCATTGACTGGAAACTGGGAAGCTAGAATTCAAATTGGAGACAGGAAATTCTATCAGACTGTTAAGATTGAAACTGTTGTACCATTTAAATTAAAAGTAAATATTTATCCTGATAAAAAAATCCTGTTACCAGATGATCATAAAATATCCTTTAAAGTCGAATCCAAATATCTTTTTGGTACTCCGGCATCTGGTAATAATACTTCTTCAAAGATAACTATTAAATCCATTGCTCCTGTTTTTCAGAATTACAAAACCTACAGTTTTTTTAATGAAGCAAGAGCCTTTACACCAGTTACCAGTCCAAAATTTGAAGCAATATTATCATCCAAAGGACAAACAAATGTTTCATGGAATATTCCTGAATTCAAAAACGTTCCTGGAATATTAAAAACAACAATCGAATCAATTGTTTTTGAAAAAGGTGGGCGTCAAGTACTTAAAACCAGGACCATCCCATATAATTTCTACTCTTTATATGTCGGAGTTTTAAAACCAGAAACATTAAATATTAAAACTGGCGATACAGTAAAAATCCCATTTATTGCAGTAAATCACGATGGAAAACCCGTAAAAGGAAAAAAACTCACATACAGAATCTATAAAAACAACCATTACTGGTGGTGGGATTATTCAAATCAAGTCAATTTCAGAAAACATTTCAAATCAAATGTCGATACTGAATTGGTTAAAAGTGGTTCTTTAACAACTGATGTCATACCCGTTACTTTAAAGATCACTGCTGAAAATTCTGGAGAGATGTTGATTGAAGTTCAAAATGGTGAAGATGGACATTGCAGTTCATTTTTCTTTAGCTCACACAGCTGGGGAAGTGAAAATCGTGGAAAAGATGCAGACGTAATACAAATTAAAACAGACAGTAAAAAATATACTCCAGGCTCTGTTGCTACAGCTACAATCAAAAGTCCTTCAGTTGGAATGATTCTGATTTCAATAGAAAAAGCTGGGAAAATACTGAATACAAAGTGGAAAGCTGTTAATAAAGGCGAAACAAAACTTGAAATTCCTGTTACTAAAAACATGATACCTACTGCATATCTATCTGTCATGCTGATACAACCTCATGCACAGTCAAAGAATGATCGCCCATTACGTATGTATGGAATAGTTCCACTTAATGTTGAAGAAAAAAGTACCCACCTTACATTTAATCTCGAGACTCCTAAATCCACTTTGCCTGAATCTGAATTTGATATCAGAATAAAAACATCTGATGGTAAAAAAGCACAGTTCACTATCGCTATTGTAGACGAAGGGCTTCTTGACCTTACAGGTTTTAGAACACCAGCTCCATGGAAATTCTTTTTTCAGAAGGAATCATTGCTTATCAGGACATTTGACATTTTTTCTGATGTTATTGGTGCAAACTGGGGAGAAATCTATAAAGTATTTTCCATAGGTGGTGGCGGTTGGGAAGAAGATGAAAGAAAACGTCAATCCCCTGTCAAAGTAAAAAGATTCAAACCCGTTGCTCTATTCAAAGGTCCGATTGAAACAAATGAAAAAGGTGAATATAAAACATCCTTTAAAATGCCTAATTACATTGGTTCTGTTAAGGTAATGGTTGTTGGCGCCAGAGGTAATAGTTATGGAAAAAGAGATGCCAAGGTTCTGGTAAAATCTCCTATAATGATTATGCCTACATTACCTCGTTCACTTGCTCCAGAAGATGAATTTGAAATTCCAGTAACATTCTTTTCAATGGAAAAAAATGTTGGGAAAGTAAAAATTGACATTGAGACAAAAGGTCCAATCACAGTTATAGATAAAACTGAATACAACCTCTACTGTAATTCCATTGAAGAAAAAATGGTCTATTTTAAATGTAAAGCTGGAAAAGAAGTTGGAAAGGCAAAGATCATTATTAAAGCAACATCAACCGCCTATACCTCTAAAAGCAACACTGAAATAGCCGTTCGTCCAGTAAATCCTTTTACTTCCATAACCACAAGTGAAATTCTTAAAAAAGGGAAAACAATCAATTTAAAAATCCCAGGCGAAGTAATTAAAGGTTCATCTTCAGCAAAATTAACAGTTTCAAAATATCCTCAGATGAATTTCGATCATAGATTAAAATGGTTGATCAAATATCCATATGGTTGTATTGA
>DAOVTB010000285.1 GCA_030633305.1 Candidatus Muiribacteriota bacterium
ATCTATTTATGCTTCCAAACCTACAAGCACCATTACGCAGATTGAAACCAAGAATTTATCGGAAATTCGTTTATTTTATGTGATTGTTTCACGAACACGCCAGTTCTGTCACTCGCTATCAGTCTTTATGATGTTTTTTAAAAATCTGGCCTAGAGACTTTGCCATTAACTTGATTGAATGATTAATTGCTTTTTTTATTCCTCTAATTCCACTCTCGTTAAGATTTTTTGTACCAGGATTTTTTATAAATTTGATATATTTTTCTATATCTTTTACATCAATATCCCTATAACTGTATACTAAAGACAATATTGTCATCTGTTCGGCTTGTTTTACAAATTGAGGTTTTTGAGCCTTGAGATTTTTTTTAAAAGCTTTAAGATTAACCTTTTTATCAGGTTCCATAGCTATAGAAATTGCAACAAATACAGCAATAGATGTTTTCATCTGGAGTTGTACTATCATGTCAGAAGAACTAATAAAGCTGTTTATTTTTTGTGCCAGCTTTACTCTTTCTACATCTTTTAAAAGTACAGATGCATTCTGCATCATTTCCTGATAAGCCATCGGAGTTGATGATTTTACTTCAGCTGCTGTTATCTTTTTTCCTAAATCACTTTCATACCATGCAAACAAATTTTTAGTTTCTGCTTCTGAAATTTTCTTTTTTAATTCTGCTTTTAATATTTTTAATATTTTTTCTGATGAAAAAGCTTCTGCTGAAACTCTTTTTATATTTTCAAATTCTTTATCACCAATTATTGGAGTCTGTTTTCTTGCTTGTTCCATACCCATCACAATCATTCCTGAAATACCTGAAAACTGTTTATTCATTCCAGATAAATCCATTAACTTATCTAAAGATTTATCAGTTATTTTTTCTGCCCAAACAGTACTCGCTACAAATAATATTATTATAATCGCAGTTAATTTAATAATTCTTTTCATATTGAAACTCCTGTATAACTTTATTTTTCTATTTTAACATAAGTATTTAATTTTTATGAAACAAAGAATAGATAAAGGCAATAATGAAATATAACGTTAAAACAAGTATCAGTTTCATGAATCCAAGAGAGGGTAGCAGAAATGAAAGAACACCCAGAGAGCATATGGCCGACCCTAAAAGATCTCCAACATATATTGACAGATAGTTTTCAGGTGATTTTCTGATAATTACAGAAAATCCGCTTCCAATTATAACTCCAGAAAGTGCGATAATTATGAGAAGAATGATCTTGAAAGATCCAAAAACAGGATAAAGATTACATAGTATCAAGAGTCCGCAGGTTAGGGTAGATAATCCATAAACAATAGTGATATTTCCTGATTTAGTGAAAACCTTGATAGATATGATTAACCCGAGCATAAAAGCAGCAGTAAGGATCCCGACATCTGAATATAGAGTTCCAAAATTTAACTGATAAATAAAAATTGCAAGAAGATCAAAAACAATTCCAGAAAAGCTGATAAAGAATATTTGGCAGAATGTATCTATTTTGTTGAATATTTTTAAAGTACCATTATTTAATGAAAGAATTACGATAACTGGTAATATGAAATAGAAAAACATGTAATAAAAAGAATCGATTTTTGAAACAAATTTTCTGAAATCCGGATTTAGCATATCGAACCAGTTAAGAAGCGAATAGGCAATGCTGGTAGGCTTGTAATCGCTGTTTTCAGAAGTTTTGTCCAGATCTTTCTGGAGCTTTTTTATTACTTTTCCTTTTTTCCATTTTGGAAAAGTCATCTGGAATTGATAATGTGAAAACTTAGGATTTGGAGGAAGATTCATTGATCTGTATCTGTCTGAAAGAGTCTTCGCTTCTTCTGTAAGATAGGATGAATTTGAAGCGTAGAACGTGTTTGTATCTCCTGGACTTACAATGATATTCTGAAACGACTGCTTCAATGACTTATAAATACTTTTATTCAGTTTATTCATAAAAGTACCCTGATAATTTTCAGATGAAGACAGAGAAAAAGTAAATATCCCATCATTATTCAATGTGTTTTTGATTGTTTTAAAAAATTCCAGAGTATAGTATCTGTTTACAAGCAACGTGTTAGGATCGCCAGTATGCAATGAAATAATATCGAATTTTTGTTTTGTATTCTGTAGGAAACTTCGTCCGTCTTTGTAAATGAACTCAATATTTTTCTGATTTGAAAGTTCAGAATGCCTGTTGTAGTGCTTATGAATAAATTCAATCTCTTTTTTATCTATTTCTATATCAGTAATTCTGATGCCAGGAATTGATTTAGAAAAATAATAAACAAGGTCTGTTCCGCCGCCACCAATCAGTGCGATATTAGTTTCTTTTGAAGAAGGAATCTGGCAGATCGCAGTCCAGATTTCTGATTGAATAGTAATATCTTCGGGAAATGTTAAAGATAGATTGCCATTTACATATAAATTATTGATTCCGCCATAACTCAGGAGAGCAAGGTTATTATAATGAGTGTCGGTATGATCTTTGAGAGTGAAGGATTTGTTGAAGAGTTTCCAGTTTTTTTCTGTTAACCGATCAATGGCATTTGAAGCGAATATAGCAAAAATGAATATAATGATAGAAAACAGAAGATATCTTTTTTTCTTTTCAAATATACTCAATAAAATATGAGAAATTGAGAATAATGCCAGAATGATTGAATATATGATTTCTGAAGAAAAAAATGAGATAAGAATATAGGTGAAAATGATTCCTGAACACATATGTCCGAGGGAGTCAAAATAATATACTTTGATAAAATTACTACTTTTGAAGTATCTATATCCAAGTACCAGGCACATGTCCCCAAAAAATGCAACCATGCCAAGAGTAACACATGAAAACCATAACATTGACCAGAGATTTATGAGCTGTCCCTGACCGGGATTGATAATAATACGATTTAACTTAAGCAGTGTTATTGAAATAAGAAAAACGATTGGATAAAGTGTAAAAAACAGAAATAATTTTTTAGGAGATATCTTTTTACCTATAAAACTACCAAGACTTCCGGCGATAAACCAGATGAAAAAAACCAGGCCGATAGAAAATTCATTGCCTGAAGTTATTAGCATGACCTCTCGGAAAATAAGAATCTGAAAAAACTGAGAGAAAAAACCAATAAGAAAATAGAAAAATGACTTTTTAGAAATCGAAGATATCATTTTTGGGCATTTGTTGGTTGACAATATCTTTTCCGACATCCAGGGTCCTGATCTTTGGGGAAATTCTTGAGCCCACCAAATGTAATGTCAATATCTTCAAGGTGGATGGGTGTATGAAGTGGTATAATGATGCTTATAAAATAGGTTGTTTTGTTTTGTTCTGAATAACAGATATATTTTTCTGCAGCCATTTTTTTTAAACATCCCTCAAGCACACCGCCAGTTAATCCTGTAACTGCAGTAAGAACTTTCTTACTAATGTTGTATTCCTGTCCCGCTTGACTATTATAAAAACAGTCCAGTTCAATAAGTTTCCTGAATACTGACCAGGATTGCTTTCCACAGGTATCATTAAGATGTTTTGGTAAACCACTGAATTCAATCCATCTTGGATATGAATAACAGCCAGCATATGGATTTTTCTTAACTTTTTTGGAATCAGCATTTTTATCAACTCGTACCAGAAAACTAGCCAGGTCACTTTCACGAATTCGCCATTTGTTACCTATTTTCATTCCATGTATTTTTTTTTCACGGATCCATTTTCGAATTACAGCTTGATTCATCTGAAGTATTTCTGCAACTTGTGATATTGTCAAAAGCTTTTCACTGAACATGATAATAGTCTACACATTTTTAATATTCGTGTCAATGTATGATTAAAGTTGTCAAAACAATGATATTTTGTAAATAATTAATATAAGTAATCTTAATATTACAAGGAAAAAATATGTTTTCACGGAAAAGTTGTTTCCGTTGTAAAAGTAAAAATGTTGTGGTCAATGATAAATTGATATACAGGATTTTCAGTTTCCTTCCTGGCATCTCATTAAGTTATACCTGTAATGACTGTAAATATAAATTTGGATCAACAAAAAGCAGATGGCCATATCTTATTTTATACATTGGCTGGATTTTTCTGATTATATTTATTTTGTTAGTATTTGATTTTATATATTCAGATGCTGGTAATGATGTTGCGATTGAGAAAAATAATGTTGTTTCCATGAGTGAAAATGATGAAATAAATGAAAATTCATCAAATAAGGCGAAATTGATTAAGAAATATGAAGCACTTTCTGAGAATGATAAAGAAAAGCTGAAAAGTGCTTATTTTGGATTGCATGCTAGTGATAAAAAATAAAAAAACATAAATTTTATTTATTTTTAGCGCAATTTTTCAACTTTATCCATGAATTTTTTTACTCTTTCTGGATCAATTATATTCTGCCATATACCATCTACTTTGAAATAAGATCCAACGATAAGAGCATCAGCTACTTCAAGGTAACATTCGACATTATCAATGGTTACACCGGAACCGATCATAACAGGAAGATTCACAGCTTTTTTTACAGTTATGATTTCAGAAACATCTGCAGTTGATC
>DAOVTB010000133.1 GCA_030633305.1 Candidatus Muiribacteriota bacterium
GCTCCAGCGGCAATTATTTTACACCATTCCTGGATTCCTACCGTAGCACAGTATAATGGAGCATCAACAATTAGAGGAATTCAAAACTACCATATGAATGATGTAAATACAGGTTGGGCCGATATTGGATATCACTTTTTAATTGGCCCTGACGGTTTAATCTACAGGGGAAGACCTGAAAATGCGATAGGTGCTCATTGCATTCCAAACAGTGATAAAATTGGTATCTGCTGTATTGGAAACTTCGATCCGGAAAAAGATCCACTTCCAGAAAAAACCTATGAATCTTTGAAGAAATTATTACCTTATCTAGCTTCAAAGTATAAAGTATCAACAAGTATGTTATTTGGTCACAGAGATTTCAGTCCCAAAACATGTCCCGGAGAAACCGTTTATCAAAAACTTCCAGAACTCAAAAAGGTTATAGAGACAGATTTGGGGATCAAATAATTTAAAATCACCTGACTACTTTAATAGTTTAATTATTATTGTACTTTCATTTATGAAATAATCTATTATTCTGATATAATCCCTAATATAATTTAAATATGCTTTATCCTGTTATAAAACTGAGTTTGTATACGGGAAGGGGGTTACTATAATCGTTAATAATTTAAAACCACCAGTTATAGAAATAGTCATAAGTGCATCTTTCACTGCTGAAAATATCAGGTCTTCAATCGAATATCTGTTAAAACACTGTGGATTTCCATGTTCAATCAATTTTTCACCATACAATCAAGTCTTTCAGGAATTATTGAATCCAGAAAGCCTTCTGGGTAGAAATACTAATGGAACCAATATAATATTGTTATGTTTAGAGGATTGGATACATTATCAGGAAAATATTCCTATTGAAGAAAAGAAATTAAGTTTAAAAAGAAACATTGAAGAATTGAAAAAAGCGTTAATTGAATTCAATAATAGAAATAAAAGTCCACTGATTATAGCTTTATGCCCGTCTTCTCCAAAACTGTTGAATGATGCATTATGGAATGAATTTATCGGAGAAATGGAAGAACAGATCACAACCACTGTCAATAGTCTAGATGGAACACAGGTTGTCATTAACTGGAATGAATTAAGACAATATTACGAACTGGATGATTATTACAATGAATATGGAAGTCAACATGGTCATGTACCATACACACAGGATTTTTATACAGCACTGGGAAGTCATGTATCACGAAAAATTTATTCAATAATCCGTGCACCTTATAAAGTTATTCTGCTTGATTGTGATAACACCATATGGTCCGGAGTCGTCGGAGAAAGCGGGGCAACTGGTGTGATCATCGATGAAGGGAGAGCATTTCTTCAAAGATTCATGATCGATCAGGCAGAAAAAGGAATGCTGCTTTGTCTTTTAAGTAAAAATATTGAAAGCGATGTCTATAAAGTGTTCGATGAAAATATGAACATGATCCTGAAAAAAAAGCATTTTACAGTGAACAGAATAAACTGGAATCGTAAATCTGATAATATCATCGAACTGGCTGAAGAGCTGAACCTTGGTCTTGATAGTTTCATCGTAATTGATGATAATCCCGTTGAATGTGCTGAAATCAGAGCTCGATGCCCTTCAGTGATGACTTTACAATGCCCGGCAAATACTTCTGAAATAAAATCTTTTATCTCAAATTCCTGGGCATTTGATCACATCAAAGTTACAGACGCCGACCGAAAACGCACCAAACAATATCAAGAAAATTTTGCCCGAAAAAGCTATCAGAAAAATATGCTTTCCCTGAATGATTTCATAACCGGACTACAGCTTAAAATTGAAATAAGGTCTCCAGAACAGAGCCAGATACCAAGAGCATCGCAGTTAACACAAAGAGTAAACCAATTTAATTCTACAACGATCAGAAGAACAGAAAACGATATCATGGAATTGATAAAAAACTCGAAAACTGGTCTCCGCATTGTAGCCGTCAGTGACAGATTTGGCGATTATGGAGATGTAGGACTTGTAGTCTATAGATTAGAAAACAGCATACTTTGGTTAGAAGGCTTGATCCTCAGCTGCAGATCATTAGGCAGAGGGATCGAGCATAAAATGATCAATGAGATCGGTTCAATAGCCATTGAAAATAATATAGAAATCATCAAGATAAATTATACGCCTTCCATAAAGAATCAGCCACTTTTGAATTTTCTTGAAAGTATTTCAAATACAAAAAAAGAACAATACGGTGAAAATGGATTTTCTTATATTTTAAGTTCCAAAGATGCCAAATTCCTTAAATATGAACCTGTAAAAGAAAAAAATCTGGAATTATCTACAAAGAAAAAGAAAGCTGGAAGCATTATTGCCAGAAATCCTGTTGAATTAAAAGGCCTTTCAGATATTGCAGAAAATCTTGGAACTCTTGAAAAAATATCTCAGAGAATTACATCCTCAGGTAGAAAAAACAGGTCTGACAATTTGCCAGAATATATTTCTCCATGCACCAATACTGAAAAACTTCTGATTAACGGCTTTGAAAAAGTCATTAATGTGTCTCCTATAGGACGGACTGATGATTTTTTTGAATTAGGAGGATCTTCACTCCAGGCCGTTGAACTGATAACTTTTGTACATGATGAATTTAATATTGATTTAACTATTATTGATGTTTTCAATAATCCTGTGCTGAATAACCTCGCTGATGTTATTGAAAAAAACAAAAGTAAATCCAAAGTAGATAAACCTTCGCAAAAACTTGTCATAGCCGATAGGACAAGACCGATGTCACTTTCATCTTTCCAGGAAAGTCTCTGGTTTCTCGATCAATTCGAGGACAGCGCCACAAGTCTTTACAACGAAGAAATAGCAATAAGAATTGAAGGGGAATTGGTCTTAAGTTATCTTGAAAATGCGATTGAGATTTTGATCAAACGACACGAATCACTAAGAATGATATTCCGTAGTGATAATGGAAAACCATATATATCAATAATCCCACCGTACAAGATCACTTTGAAGGTTATTGACAGTACTCCAGAAGACCTTGAGAAAAATCTAGCTGATTTCACACTCTTGCCTTTTGATCTGACTTGCGGGCCACTTTTCAGAGCAATACTGTATAAAACAGGACCACGACAGCAGGTACTCCTTATAAATCTGCCACATATAATAAGTGACGGATGGTCAATGGGAATTATAGTAAATGAACTTAGCCATTTATATTCAAATTTCCTCAATAACAGCAATGCTATTTTACCCGAACTGGAGTTTCAATATGTTGACTATGCTTTATATCAGAAGGAATCCATGCATGGGCATGACTATGAAGAACTTTGTGATTACTGGACAAAAACACTTGCCGATTTCAAGGAACTTGACCTCCCTACTAAAGTCAGACCTGCCGTCCAGAAGCATAAGGGAAAAAAAATTGACTTTAATTTCAAACCAAATCTGATTTCCAAACTTGAAAAAATTGCTACCGATCAGAAAGTTACAATGTTTATGGTTCTAATGTCTGCGTTCAAACTTCTCCTCAAGAGATACAGCAATCAGGAAGATATCGTCATCGGTACCCCAGTTGCAAACCGCAACTTCAAATCTTCTGAAAACCTGATTGGTTTCTTCGTGAACACCGTAGTTGTAAATACTAATCTTTCTGGACATCCTTCGTTTATCGAACTGCTCCAAAAAGTAAAAAAATCCTGTCTCAATGCATATGAACACCAGGAATTACCATTTGAACGACTTGTAGATCTATTGAAAATAGAACGGGAAACAGGTCGCTCCCCAATCTTTCAGGTAATGTTTGTGATGCAGAACAAACTTCCGGAAATAAAATTTCCAGGAATGGAATGTAGCACAGTAAATTTTGATACTGGCATTTCAAGATTTGATCTTGTTTTCAATATCGAGCAGATGAAAACAGGACTCTCCTGCAATATAGTTTATAATACAGAGCTTTTTTCAGAAAAAACGATATATAATATGGCTGGACATTATAATCTCTTACTGGAAAATCTTTCCAACGACCCTTCTCAGAATACTTCTATGGTCAGTTTTCTCAGTAAACTGGAAAAAGAAAATCTTTTATTGAATTGGAACAAACTAGCTAAACATATTTCAGAAGGAAAAACAATTTACTCGGCATTTCAGGATCAAGTACTGTCAACACCGGATCATATCGCCGCAGTTTTCATGGATAAAAAAATCACTTACTGCGAATTAGATAAACGATCGAATCAACTGGGGAATTACCTCAAGGCAAAAGCTGAAGAAATGCATGGAATCAACGATTTACGCGGACATTTTATTGGTCTTTGTTTAGAACGCGGTTTACAAATGTTAATAGGACTACTTGGAATTTTAAAATCAGGCGGAGTCTATGTCCCAATCGATCCGCATTATCCTGACGAACGGATAAAATTCATTCTTGATGACACCGACACAAAAATGATTGTTACCGAAAACAGGATTATCGATTCAAAAAATGTTCTATTAAATTCAAAAGCAAATATATTCTCTGTTGATTCAGAATCAGACCATATCGATTCAATGTCAGATAAAGCACCTGATACTTCGAATGGACCAAATGATTTGGCATACATCATATATACCTCCGGTTCAACAGGAAAGCCAAAAGGTGTGATGCTTCAAAATAAAGGGGCTGTCAACCTTAGCATGAGTTGTAAAGAAGAGCTGAAAATTGATGAATCCAGTATAGTTATACAATATGCTTCCATCAATTTTGATGCATCCTTATGGAGTATTTTCTCTACCCTTGTCTCAGGTGGAACTTTACAAATTATTGAGGAAGAAAAAAGAACATCTCCAGATGAAGTCCATGAATTCATGGAAAAAAACAAAATATCTGTGGCAACTCTTCCACCAGCATTATTAAAGCATTTCCCTAAAACTCAGCTCCCTTCTCTAAAAACAATCGTAGTTGCAGGTGAAACCAGCGACAAAGAAACTATGGATTTCTGGTCTAAAGAACGAATGATGATCAACGCATATGGACCAACTGAAACGACAGTCTGTGCAAGTTTATGCGTCTATGATGAAAACAAATCTGTTACCCAGATTGGAAAACCACTGTCAAATACGCGGTTATATGTACTTGATACAAACAAGCAGCTCCTTCCGGTAGGAATACCAGGTGAACTTTACGTTGCAGGTATTGGAATAGCACAGGGATATTTAAATCGTCCAGAACTTACGGCTAAGAGCTTCATTGAAAATCCATTCATAAATCCAGATGATAATGATGCAGAGTTTTACTCCATATTGTACAAAACCGGTGATCTCGTAAAAAGGTTGGAGAATGGTGATATTGATTATATCGGAAGAACAGATTTCCAGATAAAGATCAGAGGATTTCGTGTAGAATTAGGGGAAATCGAATCTGGAATTTGCAGCATGAAAAATATTCATCAAAGTATAGTTCTAGCGCATGGAACTGGAGCAGAAAAACAATTGATCGCTTATTACACATTGAAAGAATCAGATGGAGAAAAATATGATCCAGAGGCAATCAGGAATTACTTGAGTTCACAAATTCCTGATTACATGGTGCCTGGTATTATCATTCATTTAGACCAGATGCCAATAAACAGAAATGGAAAGATCGACAGAAAAGCTTTACCGCAACCTGATAAGGAAATTATTAGAGGTGAAGTTAAATTCCGTCCTCCAGAAAATAAAATTCAGACCGGACTGGCTGAAATCTGGACGGAAGTGCTTAAACTTGAAACTCCGGGGATTGACGATAACTTTTTTCGCGTTGGTGGGAATTCTCTGACGGCAACAATGGTTTCATCCAGAATAAATCGGCATTTTAATGTGAATATGCCTGTTCGACTTATTTTTGAAAATCCAACAATATTTCAAATCTCTCTAAAAATTGAAGGTCTTGAAAAAGAAGTCATTGAAGTAATCCCGGTAATCCAAAGAACACAGCATTTACCATTATCATCTGCTCAGAAAAGACTATGGTTTCTCGAACAAATTCACACTGGTGAAAAATCAATTTATAATATTCCAATAACATATCAGTTGGATAGAGATCCTGAAATAAATAATCTTGAATCAGCAGTAAACACCCTTATCCAAAGACATGAAAGTCTGAGGACAATCTTTAAAAGCCGTGATGGTATCCCTTATCAGGAGATCAAAAGCAGTTTGAACTTAAAAATCAGTACTGAAAAAGCTCACCCAGATGCATTACAGGATATTTTGAAAACTGAAGCTTGCACCAGATTTGATCTTGAAACAGGACCTTTGCAGAGGATTAAATTACTTGATATCGGGGAAAATCAAAAGATACTTGTAATAACAATGCACCACATAATCAGCGATGGCTGGTCAATTGGAATAATGATTAAAGAATTGAATACTCTGTACAAACATTATGCCTCTGGAAACACGCTGGATTTAAAACAGCTTTCAATACAATATGCGGATTATTCAAGTTGGAAAGATAAACAGTTAAACGAAAAAGACACCTCTTACTGGTTAGAAAGGCTTGATGGATTTGAAGACCTTGAACTGCCAACGGATTTCCGTCGTCAGTCGAACCAGCCAAATTCAGGTGCTCATTTCAGATTTAAACTGGATAAAGTACTTTTAAAGAAAATTACAACAATCGCTTCCCGAAATAATACTACCCTGTTTACTCTCCTTTTCTCAGCATTCAACATACTCCTGAAAAGATATTCTGGACAGGATGATATAATCTGCGGAACGCCCGTAGCAAACCGTAATCTTAAAGAAACCGAAGACATTATTGGATTCTTTGTAAACACCCTTGCATTGAGAAACAACCTTTCCGGAAACCTAAATTTTATGGATTTATTGGAAACAATAAATAAGAATTGTATACTTGATTTTGAACATCAGGATATTGATTTTGAACAGGTTGTTGATGGATTGAATATCGATCGAAGTACCGGAAGATCCCCTGTTTTTCAAGTCATGTTTATCCTGCAGAACAAAAATGATCGTATAAATATTGATTTTCCTGGTGTTTCATCCAAGCTAATCCATTTTGAAACAACCATCTCAAAATTTGATCTGACACTTGATCTTCAGGAAGGAATCGATGAAATCATCGGCGAATTTGAATATGATACCAGACTGTTCAAAAAAGAAACTATTGAACGCTTGAGTTCGCATTACCTGACTTTACTTGAAAGTATCGTACAAACTCCTGAAGCAAAAATTGACGACCTCTCAATGATGACACCTGAGGAACAGAATTACGTCCTTAATTCCTGGAACAGGAGTGATAAATCTTTTCCAGATGATAAAACGATATACAAGAGGTTTGAAGAACAGGTATTACTTACACCTGAAAACATCGCAGTGACTTTCAAGGACACCGCAATCACCTATGCAGAATTGAATCAAAAAGCAAACAGATTGGCAAATCATATTAGAAAAAAAGCTAGTGAAGAATGTGGTTACAACGATCTGAAAGGTCGTTTTATTGGACTATGTGTAAATCGTGGGATTCATATGATCACGGGAATGCTAGCTATATTGAAGGCCGGCGGAGTATACGTTCCGCTTGATCCACATTATCCTGAAGAACGCCTAAAATACATCCTTGAAGATACAGATGCCCTTTTTGTTATGAGCGAAAGCAACATACTCGACAACAAACCTGTTTTAACAGGCAAAGATGTTTCAATCATAAATCTTGATAAAGAAGAAAGCGAGATAAACAGTCAGGAACTACAACCTCCTGAAACCACAAATAACCAGAACGATCTGGCATATATTATTTATACTTCAGGTTCAACAGGATTACCAAAAGGTGTCATGTTAAAGCATATCGGAGCAGCAAATCTGAGCCAGGCAGTCATAAAATCCCTTGAAATAGATCAAAACAGCAGGGTTATTCAATATGCATCAATCAATTTTGATGCATCGCTCTGGAGTATTTTTTCAACACTCCTTTGTGGCGCATCACTCCATATCATAGAGGAAGAGAAAAGAACTTCCTCAGAAGCAGTATTTGATTTTATAAAAGAAAATGCTATCTCAATTGCAACACTGCCTCCTGCACTGCTTACACATTTCCCTAAACTTCCTCTTCCAGATTTGAAAACTCTTGTTGTTGCAGGTGAATCTTGCGGAAAGGAACTAATGGATTTCTGGTGTCAGGGACGCAGGTTTATCAATGCTTATGGACCTACTGAAAGCACTGTATGTGCAAGTCTTTGCGTTTATGATCCTTCAAAACTTGCAACCCAGATCGGAAAGCCTATTCAGAATACTAAACTCTATGTTCTTGATAAAAATTTGAATCCACTTCCCATAGGACTTCCAGGAGAATTATATATTTCAGGTGTCGGAATTGCAAAAGGATATCTTAACAGAGATGACCTTACCAGAGACCATTTTATTGAAAATCCATTCTTATCTACTGAAGATAATAAAAATAAATACACTACTCTTTACAAAACAGGTGATCTGGTAAACAGGTTACCTGATGGAGACATCAATTTTATAGGTCGTACTGATTTCCAAGTGAAAATAAGGGGTTTCCGCGTTGAACTTGGGGAAATAGAAACTCTTCTTGAAAAACAAAAGATGATACATCAAACTTTAGTCATCGCTCATGGAGAAGCATCTCGAAAACAGCTTATTGCATATTTCACAGTTGATGACTCCTGCAATCCAGTTATGGAGATCGATTTAAATTCATTAAAAGATATACTTTCTGAGCAACTTCCTGATTATATGATACCAACAGTATTTATCCAACTTGATAAAATGCCGCTTAATAGAAATGGAAAAATTGATAGAAAATCTCTGCCAGAACCGTCTGAATCAGAATTAAGAGGCAATATTGAATTTGTTCCACCTGAAACCCAATTGCAAAAACAACTTGCAGAAATATGGAAAGAAGTCCTGGATATTGAAAAAATCGGTATAAATGATAATTTCTTTCAACTCGGGGGAAATTCACTTACTGCAACACAGGTAACTGCAAAATTTTCACAAAAAATGGATATGGTCATTACATTAAATACATTATTTGAAAAACCTACAATTGCTGAACTTAGTTTACTACTTGAAGAAACAGATAATAATGATAATGCTGAACCAGAAATCGAAGTTTTTGAATTCTAAAATATTAAAATATAGAGGTTATTTATGCTTTTAACAAAAAATCTAACTATCACTGAATTTGTAGACGTACTACTTGAAGATGGATTCATACTCAGAGCTTCAGACATGAAGTTAAAATGTATGAGTATTAAAGGTAATCCCATGACTCAGGAGATTGCAGGTGAGTTGCGTCGCAGAAAAGACGAACTACTTATCTTTCTTGAAAACAGGAATATGCCACTTTCATTCTCACAACAGCGTTTATGGTTTCTGGATCAATACGAAGATCAACCAACTGCTAATTACAACATCCCCATGGCTTTTAGACTCAAGGGAACTTTAAATCATCAAGCGCTTGAAAAAGCTATGAACGATCTTTTAAAAAGGCATGAAAGCTTGAGGACAATTTTTAAGAACAATGGCGGAGAACCATGTCAAATAGTTCTTTCTGAAACTCAGATTAAAATTGAAATTGAAGAGTTAGATGAAAATCTGCTATCAGAAAAAATCAATGAAGAAGCTGGAAAACCCTTTGATCTTACTTCTGGACCTTTACTGAGAACACGCCTTTTTAAACTTTCAGATAATAAACATGTATTCATGATAACTCAGCATCATATAATCAGCGATGGCTGGTCAATCGGTATCATGCTCAAAGAACTGGATACATTATATAATTCAATTGTTAATAATACAGAACCCGTTCTTTCAACCCAGAAACTTCAATACCCTGATTATTCTCTCTGGCAAAGGCAATGGATGAAAGGTCCAGAACTTTCCGGTCAATTGGAATACTGGAAAAATAAGTTAACTGGTTATACAAATCTTGATCTTCCACTAGATAAGGTCAGACCTCCAGTGCTTGGGAATATGGGGAAATCATTTACGATACATATTGATAAGAACATCGAAGATTCAGTAAAAAAAGTATGTCAGGATAACCAGATTACATTGTATATGTTCATGCTTGCTGCATTCAATACTCTGTTATTCAGATACAGCGGTCAGGAAGATATTGTGATCGGATCGCCTATTGCAAACAGAACAAATCGTGATACTCAGAATATAATTGGTTTTTTTGTAAATACACTTGTATTTCGTACATCAATTTCAGGAAATGACAGTTTTAATGAATTATTGAAAACGGCTAAAACCACATGTATGGAAGCTTATTCAAATCAGGATGTTCCTTTTGAAAAACTTGTTGATGAACTAAATATCGAAAGAGATATCAGTCGTTCACCTATCTTCCAGATAATGCTTACGCTTCAGGATAGTTCACAGCAACCACAGGTTTTACTGGATAATATAGATTCAACAAATATCGATATTCATACCGAAACGGTTAAATTTGATATCACTCTTAATATCATTGAAACAGTTGATGGATTAAAAGCCACTTTTGAATACAATTCAGATCTTTTTTATCAAAACACAATAGAATCAATGGCTATTCACTTCAAAGAGATCGTTAAAAGCGTTGTTGGTAATACGAATACTTCAGTAAAAAATCTTAAAATGCTTGTCGAAACAGAAAAAAATCACCTGTTACGAGAATTGAATAATACTGATACAAAAATTGATACAAACAGGACATTCCACAGTTATTTTGAGGAACAGGTGAAAAAAAGCCCTGATAAAATAGCAGTCTCATATGAAAACCATATTCTTACATATAATGAATTCAACCAGAAAGCAAATCAACTGGCTCATTTTCTTAAAAATATATATCAGGAAAAATTTCATTCCACTCTTGAAAAAGATACTCTTATTGCCTTGTGTATGGAACGAAGTCTGGAAATGCCACTTGGTATCTATGGAATACTTAAATCCGGAGGAGCATGGGTGCCTGTGGATCCAGATTATCCAGAAGAAAGAATAAAATTCATTATGGATGATACCGATGCAAAAATCATTTTAACTCAGAAAAATGTTCTTAAAAATCATCCCTATCTTAATGATCTGGGTAAAGAGGTCATCTGTCTGGATAATATCCAAGGTGATTTGAATGAGCTTCCTGTTGATGACCTTAAACCCCAGAGCGGTCCTGAAGACCTTGCATATCTTATTTATACTTCGGGTTCTACTGGAAAGCCAAAAGGTGTAATGATCGAACACCACAGCCTTATCAATAGAATACTTTGGACTCAGAATACATTTGGACTTGATGAAACAGACAGGGTATTACAGAAAACTCCGTATAGTTTTGACGTTTCTGTATGGGAATTCACCTGGCCTCTTATAACAGGAAGCCAGTTGGTATTTGCGAAACCATTCGGACATAAAGATCCAGAATATCTTATTAGTCTTATTGAAGAAAAAGAAATTACAACAATCCACTTCGTACCATCTATGTTGAAAGCATTTATGGACGTGGTCCTATCAGATAGTAAGAATATTTCCAGGATTTCAAGTCTAAAGAGAATACTTTGCAGTGGTGAAGCACTTACTCGTGATCTTGGAAATACTGTTTTGCAAAATTTATCCCTTCAACTGCACAATCTTTATGGACCTACAGAAGCAGCCATTGATGTAAGTCATTATCAATATGAAAAAAATTCTGGAGATAATCTTCCAGGAGTTTCAATTGGAAAACCAGTATGGAATACCGAATTTTACATTCTTGATAAAAACCTGCAACTTCTGCCACAAGGAATTCCAGGCGAACTTTATATTACTGGCGAAGGACTGGCAAGAGGATATCTGAATAGAGAAGAACTTACTCGTGAGAGATTCATCAAAAATCCTTTTGAGGTAAGTAAATATTCCAGATTATACAAAAGTGGTGACCTTGTAAGATATCTTAGGGATGGAAACATTGATTATATTGGGCGTACTGATTTTCAGGTAAAAATTCGTGGCTTTCGGATTGAACTCGGTGAAATCGAAGCAATAATATCTTCACATCCTGATATCAGCCAAAGTGTTGTTATCTCTCATAAAAAAGGAGAACGCAACAGCCTGGTTGCATATTATGTACCTGATTCTGAGAACAGTGATATCACTTCTGATAATTTGAGGCATCACATTGGGCAAACACTACCTGATTATATGGTTCCTTCTATTTTTATCAAACTTGATAAAATTCCCGTTACTTCTAGCGGGAAATCTGATCGTAAAAATCTTCCTTCACCTGATTTTCGGGAAGTGACTTCAAAATCAAATTACGAAGCACCTAGAACGGAAATCGAGAAAATGCTTGCGCATGTATGGACATCTGTCCTTCAGCTGGATTGCGTTGGCATACGTGATAACTTTTTCGGATTAGGCGGGGATTCCATTATGAGTATTCAAGTAGTCTCCAGATCACGTGAATTGGGATTTGCCATTACTCCTAAACAATTATTTGCCTATCCTACTATTGCGGATCTTGCCAAGGTTATTGAAAAAAAGGAACAAACTGCTGTCATCGATCAGAAAAACTGCGAAGGAATCGCACCATTACTTCCAATACAACATTGGTTCTTTGAACAGAACCTGGATAAGATAAATCATTTTAACCAGGCGATCCTTTTGAAAAGTAAAACGAAGCTGAATTCTTCAACATTGAAAGAAACTTTGAATCAAGTTGCTCTTCACCATGATTCCCTCAGGCTGAGATACAGAAAGATTGATGACCAATGGGAACAATATTATGAAAACTCTGAAAAATCTACCAACATTGAAATTCAAGAATTTGATCTTACCGAAATTCAAGATAATAAGCAATTAGAAGAAATTGAAAAAAACTGTGATCTGCTTCATAAAGCAATCAATATACAGGAAGGGCCTGTCTTTAAAGCCGCAATCTTCTCTGGACATAACGATGGTAATGACAGACTTTTTCTGGCTGCACATCATCTGGTAATCGACGGAGTAAGCTGGAGAATACTTCTTGATGATTTGAAAACTGCCTATGCACAGTTGCTTGAAGATAAATCTGTTTGTTTCCCATCAAAAACAAAC
>DAOVTB010000072.1 GCA_030633305.1 Candidatus Muiribacteriota bacterium
AACACTTGGAAAATACTGTATTTTAGACATATGAAAAATGTAACAAAATTAACTGAAGGCTCTATAAGAAAAAAAATCATAATCTTAACTCTTACTATGATGGTAGGAATACTGAGTATGGTGGTTTTCAATATTGTTGACACTATATTTATTGGTCGTCTCGGGATAATTCCTCTAACTGCGATGAGTTTTACTTTTCCAGTAATAATGTTTGTAACAACGATTTCTCTTGGTTTAGGGATTGGAGCGACAGCAGTAGTATCCAGAGCAATTGGTAAAAAAGAACATTTGCAGACCAAAAGATTAACAACAGATAGTCTTTTTCTGTCCTTAACGATTGTAGTAATTATTTCAGGAATTGGATTATTAACAATTGATCCTCTTTTTAAATCCCTTGGAGCAAAGGGCGAAATACTTCGCTTAATACGAGAATATATGGTCATATGGTATTTTGGAGTTCCTTTTGTGATCATTCCAATGGTTGGAAACAGTGCGATCAGAGCAACTGGAAATACTGCTATTCCAAGCATGATAATGTTGATTGCAGTATTTGTTAATATTGTACTTGACCCACTTCTTATTTTTGGAATTGGTCCATTCCCGAGACTGGAGTTAAGAGGTGCGGCGATTGCAACAGTTATTGCTCGAGCTATTACATTTGCTGTTTCACTTTTGTTTCTAAGATTTAAATTCGATATGCTCTCCGTGAAGATTCCTAAAATTAAAGAAATATTTGAATCATGGAAAAAGATTCTTTTTATAGGAATTCCTGCTGCTGCGACCCAGGCGATTCGTCCTCTGGCATTGGGTGTTATCACGAGGATAATTTCCGGGTTTGGTGTAGAAGCGGTTGCTGGATTGGGGGTAAGCAGCCGGATTGAAATGCTTGCAATTTCCCCAATTTTGGCATTAGGGGTTGTCCTAGTTCCTTTTATTGGACAGAACATGGGGGCCAATAAAATTGACAGGGTAAAAAAGGCTGTTCATTTTTCCTGGATATGTTCGATAATATGGGGGGGGTTAATATTTCTTGTTTTTTTGATGATGGGTAAAAATGTTGGAAGCCTGTTCAACAATGATTCTAAAGTGATTTCGGTTGTATATCTCTATCTAGTTATCATTTCTGCAAGCTATGGCTTTCATGGAATCAGTGTACTTACGACTTCGGTGTTTAATGCTATGCATAAACCATTACAATCAACTCTATTGAATGTTATAAAAATGTTAGTTTTATATATTCCCTTTGCCTGGATAGGATCAGTTTATTGGGGTATTAAAGGTATTTTCTCTGGAATAGCGTTATCATCATTTCTGACTGGAATAATTGCTGTATTCTGGATGAATTCAACTATTAAAAAGTTAGTTAAAGGTTGATATTAAAAAAAGATAAAATTTATGATAAGGAAAATAGATGAAAAAAGAATTTAAAATAACAGGTTTTTATTACGAAAAAAAAGGGTATAAATTCAGAAAATTTCTTCATATTAAAAAGAATGATTCAAAAAAGGAAATTCCGGATTTAATGGTTATTATGATGAATCCTGGATCTTCTCGCCCGATTGATGGGATTGAGAATAACACCATAGAATCTCCTGCGGTTCCTGATAATACACAATATCAAATAATGCGTGTAATGTTGAATTGCAATCTGGAATTTGCACGAATTTTCAATCTTTCAGATTTAAGGGAACCTAAAAGCGGTATTTTTTATTCAAAAATTTCTGAGATGGAAAAAAGGGGAATTGCTCATTCAATATTTGATTTAAAAAGAAATAATGAATTTGATAAATTATTTATAAGTGATGTTCCAATTATAAATGCATGGGGAGTTAGTGAAAAATTGCAGGATTTAGCCGAAAATACGATAAAAAGGTTAGGTAAAAAAGAATTTATCGGATTAAGGAAAGAAAGTGTACCTCATGCTTATTATCATCCATTGCCTCAAAATGCTCATAAACAAAAAGAATGGGTTAAGGTGATAACCGAGATGATAAAAAAAAGAAAAAACTGATTGAAAAATTCTTCTACTTAATATACCTTGTATTGACAAAGTACAAGGCTTGTTTCAAATCAGGTGTCACCTGATTATCAAAGTCTGAGTTGAGCGATTAGTTGGAATTCAGATGTACTGATATCTTTAGATAATAAGTTTTTTAAAAAAATGTAGGCATACCCAGAGGGTACGTTGAATTTATTTGAAAATCTTAGTGGCAAAGAGATTAGTGCAGATGTTTTCAAATAATCGCTTAACTCAGGCTAAAATTTGAATAATAAGATTTGTAAAAAATAAAAGAAGTAACTAGTCCATTTATGGATTAAAAAAGGAGTTTTATATGACAGATAAAAGCACAACAAATGGACCGGCTGTTTCGCCGCCTCGATTAAGGTATCCTATTGCAGGAATCATGATGATGTTATGTATTGGTAACGTTTACTCATGGTCTGTATTCGCGAAACCTTTGCAGAAACTTTTCAAATATACACCAGCGCAGACAACTTTAGCTTTTCAGCTCAGTATTGTGATTTTTACGATTGCCATGGTTTTTGCAGGAAGATGGCAGGATAAAGTGGGACCAAAACCTGTTGCAATTTTTTCTGGCGTTATGATGGGTGCCGGATTTATTTTAATGAAATTTTTTGGTCACACTCAGGCTGGAATGATCGTATGTTTTTCTGTGATCGTTGGAATTGGTATGGGTGCTGGTTATGTTACTCCTCTTGCAACCGCTTTAAAATGGTATCCAGATAAACGTGGTCTCATGAGTGGGCTTGTTGTTATGGGTATGGGTGCTGGTTCTATTTTTGGTGGAATGGGTGGACCAATACTTATTGCAAAATATGGTGTTATGAATACATTTGCTGTTTTTGGAGCGGTTTTTGGGTTAATTATTGTGGCATGTGGTGCGATACTTAAAAATCCTCCTGAAGGATATGTACCTCCAACATCAGAAAATCTTAAAAAAGATACTTCTAAAAAAGCGCCTGTTTGTACATATGATTATTCTGCTAAAGAAATGTTATGTACAGTACAGTTTTATCTTATCTGGTTAGTTTTTCTTATTGGAACTGGTGGCGGACTCATGGTTATATCTCAAGCTTCAAACTTTGGAACAGATATTGTTGGATTGACAGCTGTTCTTGCTGGATCAGTAATTACAATATTAGGTGTCTTTAATGGTTTAGGAAGACCCGCTTGTGGTTCATTATCAGATAAAATAGGTCGAAAAAATGTTATTTTTGTAGCATTTGGAATTCAGCTTGTTGCACTTTTACTGGTTTTACCTAATGCAAGCTCTTATTGGATATATGCTATAGGTGTTTCGCTAATGGGTTTTTCATATGGTGGATTTCTTGGAACAATGCCTTCTATAACAGCTGATTACTTTGGTATAAAAAATGTTGGTTTGAACTATGCATGGATTTATACGGGCTGGGGCGCAGCGGGATATTTTGGTCCACAGGTAGCTAATATTTTTATAAAGGGAAGTAATGTTCCTGCAGTATGGAACAAAGCATTTTACTTTATCGCTGGTGTATGTGTTATCGGTATGATTTTATGGGCTTTTACAAAACCGCCAGTAAGAAAAGAAACAGCATAATAATAATAAATTTAATAGATTATTTAAATGCAGTGTTTGGCTATTTAGTCAGACACTGCTTTTTTTGTTGGTGTATGTGATTCATTTTTTGACAGAAAATTATTTCAATACTATAATATGAAAAAAAGATAATAATAAAGGTATATGAAATGAAAATTTGGGTAGATGCGGATGCGTGTCCAGTTGTGATTAAAGAAATTTTATTTAGAGCAGCAGAACGTACTGGAGTGGAGATGACACTTGTTGCAAATACTACTTTGCGTATACCAGATTCTAATAACATTGAAATGCTTTTAGTACCTTTTGGGTCTGATGTTGCTGATGCAGAAATTGTTAAACTCCTTAAACCTGGAGACCTTGTAATTACAGCAGATATTCCTTTAGCGGCTGAAGTGATTGAAAAGGGTGGAATTGGTCTAAATCCACGTGGAGAATTGTATACAGAAGATAATGTCAGGGCTAGGCTCAATATTAGAGATTTTATGGATAATCTTCGATCCAGTGGAATAGATACTGGAGGGCCTGCAGCTATAAGTAAAAGTGATCGTCAATTGTTTGCGAATCAACTGGATAAATTATTAACTAGGAGTTTAAGAGCTAATTGACTTGTTGGAAAATACAGTATTACTATAGTATTTGAAAATCACTAAAATAAAATTTACCACATAATAAATTAGGGAAAATTGCGAAAAGGAAAAACTATCCAAAAAATTAATTATTGGTTCAAACAGACTATATCACAACCCCCATCCTGTCATCCTGTGGCTTGACCGCAGGATCCATCTTCATATTTTACGATTGGAATAGATTCTGCGGTCAAGCCGCAGAATGACATATAAATAAATGTTTAACTTTATGTTTTTGTGTCTTTTCTTCAAGTAACATTATTTTTTATTATTTAATGTTCTCTGCGTTCACAGCGTTCTTTGCGCGAGATCTTTTTTATTTTTTTAATTGTGACACTGTCTAAATGTCTGTACCCTACAATTTTAATAGACAACCATGCAGATTTGTAATATTTTATAGGCATGTGCGGAATATTCGGGTTTTATACAGCAAATATTGTTGATAATGGGCGAAACCTTCTTAAAAGTGGGCTAAAGAGAATTCATCATCGCGGTCCGGACGATGAAGGCCTTTATGAAAAAAATAATTTTTTCATGGGTATGCGCCGTTTATCTATTATTGATCTTTCAGGTGGTTCTCAACCTTTTTATAATGAAGATAAAACAATTGCAGTTGTCTTTAATGGCGAACTGTATAATTACAAAGTTTTAAAACAGGAGCTAATTACTCTAGGGCATATTTTCAAAACTAATTCAGATACAGAAATAATCGCACATATGTTTGAAGAATTTGGTCCTAAATTCCCTGAAAAATTAAATGGTATGTTCGCAATAGCCCTTTATTGTGTAGACTCTGAAAGACTTTATCTTTTCAGAGACAGGTTTGGTATAAAACCGCTATATTATTTTTTAGACAGAAAAAATAAAAGATTCAGCTTTGCATCTGAACTTAAATCATTTGATGTACTTCCTTTTTTCAAAAAAAGAATTAGTAAAACGGCAGTTTCGACATATATTGCACTTGGACATATCCCTGCTCCTGAAAGTATTATTGAAGATGTATATAAATTAAGGAGTAGTCATTACCTGAGTATTGGATTAAATGACTTCAAGATAAATATAGGACGATATTATCAATTGACCCCAGGAATACTACCTGTTTCTAATCGGCGTGATCAAGTTAGGACTGCATTTGAACTTCTGCGTGATTCTGTATGTATCCGGACATTAAGTGATGTTCCACTTGGAGTGTTTTTAAGTGGAGGGATTGATTCCTCTGCGATCGTAGCAATGCTCTCTATTTCTGGAATAAAAGATATTAAAACTTTTGCGGTTTCGTTTAAGGGTGAAGGTCTTTATGATGAAAGTCCGTATGCAAAGATTGTAGCCGATCATTTTAAAACAGATCATCATGAGCTTGAAATCAAGATGAATTACAATGAACTGCTTGAAAAGTTCTTTTATCATTATGATGAACCCTTTGCCGATTCTTCTGCTATACCAACTTTTGCTATATCATCTGAGGCAAGTAAGTATGTCAAAGTAGTACTGTCCGGTACCGGTGGCGATGAAGTCTTTCTTGGGTACAGGAGATATCTACTTGCGAGATATTTGAAAATTCTGGCATCCTTTGGCAACGGATTCATTCGCAATAATTTGAAATCCCTTATCGAAAAAAGTCTGTCCGGTAAAGATATTGATAGAAGCAGTAAAATAAACAGTTATATGCTTTATCTTTTGAGAATATTGAAATTTTCAGGTAATTCAGCGCTTATGCAATATATTGAGAATATGTCCGGTCTTTCAAAAAATGAATATTCCTCGTTATTGATTGAAAAAAAAGATGATTATTATAACAGGACAGATCTTAATTTTGGCGGAGATTACTTTCCTTCTTCATTTGATTTTTCAATATATCTGGAAAGTGATCTGTTGGTAAAGGAAGATAGAGCAACTATGGCAAATTCCCTTGAAGGAAGAGTTCCGTTCCTCGATCATAGACTTGTTGAGGCTATGTATTTTGTTGATGAAAAGACACGAATAAAGGGTAATTCTCTTAAATATATACTTAAAAAAATGCTGAGCGGACTCGTCCCCGGACAAATACTGAATCGCCCCAAACAGGGCTTTGCTGTACCAATTGGGAGACTTCTTGAAAGTGAATATTTGTCTTCTATTTATAAAAAAGTCATGAAAGTTGATCCTGGCTTAAAGATTCTTGAGTTTATAAACAGGGATTCGCTTGTTTCATACATAAACAATCCTGTCCGGACGGATGATAAGTCAAATTTTATCTGGCGGCTGATCGTATTAGAAAAATATTTGTCGTAAATTTTTGTTTTTCTGGCAAAGTAGAATAAAACATAACAGAAATGATTGTATTTTTTTTTTCTATAGGGTAAAATACCTTACATAATATAGTTCTAAAGCAGTATATTATCTGTTTTAGTATACTGAGAAAAGGTGGGAATAATGAAAAAGGTTTTAGTGCTTTTTATAGCAGTCTTGTTTCTTGGAATGGCTTGTGGATATAGTGCGGAACTCTATCCAAAAATTGTTAAAGTCATGCCTCAGGATTTTCCGAATATAACAACTTATGTTACTTTTTATGACAGTACCGGAAATCCAGTCAGTGAAATTGAACCAATTGATTTTGAAATCTATGAAAAAGTCAGAATAAAACCTGATCGAATATATAAGCTTCCTGTAAACCTTTCAGTAGCACTTCTGATTGATAAAAGTGGAAGTATGCGAAGTCAGATGAAAAGAGTAAAAATTGCTGCAAACAATTTTATTGATATGTTGACTGAAACTGATAGGGTAATGGTTATGGCGTTTGACAGGACTTATAAATTTCTTCGTGGTTTTTCCTCAAATAAATGGCGTGCAAAAGAAGAAATTAATAAATTACGGGGAAAAGGACCAACTGCGCTTTACGATACAATCGTCAGGGCAATTGTTGAAACTGATCGTGAAGCAAATGTTCAAAAAGCAATTGTGCTGATCACTGATGGCCGTGATGAATCCAGAGCGGGTTCTCGAAGATTAAGCAAGCATTCGCTGCGCGATGTTATTTCTTTATCACGAAAAGCAGAGATTCCTGTTTATACTATTGGACTTGGTTCTACTTGTGATAAGGAAGCTTTGAGGAAAATAGCTTATTATTCAGGCGGAGAGTTTTTTCATGCTCCTGATGAAGGTGGAATAATGACTCTTTATACTGAAATTGCCAGAAAGATAAAATATCAATATAAAGTAGTCTATACTTCACCAATACCAAATCCTGATATAAATATTAGAGAAATTTCAATTAAACCTATATTTGGTCAGAAATTGTATAAAGTTGTTGAAGATCATGTTCCAGTAAAACGAACTGAATATATGATTGTAAAATGAGGTATTCCTGTAAAATATCTTTATTACTTATAAGCATTTTTATTTTAAATGTTGCTGTATTTGCTCAGCAACACCATATTATTATTGATGATTCTGACTACATACCTTACAGCATTGAAAAAGGGACAGCCGTTTATAAAGTTCCAAAAAATATTCCTTCAACACCACATTACCGTCCTCAGATTATAGCACCGAGAAAAGTCTCTGCAGCGGCAGATGAACCTGCAAGATACGAGGATCTTGATAGCATTCTTGACTGGCGTGAACGAACTCCGAGAACAGTGATTATCAAAGATGGTGAAAACATGTATTCAGTAAATAGAAAAATGGATATTCCTGAAGTTGGTGATCGACATACACTCATGGATTGGCCGGTAAAAAAGATAATTTATGAGACCCGTACCGTGAGGAAGATTTATGGTCAGGATCAGGATGGAAAATATTGGAAAAAAATAGAAAATTCACCAAAAAAGTGGTATTTATGTGCATCTTGTTTTAAGGGTTATTCAAAATTGACTAAATTTGAGAAACGCTGGATTTGTGAAAAATGCTGGTTGAATGCTTATACGAAAAAAAATAAGCAGGAAAAAAATTATATTATGAATAGCTATCCCTGAATGGAGGAAAAATGCTAAGAATATCAACAAGAACAAACACTGTACCTTATTCACCAATTCGAAAATTGATGCCGTTTGCTAACGCTGCGAAAGCAGAAGGAGTAAACGTTTATCATTTGAATATTGGACAACCTGATATAAAGACACCTGATGTTGTACTGGACTATTTAAAAAATACCTTTGATAAGGACATTATTAGATACAGTCCTTCTGGTGGCGAAGAACCGCTTGTTAATGCTATCAAAAATTATTATTCCAGACGAAAAATGGATGTGGATTCAAGTGATATCCTGGTTACAAATGGGGGTAGTGAAGCAATTATATTTGCTATACTGGCTATTGCGGAGCCTGACGAAGAATTCATCGTACCAGAACCGGTCTATACAAATTACGTAGGTTTTGCTGCAATGTGTGGAGTGAAATTGATTCCTGTGACCACATATGCTGAAAAAGGATTTCATCTTCCTAAACGTGAAAGGATAGAAGCAAAGATAAACCTCAAGACACGAGGCATAATTATATGTAACCCCAATAATCCAACCGGAGCGGTTTATTCACATGATGAAATGGAGATGATTGTTGATATTGCATATAGAAACAAGCTATTTGTAATATCTGATGAGGTATATGGGGATTTTATTTTTGATGAAAAAAAGTATACTCATCTTTTTGATTTTTATAAAAATATGCCTGAAGTAAAAAATAATCTTATCGTAATTGATTCAGTATCAAAAAAATATAGTTCCTGTGGAGCCCGTATTGGTGCGGTGATTACTAAGAACAAATCTTTGATGGATCTTATGATCCGTTTTGCTCAGGCAAGATTATGCGTTCCTATGATAGAACAACTTGCTATGGCTGAAGCTTTTGATAATTGTGATGAATATTTGATTCATTCAAAAGAAGAATATCAGGTTAGACGCGATACAGTTTGGGAATTACTTAGTCATCGAGATGATATTGTTGTTCAGAAACCTGAAGGTGCTTTTTACTGTATGATCCGTCTTCCTATTCGTGATGCAGAAGTGTTTGCTAAATGGTTACTTACGGATTTTAGAAAAGATGGAGAAACAGTAATGATAGCACCAGCCAAGGGATTCTACATTTCTCCGGGAATGGGGCATAATGAAATAAGACTTGCTTATGTTCTTAATAGTGAAAAATTGAAAAAAAGTGTAACTCTTTTATTTGAAGCTATTGATAAATACAAGAAAATTGAGCAAATTCTTATATCTGGATCAAAAACAATTTCTTAATCTGCATCCTGAATTAGCGAACTTTGAATTAGATGAAGAAAAAAAGGAAAAACAGAAAAATACAAAGTGCAATTTGAAATAATTATGGGTTGGAATTTGAATATTAAAAAGAATAAAAATGCATTTACACTTATAGAAATTCTTGTTGCTTTTGCAATTTTGACATCTGCGATAATACCAATTGTGACTATAATAAATCACTATAATAGGAAAGCCAACTGGAATGAATACTATTCGTTTGCAATGTCTATAAGCAATAATTCCATAAAGAATATTGAACAGATCAAATTGAAAAAATTAAAAAAAGTCATGGGTTTTAATCGTAATTCCAATTTTGAAAATACTATTTATGAGAAATCTGGTGAGGTAATCCTTGATCTGGATCCTATAAAACATAAAAAAGTGTATTACAAACAGAAAATCTCTGTTGCAAGGATTTTTCCGGAATTTTATAAATATGACAAAAATTCTGCTGATCCAGTTAGATATAATTCAAAAAGGGCTCTATATATATTTGGGTATACCATTTACTGGCTCGAAAATAATAAAAAAAAGCAGGAACTTTCATTTGAATATGTTAAAGCGGATATTTAATAAGGGAAATAGACGTGGTATGGCAATTCCTATAGCGTTATTTGTCATACTTATTGGTACAATTATAATGTTTTCTCTGTCTTTTCATGTTGAATCCAATTCTGTAGATACCAGGAAAACATATTATAAAAAACAAGCCGAATGTCTGGCTGAGAGTGGAATCAATTTACTTTTTTTGAAGATGGTCGAGATGAAACTTGGACTTGATGAAATTGCATCTGACAGGAAAAAAATGTTTAGATTTATAAAAGAGCTCAATAGCAATAATACGAAAATATCAAGCAGGGGTTTTTATAAAGTAGATGAATTTGATATAATACAGCATAGCGAAGGAAAAATTGTTATAAAAGTTAAAGCAACTGGAAAAATTAACAAGATTTCAAAAACGATATCCAAGATATTAAAGATTAGGATGCAGTGATGGTTTTAAAAGATAAAAAAAGTGCTTTAGATATTGCAATAGAACTGAAAGTCAAATTGGAAATGATGTCTGAAGACATCTTGAAAAAAGATGATATAAAAGATCTTAAAAATACTATTGGAGATTTTATTCTAGAGTGTGAAAAAAATGATGACCTCAGTGGTATAAAAGCTATTATAGATCAAATTGCAATAGAAAAACCCACTTTTAAAGTTGAAAAATCCAGTTTTGAAAAATCAATATTAACCTATTCTCAACTTGATCAGATATTTTATGAGAAAAAAGGGAAGGATTTATATTCACGATTGTTGGATCTTCTTGATGATAGTACTGATTTTGACATTTGTGGTTTTATTGTAAAGACTAAAGATGGATTTGAAACTCATATCAAGAACAATTCTGTAAAAAGCAAAAAGCATCAGGAATATTTTCTGGAAAGATTGAAATCCAATTATGAAGATCATAAAGAAGGAATTGAATTATGTGATTTTCGAGCTTTGCAAAGTAACGAAAGTGATCTATTTAATGACTATGCCTGCAGTAGTGCACCGATAAAATTTCGAAAGGAAGTTTATGGTTGCTGTGATCTCATGATGAAAAAAAATCCGATGATGCACAGTCATATGTGGCTTCAGTCAAGATTAACTATTGCCATAGGGATTAATCTTTTGAGTGACAGTTATGTTGAAAAATTAAGTCAAATAAATAATGTATTGGCAATAAAAAATCAGCAGCTTAATAAAGAAAAATTTCTGTCTGACGAAAGAGATCATGCTTTTGAAAGACTTCTAAGAGTTGCTTATGATCCACAGGATGTGAAATTCAAGAATGAAATAAAAGGGATTTTGAAAAAAGCCCTTGATGTAGATGCGTCATGCTATATTATGGATTCAGAAGATGAAGTTGAATCTAAAATTGAAAACAGGGTCACGATGATGTGTGAACTCCTTAATATCAAATATCTTCGAGATAAAATTTTGAATTCTGTGCATCGCTTTTTTCTTGCAAAAAGTAGAAATGGATCAGCTTTTAGTCTGGAAAATGGAGAGATTCTTTATCTTTCCTGTGTTCCGATCAAATATTTCAGTTTTGAAGAAGAAAAATCGGATATATCCATAGGGACACTGATTGTTGTTCGCAGAGGTGAAAACCCTTCCTTTTTAGATAGAGAAAATTCATTTCTGGATACTATTTCTGACCTGATCGGTATTATTACTGAATACACAAGTTTTTATCGAGAACACCAGAAAAACAAAGAGATGATGTTTGAATTTAATACGGCTGAAAATATTCAGAAGAATCTTCTTCCAAAGGAATTTCCATTTTCTAATGTATTTGAAATATATGGAACAAGTCAGTCGTATAAATACGTTGGTGGTGATTTTTATAATGTTTTCAGAGTTGCTCCTGGAAAACTGGGTTGTGTTGTAGGAGACGTGTGTGGAAAAGGTATTCCTGCAGCTCTGATGGCAAATCTTGTATGGTCTCAGTTTATGACTATCTCTGGAGAGTTTGTAAGGGATACAAAACTTCTTAAACAAAAATACCGGAATATAGTAGAAAAAAAAGGGGAAGTATCGGACGACGAGTTACTTTTAATTATAAATTCTTCTTACAGAGAGGCAATGACAAACGAGGTTTTCATCAAATTGAATAATAAGATCTCTGAATTCCTTGATGATTACAGTTTTGTTACTATGGTGTATCTTATTTTTGATGAGAAGGAATTGAAACTTGAATTATCTAATGCTGGACACATGCCAGTTATATTGTGCAGGGCTGAAGATAATACCAAGATTCATCTTGGCCTTCCGTCGCCACCAATTGGACTTGAACCAAATTTGGATTATCCAAGAAAAGAGCTGAAAGATATCAGAAAAGGTGATGTTTTTGTAGTTTATACTGATGGGGTTGTCGAAGCAAGATTGGCACAAGGTGGAAATGATCAGGAAGTGCCTATTGAAGAAAGGATTTATGGAATTGAACGATTGGAAAATTTAGTGATGGAAAATTCACATAAAAGCGCTAAGGTAATTTTGGAATTAATTATGAAGAGTATACAAGACTTTTCGGGAGATCAATTTTCAGATGATGTGACACTTGTTGTGTTTAAAATCAAGGAATAAGGTATGTCTAAAAAGAATATTGATGTTTTATATAAAATCTCTGCCGCTTTGAATTCTACTTCAACAGCTGAAGAATCACTTAATCATTCATTTGATATAATGATCGAATATTTACATATTGAAAAAATTGGAATTTTTCTTTTCAATAACCAGAAAGAAGAATTTCAACTTTCATTTGGAAAAAAATTCTCAGAAAAAGATTTTGCTGAAATTCGAAGTCTCATGCGGGATCAGTGGATGGGACTTTTTATGAATCCTCTTGAAGATGATTATTCAGATTGTGGACTTTATTATACTGATACTGAAGGTGTTGAAAAGCATGTTTATGGAGTTCCGCTGAAACATAGTGGGAATCCTGTTGGATTCATGTTGATGGTCAAACTTGCAAGTAGTGTTGACGAATATGAGTTTACTCTGGAATTTTTAGAAGCAATTTCTGGACAGATGTCAGTTATTCTACATAGAGATTCACTTCTGAAAAGCATTATGAAAGAGAAGAAATATATTGAGTTGATGTATGATACATCAAAGATTCTTACTTATACTCATAATGAAAGCAAAATTATAGATTATGTGCTTAAGAAAATCAGTCAGAATTTTATTTACAATTGTATTGGCTTTTATACTGTAGAAGATAAGACACACGGAAAATTACGTGTGTCTACAAAAGGATTGACTGAAGCTCAACGAGAAATATTTCTGGAGGAAATGTTTAGAAAAGCTTCAAAAGAATTGCATTATTTTACTTCAGAATTGAAAAAAAATACAACGGTTATTGATTACACAGATCAATGGGAAGAATCATCGGAAACTGAGATTTATTTCAGAGAACAGTCATTGGTGACTGTCCCGTTTCGTATGGGAAATATCATAAATGGATTCTTTTATATTTGTAATTTTAATAGCTTTGAATATGAATCTAATAAGAGACAGGTATTGACAACTATCATTTATCATCTTGCCTCATCGATAGAAAAAGCCCGGGAATTTTACAAGAATCTTAAATTAGCCAATACAGATGGACTGACTGGTATATACAATCATAGATTTTTTCAGGAAATCTTTGAAAAGGAATATCAAAGAGCGAAACGTTACAAATTGAACTTGTCTGTTATCATGATCGATATTGATTTTTTTAAGAAATTTAATGATGACCATGGCCATCAGACTGGTGACCGTGTTTTGGAATCTACAGCACTAATGTTGTGTGAAGCGGCCAGAAATATTGATACAGTTGCGAGATATGGTGGGGAAGAGTTTGTGATTATAATGCCAGAGACTTCTATTGATGGAGCTGCTTTGTTTTCGGAAAGAATCAGGCAGAAAATCGAGGAAAACAGAATTAAAGTCGATGATTTCAGTCTTCAAGTAACTATTTCACTTGGAGTTTCGTGTTTTGAAAGTTCAGAAGATTCGCCAATGTCGCGAAGTCATCTTCTTGAACTTGCGGATAAAGCACTTTATTTATCAAAGGAGAAAGGGAGGAACAGTGTCTCAACAGCAAAAGAACTGGTTTGAACATCTCAACAGATTCTATTGCAAAAACAGGACGATTATTCTTATTCTTTCAGATTGTATTCTTATCAATCTTGCAATCATCGTCACTTTTTTGATTCGATTTGGTGGTTTTCCAAGCCATAATTTTATTGCATTTCAGAATATGTTTTTCTTCATTGGTATAATCAGAATTTCATGTTTCTACTATTTCGGCTTGTACAGCCGTCAGTTGATAATGAATCTTGAACTTTTTTATGATACGTTTATTTCAGTAACTTCTGGAACAGTGCTTGTACTTGCGGTTACTTTTATTAATAGAAGTTTTGCTTTTCCACGTTCTGTCACCATGATATCCTGGTTTCTCAATATAGTTTTGATTTTTTTCTTTCGCTATATTATCATACGATTGGAGAGGAAAAATCTGAAAAAAATAAATGTGTTGATCATTGGATATAACAGTGATAGTGAGAATATTTCCAATGAACTCCAAAAGCAGGAAGAGCAATTTGATTTAAAAGGGTTTATCAGCAATAAAGAGAAATCACATGAAAAATATCTTGGTGATATTTCCTGTTTGAAATCAGTTCTAAAAAAAGAGCAGATAAATCTTATAATAATAACTGCAAGAGAGCTTGATAATTCAGGAATACTGAACCTTTTGTTTTACTGTGAAAATAATGGTATAGAACTAAAGATCATTCCGAATCTGTATGAAATACTTATCGGAAAAAGTAACATAGTATCATTTGTTTCTTATCCGTTGATTGAACCAACAAAAAAGAGCGATGTAAATCGCATGAACTATATTAAGAGAATACTGGATTTTCTAATTTCGGTAGTAATCCTTTTTGTATTGACTCCGTTATTATTGATTCTGGTGATATTGATTAAATTTGACAGCAAGGGGCCTGTTCTTTTTTTGCAGAGACGAATTGGTCTTGATGGTGCAGAATTTGTTATTTTTAAATTCAGGTCTATGGTCAATGATGCCGAGAAACATACTGGACCTGTAATGGCATCTGAAAATGACAAACGTATAACACGCTTGGGTAAATTCATTAGAAAGTATAGATTTGATGAATTGCCTCAACTGTTCAACGTGTTGATGGGTGATATGAGTATAGTTGGCCCTAGACCGGAACGAAATGAGTTTGTAAAAGAGTTTTCTGCAGAAATTGAGGGATATACCAGGCGTTTTGCTGTCAGACCAGGTATTACAGGACTTGCCCAGGTTGTGAGTGGTTATGATCTGGGTGCAGAAAATAAATTGCGTTATGATCTTGCATATATCAACGGTTGGGATTTTTTTCTTGATTTTAAGATCATGATAGAAACGTTAAAGGTGATAATATTTAAAAAGGGTGCCTGCTGAAAATACTGAAAACAACTATTTATATCATTTTGTGCCAACAAAATTTGCCTTATATTTCTGGGCTGTTTTTGATAGCGTACTTTTATCGTACCCGATTTTTTATAGCTTTGATTCCAGACTGGAGCTGATTCTACATATTTCTTTTGGTATAGGCTGCCTACTTCTAAGTTTGAGGCAGTTTGTATTTTATTATGAAATTGGTATTTCAAATGAAGGGGTATCAGTTATTTTTCTTTTTAGTAAAAAAATATTTACCTGGCAACAGATCAACAGGGTTAAAAGTTTCAAAACTAATAATGAAAATAAGATTATGATGCAATTTGAAACCGGTGAAGATATTTTCAAATTCAAGGTTCCTAGACGTGATGCGGATGGGATATATGAAGTCCTAAGAAAAACTTACTAATTCAGCGTCCTGAATGAGCGAATCTTGAATTTTTGTTGCATCTGTTCAAACCTGCGACGCACGATAGTGCGCCTCGGTTTGCCCAGATACAAAAAAATCCAACCTTCATCTCATTCAGAACGCTGAATTGGTTGTTAAAGATAAAAAAAATGACAACTGGATTGTGACTAAACACCAAATTCACATACACACCGCACCGCATATCACTATTTTTTTAGAAGCATTTTAACAATTAAGGAATTATTGATTAAAATTGTTTTGTTAATTTCTTTGCCATCCCTTAATATTTTAACCTTTATCCTGGATTTAGGGTAAGCCAGAAGTTGATGTATTACGCCAGTTTTTGAAGCAATTATTTCGTTGAAAGTAAGAATGAGATCTCCTTCATATAATCCTGCAATGTCGCAAACGCTATCAGGAGGAATTTTCATGATCTGTAAGCCATACGGTATAACACTATAACTTGTTACCAGACCATCCATAAGAATGAAAATCAAAGTATCATTCGAAAGCTTATTTTTACCTCTTGCGATCAATTTTCTGACTACAGGTGTAATTTCTAGTTGTTTCGTTAGTGTATCAATTTTAATTTCTGGTACAATTTCTTCAGATTTGACTTTATCAGGAGTAATTATTTTTTTCAGCTTAAATGAAATTGTTCTTTCTTTTTCAGCAAAAATATATAAAGGTTCTTTTATTGTTTTATATCCCTCTGCTTTACATATAACTTGATATTTTTTTGGGAAAAGTTCATACCTTAATGTTGAACCTGTACCAATATAAGTCAATTTTTTTTTATGTTGAATAAAAATTTTTGTTTGAGGCGGATTAACTATGATATTAACAAATCCTGTATTAGGAAGGAAATTATCAATTTCTGCTTTTAATTTTTTTTCAAATGATTTTTTTTTGGTTACAGTTTTGTTTATGACCTCTTTTGTGTCCTTAACATAATTCGTTGGATTGTTCTGCATTTTGGATTGTGAAAAATAAAGAGTAGCAAAGATTGATACGATAACTAAAAGTGTGATGGATATTGCGGTAAGTATTCTTACTGGAGTGAATAATTCGGTATTGCCAGGAATTACAGGAAAAGTTTTTTCAGGTTGGGTTACCGGTGTTGCAGTGACTTTAGGTTTTGAAACGGGATTTTTACTATCCAGAAATCCTCTGACTTTTTTAAAATATTTTTCTTCTGTCATACTTTGCCGATTAAGAATATTTCTCATGCCAATAAGGTATTCAACCTCTGTGCCAGTAATTTCTGTTTGTTCAATCATTATGGGGAGAATAGGCTTGCCAATGTTTTTTGCGATATTTATTTCACTGATAATATTGTCCGATAAAACAGAACGCGGAGAGATAAAAAGGATTATCTTGGATGATTTTTTAAGACTTTCGGTAATTGCCAGTGTCCATCTGTCGCCACCACTGATTCCTTCGTCATACCAAATGTTATAACCAATGTCGTGGAGCTGTTTTATATCCCTGAAAACAAGATCTCTATCGATCTCACTATGAGAATAGCTGATGAAAATGAATTCTTCATCGCCTTTATACGCTTCAAAAGGGGTTAATATTTTCTCGTCCATTTTAATCCCATAGAAAATTATTTATTCAAGTTTAAGATTATATGCTATTTTTGTCAATCAACATTGTAGAACATCTAGGGGACGCGTCTTGACATTTGACATTTTTCGCACAAATTCACAGCTAAATGTCAAATGTCAAGACGCGTCCCATGTCGCTTATTAAAAAACTGTTCCCAATTTTGTGAAGAGAATCCCTTCAATTATAAATTGTCAAGAAATGTATAAGTGCCCATAATTATGACGAACAAAGTCTTGCTAGAAAAAGTAAAATGAAATTTAATATAAAGATAATATTTTGAAACAAGGAAATTAGAAATAGAATATTATTGCATTTAAAAAATATGCCGATAATAATATTGTGAAAAAACGCGCCTTTCTATTTTCTATTATATGCATACTTGTTGTATTTTCAATTGGATGCCAACTATTACAGAAAGCTTCTGGAGATAACTATTCTTCAAATGCAAATGGATTACATTTTGTATCAACAGATATAATTTTTGCTGTTCTGGTTGCTGGTGGTATTGCTGTGGGGTTGAATCAATCAGATGAAATTAGTGACGATAATACTTTTTCTGGAATTGGAACTGGTGCTACTGTTAATGCAACGTCTACTGTTTCAAATGCAAGTGAACCTATTCATGATGATGGAAGTA
>DAOVTB010000111.1 GCA_030633305.1 Candidatus Muiribacteriota bacterium
AATGGAAGTGTTGAAGAACTTGATCCGAAAAATTGTACTAAAAAACAGATTGATAGTTATCTTAACGATGAGAATGTTGATAAAAGGTTGAGTTTTGTAAAATGGATTGCGAAATTCCAGGTAAAAAAGGCAAAACCAATGTTATTGAAAAAACTGGACTCTGAGCCTGATCCGTTGGTCAGGGCAACGATTATACTTGCAATTGGAATTGTTGGAGTTGAAGGAGATCATGAAATTCTTTTTCGTTATCTGCGTGATCCGAATTCTAGAATCAGAGCAAATACCATTGAGGCGCTAGAGTATTTTGATAATGATGAAATTTATGAAAAAGTTCTTCCGATGGTAATGGATGAAGATAATCGAGTAAAGACAAATGCAATTAAGATATTAGGGAAATCTTCAAAGATAAACACAGCAGAATTCTTTCATAAAATGATTGCCTCCGATAAAGTATCAATCCGTGACAGTGCTGCTTATGCTCTTTCTGAAATTGGTAAGGAAAGCGATCTTCCTTTAATTCTTCGACTTTTAAAAGACCCCAAAAAAACAGTTCGGGAAAAAGCTCGTCAAGCACTTGCAAGAATAGCTGAAACTTCATCTAAAGCTGCTTCTATTTATCAGCAGATGAATCTTTTGAAAGATGATGAGAATGTGGCTGATTTTTACGATCTCTTAAGGCCGGATTTACCAAAAGCGAAGAAGAGTAAAAAGAAAGAATTGGAAGAATTATTTGATGAAGATACTACTTCGGCTGAAAAGCTAAATATTATTCAAAAAGCAATTATTGATAATAGAATTGATCTGGTTCCAAAATTTATAAAATTACTAAAAAAAGAAAAGGATCCATATATTCTTTCATCCCTTATCATTGCAATTGGAAACCTAGGAAAAAAAAGACATATAGTAAAATTGATGCCTTTTCTTGAATTTGATGTTGATAGAGTAAGGGCTTCTGCAGTTGAATCACTGTCGCGCTTAGATGATATGGATGTTAAAGATTCCTTTATGGGTAGATTGCATCTGGAACCTAATAACAGAGCGTTGGGAAATCTTCTTATTGGATTAAAAGATTATCAATCCATTGAAGTGAATAATAAATTGCAATGGATGGTAAATTCATCAGATTATCTCATGAAAGCGACTGCTATATATGTGATAAATGATATTGCAAGTGATACTGTTATTAAGATGTTAAAAAAATTAATGACTGATGAGTTTTCTGAAATTCAGTTAAAAGCTGTATCGACGTTAAGAATACTTAAAGATAATGGTAATGCTCTTGCTGCCAAAATTCTTGAAGATGCACAACAAAAAGTTGATGATATGATCGAAGATGTACTTGAAGCGGTTGAATATGGTGATTTTGAAGAAGATGAATATGAATACGAAGACGTTGAAGATGAAATAGACGAAGACGCTGAAGATGAAATAGACGAAGACGGTGAAGATGAAATAGACGAAGATGATGAAGATGAAACAGATGAAGATGAAATAGAAATCGTGGTGCGTGATGAAAAAAAAGAGTCTGAATTAAAGCGCAAATACGATTGGAGTGAAAATGTTGATAATGGTGTTATGGCAGAATATTTAAGTGGTATAAGGAAAATTTCTGAGCCGCCAGAAATCAGACAACCTCAGGAAATGAAAAAAGATAAAACTGAAAAAGATGAGTTTGAAAATGAAAAACTTATTACTAGAACAGTTACGAAAAAGAAGAAAGCTAAAAAAAGTGTAAAAAAGAAAAAAGCAGTAGATTCGAAATCTGAAACTCTGAAAAAGATTGAAATACCTAGTTCTGCAATGCAGGAAACATTTCCGGATACTATGACAAGAATCAAGCAGAAGAAAAAAAATGATTATAAAGAATTGGAAAAATCAGATTCTAAGAAGAAATCAATACTGGATTTAATGCTTGCAAAGAGAAAACGCACATCTGGTAAAAAAGTTTCGCGTAGATTTATAGATTCTGTTTCTTCGGACATAGATGAAAAGGTTATGGATATTTCATACAAAAAATTTCACGATATTACACCCGCCAGACTTAAGATGGTTATTAACCAATTTGCGCCTTTTGAAGCGGTAAATGCCGTTTTATGTCTTGCTCTTAATCAGGGAGCCTCTGATATACATTTTGAAGCGGGATACCATGATATGGTGAGGATAAGAGTGGATGGTTATATGCGTGAACTTATCAAAACATCCAAGATATTTTTTACTAAGATGGTTTCAAGAATAAAAATTATGTGCGAAATGGATATTACAAAAAGTCTTCCACAGGATGCAAGGTTTTCAGTTAAAGTGGATGATGGAAATATCGCTTTTCGAGTTTCGACTTATCCGACTGTATTTGGAGATAGAATCGTACTTAGAGTTCTCGGGCAGGAAAAGTCTCTTGTTTCGCTTGATAATCTTGGGTTTTATGCTGACGATTTAATAAAAATCCGAGAAAATCTTCATCAACCATACGGCCTTATTCTAGTGACTGGCCCTACGGGAAGCGGAAAATCAACGACAAATTATTCAATGCTCAATGAGCTTAATGATAGTTTGAAAACAATTATTACAGTTGAAGATCCGGTAGAAATTTTGATTGAGGGGATAAATCAGAGTCAGATAGATCCAAGTTCTACGAGGGATGATAAGGAAAAATTTACATTTAAACGTGCGCTTAAACACATACTTAGGCAGGATCCAGATATAATTTTAATTGGAGAACTTCGTGATGAAGAATCGTTAACTACTGCAATAAGAGCTGCTACGACAGGGCATCTCGTTTTTTCGACTTTGCATTCAAACTCGGTAGCTTCTTCAATTATGTATCTTCTTGACATTGGATTGTCTCCCAAAATATTTAGGTCGGTTGTTAATTTTATTATTTCACAAAGGCTTGTGAGAAAACTATGTCCTGATTGTAAAGAGAGAATAAAGATAACATCGGAAATTGCAGACTTTCTGGAGGTAAAACATACAGAAGTTGATGATCTTGTTGTATATGAGCAAAATCCTTATGGGTGTGAAAAATGTAATTATATCGGTTATCTGGGGCGTACAAATATTTATGAATTTCTTACAATGAGTAGTGAAATAGAGGAATGTATAATGTCGGATAAATTTTCTTCAGCATTATTGCATGAAGTTGCTAAAAAAGAACTTGGAATGCAAACTATGCTGGAAAATGGAATCCAAAAAGTGAAGGACGGTTTGATTTCGGTCGAGGAGCTATTTCTTGCTGTTGGCCATAAATATTGAAAATAGTAATCCGCTTTTTCGTTTTATGCTGTTAAGGATTGTTATATAATAACTTGGAACTTTTTTTTATTTGAGGTATAATTTTATACATGAATGACAGAGACCTATCTCCAGAAGATGTATTTACATTTGTATTTGAAGAATACTTTAAAGATGGTGTTTTAGAAGATGATGAAAAACAGAAAATCTATCTTTTAAGAACAGCTTTGGGTATTTCTGGTGAAGAATACATGAAGATAATGAATACAGTCAACGAAAGGTTTCAACGTGGAGAAATTGCATTCGAGGATACTTCACATGAATATAATAACCTTCAGATATATAAAAAGATCCTTTCAAAAGCTTTTGCGGATAGTATTATAACTAACGAAGAAGAAAAAATAATATTAAAAGTGGCAGATATCCTGATGATTCCTGGCTCTGAACATGACGCATGTGTTGAAGTCCTGCGTGGAAAACTCAGAAAAAAAGAAAAGAAATACCAGATAGATTCTCTGGATACTGATTTTCCAGTAAAAGATATTTCGATAATTAAAAAAGACCTTCCTGAAATCACAATAGAATTTGATGTTGAATTAATAAATCGTTCTTTCATAGAACGTTTCATGAAGAAATATGAGGAACTGGATCTTTTTTTTGTAGATGATCAGGTAGATGAGGAACCGTCCATGGTTTTCATGGATACCAGTATGCAGAATAAATTGCTTAAGATATATTTTGAAGAAAGAGAAAAGAAACGTTTTTTTAATTTTTTTCCTGTAAATACAAGATGTTTTATAATTAGTTTGAAATCAAATACAAACTCGGAGACCCTTTATAAATTTAGCTCTGTAGATGAATCCGGGGATTATTACATGGGGATAAGGACTTTTTTGGAAGGTGATTTTAGAAAAGCTATTTCCTATCTGGAACGTGCTTTAGATGAGAAGGTCTATATATTTAATCTTCAAAACATCATTGGCTTATGCTACAAATTAAGATCAAATTTTGAAGAGGCTCTTAAATGTTACCAATCAGAATTACAGCGATTTCCGCATAACAACAGAGCGATATCCAATATTGCAATCATTTACAAACAACTTGCTGAAACCAATAATTCTGTTCATTTTTTTGAAAAATCCCTGTCATTAGATCCTCTTGATCCAAATTGTCTTATGTCAACAATTGCAACTTATGCACATGATCACAATAAACATATCAATAAAATATTAAATTTTATGTTCATATGTTCCCAGTTGTGGAAAGAGGTTCCAGCATATAATCAGTTGATGGTGAGCCTTGTAAAGATTACAGGTGAAAAGGATCTTGAAAAAATAATAATTGATAAGAATAAAGAATTATTGCCTGTGATCAGGGAGTTTTTCTGGCTTCGGAATCTTTTTATTACTGGATTTATTGAGTTAGCATTGAAAGAAACGGAAAAATTTCTTTTGAACTATAGTTCTGTATACAAAGGAAAACTTTTTTTTAAGAGTGCTTTTGAAATATTTATTCAAAATCGGATCGCATGTCTTCCGAATGATTTAAAGAAATTGGCAATTCCGATTATAGAGAGGTTGAAGGGATGAGTAGAAAATTAAAAGATCTGTCACTTAAAATTTTCACCTTTTTTTTTGAAGAATACTTTAAAGATAGATTGTTTGATGCAATCGAGATGGAATCAGTATTACTTCTAAAGAGTGTTTTGAATATTTCCTGCAAAGATTTTTACACAGTTATGAGATCAACTGATGAAAAATACCAGTGTGGAGAAATAAAATACGAAATGAGTATGACTGCAATTGATTGTATCAAATGTCTGGGTCGAACGCTGAAAAAAGTATTTGCTTCAAAAGATATTACTGAAGAAGAAGAAAAATTGATTTTGAAAATAACTGATGCTTTTGATATTTCCGAGACAATGTTTAAAGGGTTTATTGAAAATTTTGAAATTCAGATAAAATTAGTTGATAATAATTCTGATGCAAGTGATAAGGTTGCTAAAAACAAGGAAGTAGAAATTCTTGAAGATATTTTTGGAGATTCTGGTTTTGATTCTGAAAATTCGGAACCGTCTGGAAAATCTGATGAAAATTATGTGGATGAGATTTTCAGTTCAGAATCTGTTGTTGAACAAAAGGTAGAAGAGACTGTGGAGACGGAAGTCAAAGTTGTAGAAGAGGAAGTATATAAGATAAATTCTACGCCTGGAAAAAGAAAAAAAAGAGAAAAAAAAATAGAAGTGACACAATCTGTTTCTGAAGAAATTGCAAATTCGAATAGTGATGTTGAATCTTTGATGAAAATTGTAGGAAACAAAAAAACTGAAAAGAAAACTGATAAAAAGAAATCAAGTCCAGGAGTAATGGATCTTTTTTCAGCTATGGTTCAGGATAAGGAATCTACAAATAATGAACCTGAGAAAGTTGCTGATGAAAAATATGAACCTGAAGTGAAAAAAACTGTAGAGTCTGTTCCTGATACGAAAAAAGATAATACTGATGTAGATGTTGAAGTTTCTGAAAACGAGGTAATCGAAAACTCACCTTTTAGTATCAAAGGGATGAAAATGCTTCGTCGTGGTGTTCCTGAGTTTAGAATTGCAATGAATGTTGATGTACTTGATAGTATATTTATTGATGAATTCCTTAATTGGTCATCAAATATATACATTTATTATTATTGTGATTCAGCGGGATCGTGGTTTATTGCTGCAGATCTTTCGGGAAAAAAAATACTTGCCAGGCATAAGTTGAATGATATTGAGAAAGAAGATTTTTTAAGTATTTTTTCTCCAGGAATAAGTAATCATTACTCCATTTGTTTGATGAGCGGTAATCAGAAAATTTACTTTCTTTGTAATGGAGAGATTGATATTACAGGAAAACATTTTTCTGGTCTTCGTATGATCAATTCTGGAAATGAATCCGAAGGGATTACGGAATTAAAAGCTGTTGCTGGAAATAACGAAAGGGTTTTTGGATTATGTAATCGAATTGGAGAATACTATCTTTTGAAATCTCAACTTGCACCAGCCCTGATTTTCTTTTTTAAGGAAAATGAACATTTTCCGCACAATGCGATATGTAGTCTTCATCTTGTAGAAGTTTTCAAAAAACGTAGCAAACTGGTGAGGGCAAAAGATTATCTTGAAAAAGCTTCTCTGCTTGATCCATTCAGATTTGAATATTTAATGGAGGACCTGAGTAATCTTCTGGTTAACTTTGAAAAAAATACCGACATGATCCTGAATCATCTTATGGTTTGCATAATTCTATGGGAAGATAATGAACTGTATTTACCAGTTTTAAAAACTGTATCTGAAAAGACTGGGCTGGATGATCTTAGTCCCATTCTTGCAGCGAAATGCCAGGTTATCAACAAGCCCATAAATGATTTTTACAAGATAGTTAAAAAATTTGAAGCTGGTTTATTTGATCTAGCAGTTGCTGATTGTAAGAGTTTTTTTAATAATCATAAATCTTTTTATAATCAAAATGTTGAATTCAGGAAAATTATTGAAAAGTATTTTGAGACTGTTGTGAAAAGTATTCCTGATAAAGAAATTTCTGATTCGATACATTCAATCCTACTCAGCGTATAACTCCTGCGTCCTGAATGGGCGAATATTGAATTATTAAGCATCAGTTCAGACCTCAACGCACGAATAGTGCGCCTCGGTCAGCCCGGATACTGAATAATCCAATCTTCATCCTATTCAGAACGCAGGATAGACTGGTGTAGAAGCCAATAGTGGTGGCGAACATTCAGACTGTGTCACAATCTTTTCGTCATCCGCTGGCTTGTTCCGGTGAGCCATTTTTTCTTCGTGCCTTCGTGGTAAAATTTTGTATTTTTTTAATTGCGACATGGTCTGAAGGTTCTAAATATTTAAGAAAATATGTTAAGATATCAAAATATACGTTAATCGCAATTAAGGAAATCAAAAAATGAAAGTAAAAGGTTTAATTTTAAGCGGCGGGATGTCAAGCCGAATGGCTGGAAAGCCAAAAGCGTTATGCAAGTTTGATGATCAGTTTAATTTCCTGGATAGAATAATTCATATTATGAAATGTGCTGGGTTACATGATATTACAGTTGTAACTGGTTGTCATGATTCAGAAATAAGGAAACATGGTTTAGAAAGTGGTGGCGAAAAAGTATCATATTTATTAAACTCAGGATGGAAATCCGGGATGTTGTCTTCAATACAAAGCTATATAAGGAGTATTGAATCTTTAGATGTCGATGGTTTTATTATGGTTCCGGTAGACCATCCGTTTGTGGAGAAATCAACATATTCTCAAATTCTTGTAAATTGTAATAAAAAAAATATTGTTATCCCGAAATATAACGACTCAAAAGGGCATCCTGTTTTTTGGGGAAAATCATTCTTTGACCAGCTTCTCAGTGCTGATCCGAATATCGGTGCAAGAGAAGTCAGTCGTGCAAATAAGGATAAAATCATTTTTATAAATACACAAGATTCTGGTATACTTAAAGACATTGATACAGTTAAAGAATATGAGGACTGGGTGGGTAAAAAGATAAGAAAATAAATTTTACCACGAAGGGCACGAAGAAAAAATCAAAAATAAATTAAAGAAATAAAAAAGGGATTTTAAAGTGAAAGAAATATACCAGATTATAGTAGAGAATATAAATAATAATATAGAATTTGTTGTAGTTACAATTGTTGATTCTTCTGATTCAACGCCTCGAAAAAGTGGTGCAAGGATGGTTGTTAATCTTGATAGAACTATTTCAGGTACAATTGGCGGAGGGGTTCTTGAACATACAGCAATTAATGATGCTATTAATCTTTTCAACGATGGTGAAAATGTTTTAAGAGGTTATAATATTGGTGATGAGAAGGCTGACAGAGTTGACGATGCACACCTCGGAGCCATTTGTGGTGGTCGGGTAACACTTTATTTTGAAATTTTTAAAAGAAAAGATGTAGTTTATATTTTTGGTGGTGGGCACGTCGGGCAGAAACTTGCAGCCTTATTGGATGTTGTAGAATTTCCATATTACATTGTTGATAACAGAGAGGAATTTGCATCAAAGAAATTATTTCCAAACGCAAGGGATATTTTTAATATTGAATATGATGATATTGATCAGTTGCCTGTTGATCAAAGGTCATACTGCGTAATTATAACTCATGGGCATAAATTTGATGCTATCTGTGTGGAAAAGCTTCTTGATAGTCCAGCAAAATATATTGGAATGATTGGAAGTTTGAATAAAGTACGTTGTAATTTAAAGGTACTTGCAATGAAGGATGTAAAGATTGATAACAGGCTATATAGCCCTATTGGTCTTTGTGTTACAGATGGTACGCCTGCCAACCTTGCAGTCTCAATTTTATCAGAAATCCTTGCAGTCCAATCGGGAAAAAGCGAGATTATTCATATGAGAGATAAATTTATTAATAAGTTTAAAGATGATTCTGAAATAAATGAAATTTTGAAAGAAGGCGGTTTAATATAATGATTACAGTTAAATTTGAAGTAAATAATATTGAAAGAGAAATAGAAGTTCGCGATAATGAGACTTTACTTGAAACACTTCGTGAAAGATTGAAATTAATTGGAACAAAAGAAGGTTGTGGAAAAGGCGAATGCGGAGCATGTACTGTAATGATCGATGGAAAGCCAGTTGCTTCCTGTCTTGTTTTAACTGGTCAGGTTGAAGGGAAAAGCATAGTTACTATTGAAGGCATTGGCGATGTTGAAAACCCGCATGTTATTCAACAGTCCTACATTGATGAAGGCGCTATTCAATGTGGATTCTGTATTCCTGGTATGGTAGTTTCTTCATATGCGCTATTAAAAGAAAAACCTGAACCTTCTGAAGAAGAAATCAAAGATGCTTTATCTGGAAATTTATGCCGTTGTACTGGATATAGAAAGATAATTGCTGCAGTTAAAACTGCAGGAAAAAAGATAAAAGAAACAGGAGTTGAATTATGAAAAATTTGCAATTGATTAAATCTGATAATTTATCTGAACTTTTAGAACTCCTGAAAAAAGAAGAAAGAAAGTATAATATTATCGCTGGTGGAACGGATGTGATGGTTCTATTAAAAGAATTCCTTATTGATCCGCAGTGTTTATATGATGTCAGTGGACTTTCAGAGTTAAAGGAGATACTTGTTGATAATGATTCCATTGAAATTGGCTCTGCAGTAACTATGTCGGATATAATTTCTGACAGTGAAGTATCGCGATATGCGCCTGTTCTTGTTTCTGCACTTAAGGAAGTGGGATCACCCCTTATTAGAAATAGAGCTACTTTAGGTGGAAATGTAGGGAATTCTTCTCCGGCTGGTGATTCGATACCAGCTTTGTTTGTTTTGAATGCAAGGGTTAACATTGTGTCAGAAGGAAATGAAAGATCTGTCAAAATTGAAGATTTTATTCTTGGGCCTAGAAGAAATGTTCTTGAAAAAGGTGAAATTATAAAATCATTTGTAATAGATAAGATGGGAACAGATGAAAGATCATTTTTCTTAAAAGCAGGTTCTCGTAATGCTCTGGCTATATCAAAGGCAAATCTTGCGTTCAGGTTTATGTTAAAAGATAATCTGGTTAAAAGTATGAACCTTTCTTTTGGGAGTGTTGGACCTGTGGTAATTAAATCAACTATGATTCCCCAGTTATTTATTGGAAAGAAACCAGATCCTGGTTTAATTGATAAATCCTGTAGTTTGGTTTCAGAGGAGATCAAACCTATTGATGATTTCAGATCAACTGCAAAGTATAGAGTGAAAGTTCTGGAAAATCTGCTCAGGAAATGCCTTGATGAATTCTGCTAATGATATTAAGGCAAAGCCTGAAAACAAGCAGAATCGTATCGAACCAAGTGAAAAAAAATTTGATTTTCTGCTGAAAATTCTTATTATACTGGTCATTGTGTTGCCTCCACTGGCAGTGTGGAAGGAACAGATCAAGATGTTTGCTTATGCAAAATTTCTGTTGATCAGGATATTGGTTGTTATTACCTTTGCAGTATTTATCATTAAGAAACTTAGATTAGGACAACTGAATTTTCGAAAAAATCCTTTGAATCTTCCGATTCTACTTTTTAATTTGGTTTTTTTTCTTACGCTTTTTAAAGGCAGAAGTCTTTATCTTGGTATCTGGGATTATTCAAACATTCTTTTTTATTCACTTACATTTTATATAATTGTAAACACAGTTAAAAGCTATGAAGAATTATCATGGCTTGTAAATATTATAATATCAGTAGGTTTTATTGCTGCATTTTACGGATTCTGCCAGTCTCTTGGTTTTGATCCGATATTTCCAGATATTCGTACATCTGGACGTTTCAAGATTTTTTCATTTTATGGAAACCCGAATTTTTTTGCAGGTTTTTTAATTATCATTGTCCCTTTGATAGCATATAAAATACTTGAGTCTGATCTTTGGGGAAAAATTTTGTACAGCATAGTGCTTTGTCCCTTTGCGTGGGTTTTACTTGCAACTCGTACAAGAAGTTCATGGGTTGCTCTGAGTGTCGCTGCTTTTTTTATTATTGTGAACATTATTGTTTTAGCGTATAAATTTGGAGATAGATATAAAAATCTTGCCTTTAAAGTGATTGTTACGTCTGTTTTTCTGATTATGACTGGAATAAGCTTTTTTATAGGTGTAAGGTTCGTTAATAGCTATTTTCTGGAAAACAATGAAAAAAAGACCTGTAAAATCTATCAGGAATCTAAGGAAAAAACTTCTGAAAAGAAAAAACAGGATTATGCTAATTGGCAGAAAGCTAAAAAAGCAAATGAATCATTTAAAAAACAGGATCTTTTTAAACAATATATGTCTAGATTTGCTTCCATATTTGATATAAGACATAAACATTCACGCCAGCGATTCCTATTGTGGCATGTAAGTCTTCTGATGGCACAAAAAAATCCAATACTAGGTGTAGGTATTGGTAATTGGAAACAGAATTTCTTTAAGTATCAGAAAATGTTTTTTAAAAAGAAAGGTTCTGAGATATATTATGATGTTGCGGCAAGTCCGCTTAGAGCTCATAATGAATATATTCAGTTTCTTTCAGAAGGTGGCCTTCTTGGCCTGTCTGCCTTTTTACTTATGATATTTGTACTTTTTTATTTTGAACTAAAGATTGTTTATTCAACCCAAAATTTTAACCGACAGGTTTTTATTATCTTTGTTCTTTCATCACTTGTTGCGGTTTTGACCCAATGTATGTTTTCTTTTCCATTTCACAGGCCAGCTGTATCTCTTTACTTTTTTATTTTTATGGGATTATTGATGGTGGAAAATATACTTTTTAGAAAAGAACAGCAACCTCATAAAACAAGATATTTCCAGTCACAATCAAGATATGGAATATTTGAAATGAGTATACAACTTATTATTATAGGAATGGCATTATTCAGTGTTCGTTATGCTTATCGTATCTTCAAAGGAAATAGCTATGTAAAGGAAGGGATGCATATTGCTGCTTCAAATCCACCATATTCAACCATGTCAGCTGATGCCGAAAGATATTATAAAAAATCTCTTGAATATGATCCGAATTATGGCGAAACCCATTTCAGGCTTGCTCAGAATTATCAGGCAAGAGCAGATTACTTTGGAAATCCTCAGATTCAAAACGATATGTTGAAAAATAATAAATTCACCAGAGAACAAATTGACAGGATTGTTTTAGAGCATAACAAAAAATGTCTGAATGAATATATTATTTCTCTTAGAACAGTTGATTCCAGATTTACATATTTTTATGCAGGTCTTGTTTATCAAAAATTAGCTGAATTAACTAAAGATAATAAATATCTGAAAGATGCTTACAAACGGTATGACTATATTTCTTCGGTAATGCCTAATTATACTAAAGCACAATACAATATGGGTGTAATATGCTACAGGATTGTTGAGAAGATGGGGAAAAGTTTGACTGAGGAAGAAAGAAAAATGTATCTGGAACGAGCCAGTCGTGCCTGGAAAGCTGCAATCAGTTATTCGGCTGAAAAAACTGTTGAAGCGCAAAGAAGGATGCCCGAGTTTGAAAGAGCTTATTTCAATCTTGCAATTTATCATTATAATAAGAGAGAATATGCAACCGCAAAGAATTACTTTAAGAAAACACTTGAAATAAATCCGAGAAATCCTGAAGTTAAAAAATACCAGGTTAATATTAAAAAAATAATCAATGATTTTATTACTCTTGGAAAACAGTCGATTTCAAATAAAAAGTTTTCCGATGGAAAGAAATATTTTCAGAAAGCTCTTGAATTAGATCCCGGAAATCCCGATGTAAAGAAATGTATAAACGAATTTTTTCCTGTTAGTAATAAAAACTGATATAAATCGTTTATTAATACTCTATTAAATCTGGAGATACTATAGATGCGACTGGTGTTGCGATTTTTTTTGACTGTTCTCTGTCTTAACATGATAATATCCCAATGTTTTGGGACTGAAAATTTATCAAATTTTGGTGATACCGGTTATTTTAATTTACCTTCGGTAGAAATATTACCGGATAGAGGAATGGGAGCTAATTATTCTAATTTTCTTCTCTCCAGTGATGAATTTGATATTCAGGTTAATAATGTAAATTTTGTGAAAGCATTCAGTTCAAGGCTTCAGACTTCTGTAAATCTTGGGATTATGAAATTTTCTTCAGAAAAAACTCTTGGCTATTCAACGCCTCCTGAAAATCTTGGTGTCAACAATATGGCTTTCAATATAAAATATTTACTCAATAAAAATTTAAAAAATTCACCTTCTCATGTGTATTATGGAGTGGGGTGTGTGTTCAATGCTGCGCCGAGTGACACTGTTACTCAGGATGTGAAAAATATTTTGAACGTATTGTTCCAGGGAATGGGAGAACCGGCTTTTATACCGATGCCATACATTGTTTATGGTTCAGTTACCCCGACAGGATCAATGACCCTATATCTTAAAGTTAAAGGTGGTCTGGGAATTGGTGGAGGATATCGAGAAAGAGTTTATAAGAAATTCGAGCTTGTTGTTGAAGCACTTTCAATGTTGTACAATGTAACTGATGTAAAACTGGACAAGAAAATGTATACATTGGGAATTTGTTATCCAATGGGTGAACACGCTAAGATTTCAGCATCATTTAACTTTATGAAGATTTCCTTTGAAGGTAGTTTTGAGCAATTTGAAAGCCGATTTATGTATCCATCCATTAATGTATCAGTTCAATATTAGTATAATATTGAATCTGTATTTTTCTTTGTGCCTTCGTGCCTTTGTGTGATTTTTTTTTATTCATAGTAAATTTGTTACAAATTAAATAGCTTTTGATATAAACAGATTGAACTTTGTCAAAAATTTAAGTAGAATATGATGATAGATTTATAGTAATGGAGAATTTAGTATGGAAGATCAGGAACCAAAACAAGAAGAACAGGGGAATCCAGAAGTAAAGATTCTGATTTATCTGGTTGCATTTTCTATTTTGATAGGACTTGCTGTTTTGACTTTTGATGGCGATTATACGATTCAAAAAAACCAGCGTTCCAATCAGAATTATTACAGGGAATTTGAATAATGGATCAAAAAGACTGGTTTCTTGGAGTTCAGGATACTAATGCTATTGAGATAGATTCTATAAAGGATACAACAGTATTCCTTGCGCTTTTTTCCAGCATTATAATATCTATACTTGTCTATTTTGAAATCTCAATACCATATCATCCGATATGGTATCTTTTGACTCTGGCACTGGGTTGTTTTGTGTTATTCAGGATAATTGTAAAAAAGAATTTCAAACGTCTGGCTCTTTTGATGACATTATTTGTACTTCTTTTTATTCTGGCACGATATACAGACCGAACTGATACAAAATGTAAAGGACATATTTTAGAACAGATTGTCTCAGAAGGAAGAGGGAAACTCGTAAGTATAAATGGCGTTGTTCTTTTTGAAAGAGATATCAGAAGCGGGAAGATCAACCTTATTATTAAGCCTGAAAAATTATACGTATCCAGTGGAAAGAACTCCCAAAAAAGAAAATGGGGAAGGAAAAAGAAAGAAGAGCCAATAGAGAAAAAATCAGCAGCTAAAA
>DAOVTB010000172.1 GCA_030633305.1 Candidatus Muiribacteriota bacterium
AGAAATTATTATGTTGCTGCAGGAAGATTCTTTGCATCCAATAAATTGACTCCAAATTTCACTGCTTACAAAGAATTTGCATATGCATATATGGTGTACTACAAAACATATTTTATTTTATCTATTGTTATCATAGTGATCGCATTGGTTATACTGTGGATTGCTGTTCAAATATTTATGAGTATATATAATAAAAACTTTGTTACTTTTGAAAAAGCGTGTGCAGCTTATAATAATGGTTCATATGATAAAAGCCTGAGTTATCTGAGTAAAATTGGTAAATCAAAAACATTCAATTCTCTTAGTGTTTATATAAAATATCTTGAAGGAATGATCCATGTTCAAAAAAAAGACCTTAAAAAAGCAATGACAGTTTTTCAACAATGTAAAAAAGAGGAATTTTTCATAGAACCATACATCAATCTTGCAGTTCTACATGGCCTTGTTGGCGATAAAGATAGAGTGTTGACAGAGTTAAGAATGTGTCTTCAACAGATTGCAGAAGCTTTTTTTAGAAGAAAACAGGTTGTAGAGATTGGTATAATGGATTATCATAGAATAGTTTCTGAAGAAAGTGATCCGCACATCGAGCTATTATTCAGTACAATAACAAAAATGATGAGGTATTGACTTAATGATTGATCTTGGAAATATTCAACTTACCTTGCCACTGAATATATTATGGATATGCTTATTGTTACTTGGTATTGCTGCATGTCTAGTTGTTATTTTCATGTTGCTCAAACGTGATAAGGATAGATCCTTTGGTTTAATCTCTCTAAGTGAAAATGAAAAATCAATTTTAAAAACAAATTATGCTCATTTTCTTGATAAAGAAGTTGATAGAAAAAACAGGGATCTTGAATTTCAATTTAAAGAAAGAATCATCAAGATTTCTTCATTGAATTTGAAACTCAAAAATATTACTTCATCTTTAAATAAAGACGATATATTGCGATCACTTTCTGATCTTTTGCACAATTCTCTTGGAGTGGGCAAAGGTTATATATTTCTTTTAAGTGAATATTCAGATGAAATCATACCAGTATCCACAATTGGAGAAAAGGAAAATATTCTTTCGCTTGAAAGTGTCAAACTTGATGAAGCGTCATTCATAGGTTACTGTTCAACATTTGGATATCCGATAAATTACAAAATTGCTATCAAGGATCCACAGTTAAAAAATCTTGTTGGGCGAGGCAGATATCCTTGTATTATGGCTGTTCCATTGAAATATAAAGAAAAAGTACTTGGTGTTATCTGTGTTTCTGAAACCATAATGGAATTAACAGATGATGAATTCTCAATTCTTGTATCTGTTGCACAAGTCGCTGGTATGGTTATAAATAATGCCAGTATATATGCTCTTACCAAAGAAGAATTGAGATCAACAAAAAAGATTACTCAAAAAGAAATAGAATCCAAACTTAAACTAAAGCAGATCTTTGAGAGATATACTTCTCCACAAATCGTAGATAAGATTCTTAAAAATCCTTCAATTATTGAGATGGGTGGATCTAAACGAAAGTCGACTGTTATGTTTATTGATATCAGAGGATTTACAAGCTTCTGTGAGAGTTTCAATCCTGAAATGGTTGTTAAAGTTTTAAATATTTACCTTGAAAGACTTACGGACATTATTTTCTCTAATAATGGAACCGTAGATAAATTTATTGGTGATGAGATTATGGCTTGCTGGGGTGTGCCGGTTTTTGACAAAGAACATTCCAGTAACGCGATCAAGACAGCGATTGAGATTATTTATGAAGTTGAAAAAATTAAAACTGAACATCGAGAGAAAGGCCTTCCAGAGCTTGATGTCGGTGTAGGTATAAATTGCGGTGAGGCGATTTTTGGAAATATTGGATCATCAAAACGTATGGACATGACCCTGGTAGGTGATACAGTTAATATAGCAGCTAGAATGGAAAGCCTTACGAGACAGTTTAAATGTCATATAATTGTAAGCGAAACATTTTATAAGAAAATTTTTAGCCAGGTGCAGGCAAAAAAACATACAAATATTCCCGTTAAGGGAAAGAAGGAGACCATGACAATCTATGAGATTCTTGGTGAAAAAGAAAGGGAACTTCCAAAACTCAAAGGGGTTTAGTCTCGTTGAAATCCTGATTGCGTTGAGCATCCTGACGATGGTTGTAGTTTTTTTCAATAAATTTATTATTGGTACAAAACGTGGTATGGAATTTACCGAAAAGCACCTTAGAGCCTATTTGTTTGCGGATCATTTAATAACTTCTATTCAAATTAAGGCTGAAAGTTCATCAATATCAGAATTTGCAAATTTAAATACTGAACTTTCTGGAGATATCCCGGTATTAGATCCGGTAACTGGAAACTTTGAAGATAAATTATGTGGCGCGATGAATATAATGCCATTTTCTACTGAAGCTTCTGCTGATTACAAGGGCTTTAAATACAAAATTGATTTTCAAAATTCTCCCGTTACTGTTGATGGGAAGGATGTAATTGATTTTTATAGACCAATAACTATTAACGTTATCTGGAATGAAAGTGGTAGTGAAAAAAAAATAGGAATAAATACTGCAATTTATGTCAAAAGATAGAAAAGGTTTTACACTTGTAGAAATAGTAGTTGCTGTTGCGATTATGGGAATTGCTGCCGTTGGTTTATTTAATTTTTTTACCAGTTCACAGAAACAGTCTTCTGAAATTTTTTCAAAATCAAGCGTAGGTCAGGAAGCACAAAAGTTTTTTAGAATGCTTAGAAAGGATCTTTTTCATGCCAGAGAAATAATGTTTCCATCTCATGGAACTGCCATAAAAAAAACAGAGAATTTTTTCGTTTTTAGAAATCAGGAAGATGCTGTAATTATGTATTATCTTGATAAGGATAAGCATATTGTATACAGGAAAGATTTGACGAAAAATGTAGGTGGTAAAAAGCTTTGTGAAAATGTAGGGAATCTTTGTTTTGCAAAAAGAACAAGTCCTCAAAAATATGGAGATTTGCATTATGTAACGGCCGCCATTGGTTTTTTTCAAAACAGTAGAGATAAATCAGTAAGTAAGCGAAAATATAAGAGATACTTTTTTACTTCACTGCTTCTTAATAAAGACACTACCGATTATTATACCCAGACAGGAACACTTGGTGAATCAATAAACAGGGATCGTATTTTACAGGAATTCTATTAAAAGAATAAAGCCTTATAAATCTATAGAATACTATACAAATTAGCTTGACATAATATAAAGATAAGGCACATAATTATAAGTAGTGAGCAGGTTACTTGCTAAGCAAGTACATGATATGGAGAGATATATGTTTGGAAATAACAGGGGTTTTGCAACACCAATTGTGATCACAATCTCAATTGTTGTAATGCTCATTTCAATGAGTATTTTCACTTTTTTGTCATCCGGCCAAAAAAGAGTAAAACTGTTTCTGAATGATTCCATTGAATATGCAGCACTTAGAAAAGCCATTGCTTTTCATTTCTGTCGGAGAAAAATATGGCCAGAAGTCGGAGACGTAAATTATAAACTTGCAGTTTCACCGGCTTTGGGACCCAAACCATTTGGGGTTTATGAAAACAGCTCACAATGTAATCTGACTCTTGATGTCGATCTTCCTGCAAATTACTTTCTTACAGGAGCAGATCCAGATCCACCTGGAACTGATAATATAAGTAGAATTCAGTTTGATATTGTTGATAAACATGGAAAGGTTATAAACAGGTATTTTCTAAGGTATTACCATACAAAAGGTGGTATATTGACTCCTAATCCTCTTATACTTGATTGTATCAATGTTAATAATCTATCACTTACAAACGGATTACTTACAGATCCTGATGTCCTTGCTTTAAAAAATGAAGCCAAAAGGATTAACGAAAAAAGAATTGAAAATAGGCCATTAGCATATGTTGTTGAAAGAAAAATTGCTGCAATTGTTAAAGCCAATGCAACTGATCCAAATATGGGCAAAAAAATAGCAGATGATATTTCCACTAGTTTTAGCGCTCTTGTTACTGAAGCTGGAAGTGGAATGTCAGGACTATGTGGCACTCTTTATAAGAAAGTTGCACCACTAGCTGATCAGAATCTGCAGTTCAGGAAAGATACCGTAAGTGTTACGTATAATGCAAATACCATTAAAGATTGTAATAAACTTGTTTCCTTTGTCTGTCTGCAACAATTGATTCAGGATAAACTTCGTGCAACAATGCATGGTGGTGAACAATATGATAAAGTGGTTTCAGCAAAAATGCTGGATGATATAAATGACATTGCTGGAATAAACAAGATGACCACAATATTTGCAGCTCTTCAAAATTTCAAAAAAGAAGCAAAGGTTACTAATTCATTTAATTCTGCAAACTATATAAATACCCTTGCTACCAAGGGTATTATTTCTGATAAACTTATAGAATTCCAATCTATTACTGATCGGGATCTATTCGATAGTTTAGCCGATGTGAGCAAAAAAAATCTGTTACTTAGAGTTGACTCGTCTACAAATCCTGGACACTGTGATTTATTGGCCTATAAATTTAATTCTGATTCTGATCCATATACAGTTATGACAGGTGAAATTGAAAATGTTTGTGTGATTAGAAAAGGAAATGATACTACCCAAATGCCTTCGAACATAGTTTTTTCAATGTTGGGTGTTGATTATGATATCTATATGTCAGATATTGATGGAATATCTTCTTTTCCTTATGTTTATGGTAATGGTCATCAATGGCGACCTGCAGTCACTAATTTTACAATTGATAATGCATTGTTTTATGTAGATGGGTTAAGAACAATAAAATATGTTGATATGAAAAGTAATACTGTTAATAATTCTGACGATGTTCATTCGCCTTTAACTTCTGTAGATCAGATTTTCCATGTATGTCCTTTTAAAAGAAGATCCAGTAGTTCTCTTATTTATCTGTTCGATGGAAAAGGGCGATTTGCTAGTTCATCAACAATTAAACAGGGAGTAATGCTGGCTGATACTGATAAAGAAGGTAATAATAGATATACACATAGCCATTCATATTCATGTAATCATAGTGGAGATTCAGACCTGGCTCATGAACATAAAAAACATTATTATCCAATTGCTCTTTCTATAAAACCAAATAAATGGTTTTTTGCTTTTACTGCTAAGAGCCTTGGAAGCGATAGTGGAGAAAATAATATTTACCTTGTAAAAGGTGATGATGAAAAACACTGGAATAGCCTTATAGCTTTTAATTCATCTGATAGAGAAAAGAAAATGATAAATATCACAAAAAATATTAGCGGTAATTTCTCAGCTCTCTCAAAAATAAATAATGAATCATTTATTGCAGTCAGAAATGGAAATTCTGTTTACAAATTCTCTTTCAGAAATTCAGTATCACCTAAGAAATTTGATAATGAAGCTGGCTGGCAATCTCAAGTTCTGTTGAATCCAACATCAAAAACTATTTATCAGGCCTGTTATTTGAAAGATTAATTTTTTCATATTGGACAGGCATACCCCTTAGGGGCACAGGCAGGTGATTCAGACTGTGTCGCAATTAAAAAAAATACAAAATTTTACCACGTTGGAAAAACATTGTTTTTGTTGTCATTATCCGACTTGATCGGATAATCTATTCAGATCGAAAAAGTTAATAAAATGGATCCCCGAACCCCGAGGATGGCGAGGTGATTGCGACATAGTCTGATGAACCGTTGTCCCTAAATTTTTTTTCTTTGTGCCTTAGTGCCTTTGTGTGAATCATTCTTTCTTTTTATTACTTGAATTTTTTCCTAACGGTATTGGAATAATATTTCAGGGGATCTTGCGGTAAAACACCCTTTCTCAATTGAAAATGAAGCAAATAATATCGATCAGTATCCCTCTTTTTCCCACAGTTTGATATAATATCATTCTTTTTAACGTTTTGTCCTATCTCAATTGCGGGTTTTCCCAAAAAGGCATAAAGAGAATAATAATCATCAGGATGAGAGATAATGGCAGTTGTTCCATAGCCTTCCATGTCATTTCCAACATATTCAACTACTCCATCATAAATAGCATATACGGGTTCAATATTTAAAATTTTTACATCAATGCCATCTGCATATATATCATCACTTTCTTTATAATTTCTGGCTATTCTACCGTTTTTAACAGGAAAAGCGAATTGGCCTTTGTGTTTTATGTAGTTTTTATCAGAATTATCACTTTGTTTTTTAACCGGATTTTTCTTCTTTTTAGTTCTCGTTTTTTTTCTGGGAACATTTTTGGGTACAGGTTTTTTCGACTTTTTTGTTTTACTGGATGAATTTGAAGGAATAAAAATACGAGTTCCTACACGAATGTTTTTCGGATTTGAAATACTATTAAGAGAAATAAGATAATCCAGGTCAACGTCATAATATTTAGCTATTCCCCACAATGTTTCGCCTGGCTTAACATAATGGTATAGTGTTCCATGTGATTTTGATCTGGAAATTCTACTTCGAGATTTTTTTCTCTTGAACCAGTCACAGCCTGATACTGCAAACATGCATAACAATATTGTCAAGATAGTACATTGAAATCTCAACTGGAAATACAGATTAGCATTTTTCGTCAGTTTTCTGGTATCTTTCAAATTTTTCCTACATGCCCTTCATGGTATTTTACGTATTATTTTATTATCTTGTCAGCAAAACTATCGCCAGAAATTTCAGTATTAAATACATTAAAAAGTTCAAGTACTGTCTTTCCGATATCGGCAAAACTTTTTCTTAGTCCTATATTGATTCCCTTTTCAAGTTTCTGAGCATAAACTAACACAGGTATATGTTCTCTGGTATGATCAGTTCCCTTGAATTCTGGATCACATCCATGATCAGCGGTAATTATCAAAAAATCATCAGGATTCATAGAATCAATTATTTCAGGTAAGTGTTTATCAAATTCCATTAATGAATCTGCATAACCTTGAGAATCATTTCTATGCCCATATAGCATGTCAAAATCAACAAGGTTGGTAAATACAAACGATGGACGTTTATCATTTTTGATTGTGTTAATGGTTTTTTTTATACCATCCAGATTGCTTGTTGTATATTCATATTCCGATATACCCATACCACCATAGATGTCATTAATTTTTCCAATTCCTACAGTTACATAACCATTATTTTTTAATACATCCAGTATAGTATCTGAAAAAGGTTTTACAGCATAATCATGCCTGTTGGAAGTACGTGTAAAATTCCCAACTTCTCCTATAAATGGTCTTGCTATAACACGACCAATATTATGTGGTTTAACAAGAATATCACGAACTTTCTGGCAAATTTCATAAAGTTTTTCAAGTGGAACAATTTCCTCATGCGCTGCAATTTGAAGAACACTATCAGCTGAAGTGTATATGATTAGATCACCAGTATTAACGTGTTCTTCACCAAGTTCCTTTATGATTTCAGTACCTGATGAAGTTTTATTTCCAAGGATTCCCCGCCCGGTGATTTCTTTGATTTTATCTAAAAGATCATCTGGAAAACCATCAGGATAAGTTGGAAATTCATTTTTAATAACAAGTCCTGCAATTTCCCAGTGACCAGTTATGGTATCCTTACCTGGCGATTTTTCCTGGGCTTTTCCCCAGCTTCCAATCGCATCGTCTGTTTGTTTTATTTGATTAAGAGGGATGATATTCCCCAACCCGAGTTTTTCCAGATTTGGGAGAGAAAAATTTTCAACTTTTTCATCAATATGTCCCAATGTATTTGATCCTTCATCGCCATAATGAGCGGCATCAGGTAAAGCTCCTACTCCAACGCTATCAAGAACGATTAAGATTCCTCTATTAAACATTTATCTTCTCCTGAATTTACCTTTTATGCATAAATTAAAAAATGCAATAAAAAAGATAATTAATTTAATAGATTATACCATTAATTTTTAGAGGTTTGGGAAATTACTACATGTCCATTTCAGATTTGAGTTTTTGAAGTTCGTTTTCGTATCTCTTCAATCGGAGTGTTGTTGAATAAATTGATGAATATTGTCGCAAGCGGTATTTTCTGCAGAGCCTTTTATTATTTGAAATATCAAGTATAAGGAAATTTACTGGATCTACCCACCAGTAGAAACCAACGTATTCACTGTTATCACCAAGTGCAAAGAGATAACTTATTATGTAAATATTTCTGTATTTGTTATATCTGCTCTTTACGGCAAGATCATAATTTTTGTTAATTTCAAGATAAGGGTCATTTCTAGTATTGACTCTTTCCAGCATAAGTATTCTTTCAAATGCATTTTCAACCTTCCAACCTTTAATGAAAAGTTCATCCTGATTATCCCGTTGAAGAATGTTTAATGCAGGAATTAAATTTTGACTATATTCTTTTTGAACAATTTTCAAAGCTTTTTTTGCATATGTATCTGAATCAGAACCAGCGAATAAAGCAGACGTAGTAAAGAAATTAAAAAATAATGTAATCAAAATTAATGTAGAAAGTTTAGTCATTGTTATAATACCTATATTATTGGTGGATTGTTTAAATAAATTAAAGTAAAAGTTAAAAAAATCATTGTTACTGCAAGATGCATGAGAACCTCCGGTTATTATAGGAATATATGTGCAAACGCAAGGCTTGATACAACAGTAAACCATCTTAAAATACTGATCATTTGTGTTACCTCCGTCATGGAATTTGTTACTTGTTATAAGTATCGGAAAGTTCACAGGATAAATTAGAAATTTTTCAATTTGGAACAAGATTTGCTTAACAGTAGTTGAAAAGAGTTTGTTAAGGAGTAAGATAGTTGACTAAGTTATAATTTTTATATACAATAACCAAAAGTTTTTATACTTATTATAGGAGTAGAAAATGAAAAAAGCAGTTTTGGCGATAATACTAGTTTTACAGGTTTTAATGCTTTATCCAAAATCTGCATCTGTAAATATTAGATTTTTGTTTCTAACCCATCCAGATTTCAGGAAATTTGATTTTTCAGTTGGGATGTTTAAGGAGTTTGAGGATATTCTAAACAAGGAGCGCGAAGAATTTGCCAGATATGAAAAAATATATCTGTTAATTGCAGAACAGCAGAGTCAGTTAAAGCAAAAACTAGAAAATGATATTGTTGAAGCGCGTGCTAAAAAATGGAATAAGAAAAAAATTCAAAGATTGCAGAAAAAATTTGATAATACTTTCACTAGATTAAATAAAAAAAATCGTGCTATTGAAAGAAAACTTGATCAGTTTTCACAACAAAACTCCGGAAATATTCAGGAAAAAGCTAGTAACGCGAATTTAATCAAATTTAAAAAAATACATAACGACATTATCAGAATCACACAGGAATATGTTATCAAAAATGGCTATAATACTCTGATTAATACCTCTGTATGGAGACTTAATATCAACGAGTTCAATCAAAAATATAGACTATTTCCAACCATGCATAATACATATTCACGTTTTTTCAAATTAAACGATAAGAAAAGTCTGGACAAATGGATTTCAGAAGGAGTCATGATCTGTTCAAAAAAAATGATGTTCATGAGTGATTTTATACTTTATGGTGGAGATGATATTACATTCAAAATTTTTTATAAACTGAGGAACAGGGGTAAATAATGACTAAATATTTTGTATTTTTCTGTTTGATTTTCATTTTAAGTTTTAATATTTATTGTAAGGTCGGCTATGTAAATATGGTTGTTGTTATGTCTTTCCATCCACTTATGTCAAATTACAATATTACTATGGATAGATTTTACAAAGACATTAAAGCTGAATCTGTAAAGGACTACCAGAATAAGCTTCAACAAATAAAAAAAAATGTGAGTCTGGAATTAAAAAAGGCAAATGAAAAGAATAAAAAACTTCTTTATCTGATTAGAAAACAGACAACAAGACTTGATGAAGCAAAGCGATTCAGATTTCAGGCTATGATAAAAGCCAGGGGAGATTATGAAAACAGAATAAAAGGAATAAAACCTTATGAATTTCCAAAGGTGGAATTCACTGAAGAAGAGAAAGATAAGAAAAAAAAGGA
>DAOVTB010000142.1 GCA_030633305.1 Candidatus Muiribacteriota bacterium
AATGAAATAACCTTCCATTATTTCCTGTCTTTTAATTGCATAGGCAAGAAGTTCAAAAATTGATGTAGTAAATTTTTTATCAAGCATTGTAAAAAGACCTTTACTCTTATTAATAAAAATCACATTACCAATTATTTCGTCTTTAAAAATAAGTGGAACCCCTACAAAGTTTTCAATCGTAAAACTATACATCCTGATAAGAGTCTCAAATTCTTTGAAGCTTGAGAATTTCTCGTGTTCGGCAATATCCTCAGAAGTAACTATCTGCTTTTTATTGATCAAATATCCACCAAAAGACTCTTCAAAAGGAATTTTCTTTCCTCGAATTGCGATTTCTCCGACAATATTTTCGTAACTTTGACTGAATATTTTAATTCCTTCAATCGTAAAATCATTTGTTGCAGGAAAATATTTTTGAAATATTATTACTTCAGATTCAATTAAACGATTTGCCTGGCTGATTATCTGGTTAATCAACTGGGAAGTATTGTTAACCATAAGCATTATTCTGGTTATATCGTAAAGAACTTCATAATAATTTGATTTAAGATCTTTTTTCTGAGCCTGAATAAGTGAATTTTCGCTTCTGATATCAAGAGATTTCAGCTTTTTCTCGACCACTTTCATCATCTTATTAAATTCTATGAATAATTCGCCATACTCATCGCTGCAGTTAATCGAGTCAATAATGCCTACCTCATTATCCAGATCCTGATTCTCTTTTAATTTATCTTTCAATTGCTTAAGCGGGGTTAAAAAACTCCTGATAAAAAAGAAAAGAAAAAAAAGACCAATTAAAACCGTGATAATAACCAGAATAAAATATTCAGCTCCAAAAATCAAAACTACCATAACTGGTAGAAGACAGAAAATTGTATAAAATAGGATTATTCTGAAAGTTATATCAATGTTATTAAGAAAATTCATTGATAGACTCTCCCAATTCCTCTTTAATTGCACTGTATATTACTATTCTATTTCGACCAGTCTGCTTTGCTCTGTACAGAGCAGTATCAGCTTTTTCGATCAAATCTTTCTTCGTATCAGCATCATTAGGATAATCTGCGAGGCCAAGAGAAATCGTTATTTGAACTTTCTCGCCAGCTACCATAAATTCATGTTCTTCAACCGCTCGCCTCATCCTTTCAGCAGCTATCATAACCTCACTGGAAGATTTTTCAGGACAGATAACTACAAATTCTTCACCACCATAACGCGCAACTATATCCACATCACGCATCTGTTGCTGGATAGTATTTGCAACCGCCTTTAAAACCTCATCTCCAACCTGATGACCATAAGTATCATTAAAATTTTTGAAATGGTCGATATCTGTCATAATTAAAGATACAGGAATTTCATATCTTTTTGAACGTGCAAGTTCTTCCTGAAGCCTTGTTTGAAAATATCTGTGAATATACAGCTTTGTCATACCATCTGTAATAGCCATTTTATATAATCTGGCATTTTCATATGCTATTGCTGCACTATTGACAAGACTCTTATAAAGCTCAATGTGTCTAGAAGTAAAGAAATTCGGAACCTGTTTTGAAACATTCACAACACCTTTTATTTCGCCTTTTACCATCAAAGGCACACATAAAAAGGTACCGCTGGAGATTTCACTTTTTTTAATATCTTTTAGAAATTCACTATTTGAAGCATCAGGAACATAGATTGGCCTTCCTGATTCAACAACCATGCCTACTACACCTTCGCCTTTTTCAACCATTGTTTCCTTGATCACACTATCTTCAAGACCCTGTGCAACCTGGATAACAAGTTTACCAGTATCTTCATCAAAAATCATAATAGATGCTTTATCAGCACACATCACTGAAGCAACTTTCTCCAGAATCAACTTCAGAACTTTATCATAATCAAGTTCTTTCGTCATGTCTTTTCCTACCCTGTTAAGCAAATCAAGTTCAAAGATTTTTTCCTTCAGCGATAGTCTCATTTGTTCAAAATGTTCAGCCAGAGTACCAATTTCATCATCACTTAAGCTCTCGATTGATTGAGAAAGATCACCCTTTGTAATAAGGTCAACTTCTTTAAGAAGCTGATTAAGAGGTAAAGTAATCGTAAATGCAATTCCAATAGCCAGAATAATTGCTGTAAAAATACAAAGTGAAATAAGAACCATGAATGAATATTTCAATTTGTTAAGTGGTGCTAGAACTGTATTTAAATTTCTCAAAACAAATATATTAAACTTTTTGTCCCAATTAAGTTTTCTCGCAACAATCAAATAATCTTTCTTCTTGGCAGATTTGTATTTAAATATTTTTGATTCTTTTTCATAAGGAAGTGTATATGGAATTTCTTCACCATATTTAAACACTGTCTCGCCATTTGACGAAGCGAAGATCTCGCCTTTTGAGCTTGTAAAATAAACTTCTGTATCATTTTTATCAAGCTGAAGTTTGTGAAGAATTTCACTGAAATATGTAAGATCAAGTTCAGCAATCATGACCCCAACAATATTATAAAGCTTATCCTTGATCAGGATACTATAATACATAACAGGCGTCTGCGAATGAAAACTTTTCTTTATGGATATATTAGAACAGTATCCATCAACTGTACCGGAAATAAGTGAGCTATACCATGGACCAAGAAATGAAGGGTCTTCAGTTTCATCAGTCGAGAAAATATAATTCCCCCTGATATCATAAACTGCAATTTTCCTTATTAGACTATGTTTTTCCTGTGCTCCAATAAATCTTTGAAAAACCTGACTCATGTCATCCTTATTCAAAGTCCAGACCTGCTTCATACTTCCTGTAAGCTTAAAACCCAGAATTGTCTCAGTCAGTATTCTATTGAGCTCATTTGCTATGAAATTGGCAAGCTGATAATTATCATTTACAACAATATCAGATACTATCGTCTGACCTCGTTCAACAGACAATATCCCTGATATCACAAGAGATATTGAAACAAGACCTACAAGGGCAAAAATCATTTTTGTTCTTACAGTCATAAGATATTACACCTTGATATCCTCAATTTTTATTCTTTCAATATTAACTGTTTTACCATTTTTTTCATCGATCTGACAATATATTCCATTTAGCTCACATGGATTTTGCTTTTCTACTTCAAATCTGGATGGAAGCATTGTAAGGAATTTTTTTAAAACAGCATCTTTGTTCATTCCAATAACCGAATGTGTACTTCCTGAAAATCCAATATCAGAAATATAGCCACATCCTTCTGGCAGAATGATCTCATCACTTGTCTGAACATGAGTATGAGTTCCGAAAAGTAATGAAATTTTCCCATCCTGATAATAAGCAAGAGCCTTTTTTTCACTAGTCGCTTCAGCATGAAAATCCACAATGATGTTAATTATGCCCTTACTTCTTAATTTTTCAACTTGCTGCTCCAAAACATCAAATGGGGAACGAAACCCTTCGCCCATAAATACTCGACCACAAAGATTAATAACAGCAAGTCTTGTATCCTTGATTTCAATAATCCTGCAACCAGTACCAGGAACACCCTCTGGATAATTCATTGGTCTTAAAATAGAATCATTAGAGTCAAGAAAATCAAGTATTGCCTTATATTTGAAAATATGGTTTCCGCTGGTAATAATATCAACGCCTTGACTAAACAATTGCTTCGCAGTATCAGGAGTAATCCCAATCCCACCTGAAGCATTTTCACCATTGACTATCAATAGATCAGGATTATACTGTTGCACAAGCTGGGCTTTCAGTTTCCTGAATACTGCTCGTCCAGTACTTCCTATGATATCTCCAACAGCTACTATGTTAAGCATTTTCTACCTTGAAATTCTTCATGTCCTTCGTGGTTAAATTTTTATGTTCAATAAAATTATAATCAATTAAGCCGACAATTTACCAATGTGAACTACCTAGCGTACTCTACCTGTCGTATTTCACGTATAACAAGCACTTTTACCTGTCCCGGATACTCCAGATTGTCCTGTATAGCCTTTGCAATATCGTGGGCAAGTTTCTGAGTTTTGATATCATCAACTACTTCAGGCATAACCATAACCCTCAGTTCTCTTCCTGCCTGAATTGCAAAAACTCTATCAACACCTTCAAATTTCAAGGCAATATCTTCAAGTTCCCTGAGCCGTTTTATATAAATTTCAAGGGTCTCCCGTCTAGCACCAGTCCTTGCGGCAGAAATTGCATCTGCAACTTTAACCAGAACAGCTTCAACAGTCTCGGCTTTAATATCCTCATGATGTGCCATAACTGCATGCACTATTTTAGGACTTTCACCACGTTTCCTTAAAACATCTGCTCCTATCTGGGCATGTCCACCTTCGACTTCATGAGAAAGGATTTTACCAATATCATGAAGTAAACCAGCTCTTTTGGCCAATTCTGGCTTAATCCCCAACTCAGTAGCCATCATAGCACTCAGATGCGCAACTTCAATGGAATGCTGCAAAACATTCTGCCCATACGAAGTTCTATATTGAAGCTTCCCAAGCATAGATACTATTTCTGGTTTCATAGTTCTTATTCCAAGTTCCAGAATTGTTCTTTCACCAGTTTCCTGCACTTTTTTCGCAAGTTCTTTTTCGCATTTTTTATAAACAGATTCAATCCTCGCAGGGTGGATTCTTCCATCGCGTACAAGTTTATCCAGTGTCATTTTTGCAAGTTCACGTCTTATTGGATCAAATGAACTCAAAACAACAGCCTCTGGCGTGTCATCTATAATCAAAGATACACCAGTCACCGTTTCAAATGCCCTGATATTCCTACCTTCACGCCCAATAATTCTCCCTTTCATTTCATCGTCTGGAAGTGAAACCGTTGAAACAGTACTGTCTACTATCTGATCCAGAGAACATCTCTCAATAGCAGTTGTAATAATATCTCTCGCATTTGCTTCACTCTTGGATTGGAATTCATCATCATGTTGTTTGATTTTAAGAGACAGTTCATAAGTAAGATCATTTTCAGCTTGATTAAGAATCTCTTCTTTAGCTTCCTGTTGAGACATTGCAGCGATTTCTTCAAGTTTTTTTGTTTCCGTCTCGCAAATTTCATCCAGTTTTTTTTCCTTCTGAGCTGCTTTCTGAATGGAGTTTTCCAATTTCTTATCTTTAGCTTCCATTTGATTAGTCTGTTTATTTACTTGTTGTTCTCTTTGTTCAAGTTTTTTTTCAGTACGTCTAATCTCAAGCCACTTCATACGAGTTTCTTTCTTAAAATTCTTCTCTAACTCTTTTCTACAATTATATTTATAATCTTTTAATTCGATTTCAAAAGAGTCACGTTTCTTTTTAAGATCTTCATCGAGTTCTTTCTGTTTTTTCTGTATTTCTACATCAACCTGATTAGTTTTATATCTGTTTTTAAAATGTATTAAGATAATAGTTATTACAATTCCTACTACTATTCCTGCGGGCGCATGCCACATAAAAAATCACCTCCATTGTCACGAGGTTCACGTATGATAAAAATATCTGATTATTGAAATATTTCTGCAATTGAATTTTTCGAAATGCAGCAACAAGACTCTATATCAACTCTGTTTACTAAAGGTAAACATTGAACACGTTCACTCGAACATTTTCTTTCATTAAATTTTTTTAAAAATATCAGACCAAATGATAGTGTCAAAATTGACGGTAAATAAAAAAATGTCGTTACAAGTAACAAAATCATAAAACTTATAACGATCTGTGTATTGAAATTTATATTATTTATCCCTGTCAATCTATATGAACTCATCAGTCAAGTTATTCCCTTTCATGTCAAAGTTTGAAAAAACTTTGCGTTGTTCTGATCAAGCAACGACGAAGTAACGCTTCAACGTTAGCTAAATCCAAATTATTATATTGTCAGATACCACCTCCAAATATTTTTTCTATGCAGTCTACCCTCGTTTTAACAAGGTATTTCAATTCCTGCGAGTTATTATTATTAATTACAAAACATATAAATGTAATATGAATTATACACAATTTTGTTATTTAAATCAAATATTTAACAGCGGAAAAAAAGAAAGGCCCAGGTATACCTGGACCTTATATTTTTTTTATTAGAATATAAATTAATTGAATAATGAACAATCACCCAGCATTTTTTTCAGTTTTTTTCTATCACTGTTACAATCCTTAGTAATATTGTAGATCATGTGGTACAACAATCGGGCTCCAACACCAGTTGCTCCTTTTTTAGGCAGGTATGGCTTATGGTAATACTGTGTATAAAGTTCATCAATCCATGAGGTACCTGCAATATCAAAATGGATCCACGGAATATCTTTAACAAAATAACTCAGAAAAAGAGCTGCAACTGATGATCCCGCTCCACCATCACCAAGATTCCTTACATCAGCATAAAGACTTTTTAGCTGGATTTCAAATTCTTTAAAAATTGGAAGTTTCCAAGTTTTTTCTTCAGTATATTTACTTGCTTTTATAGCATATTGATTAAGATTATCGTTATTTGTACAAACTCCGGTTCCAACAAAACCTAATGCTTTTTTTACTGCACCGGTAAGTGTTGCAATATCCATAAGGACATCTGCCCCCTGTTCCTGAGCATAAGTCATAGCATCTGCCATAATTAAACGACCTTCAGCATCAGTATTTACAATTTCAACATATTTCCCTGAATAAGTACGAATAACATCTCCTGGGCGTACTGCATCTCCACTTATACTATTTTCAGCTATAGGAAGTATAATATCAACATTCACAGGAGTATCTAACTTATATAACATATATAACACGCCAAGCGCACTTGCGGCACCAGCCATATCATAACTCATATGATCCATTGTATTTCCTGGTTTGATATGCAATCCACCACTGTCAAATACAACACCTTTTCCGACAATCGAGATAATCGGGCAATCAGCACCGCCTTTTCTGTATTTGATATGAACCAGAGCAGGTTTATGATCACTTGCTTTACCAATAGTTATAATCCCTTCCATTTTTCTCTTTTTTAGTTCTTCATAATCCAGGACTTCAATTTCGCAATTCGCTTTTTCGGCCTCGTTAACGGCTATTTCTACCATTCTTTCAACAGACAATATATTAGCAGGCGTATTTGTAAGATCTCGGGTAAAATTACTGCCATTTGCTATAAAAAAGCCTTTTCCTGCAGCGTCCAGAACTTTTTTTTCTTCATCCTGATCATCAATTATAAATAAAAGATCAGTAAACGGATTTACTTTAAAACCATTCATACAATTTTTATCATATTTGTAAAGACCAAGTATTACGCCTTCTGAAATAACCTGAGCAACTTCTTCTTTTTTAAAATCAGGAAATGCACTGAGTAAAACAGCCATCCGGGTAATTCCAATTCTTCTCAAAGTTCTAGCAGCCTTTGCACTGATAGATCTAATTCGATCAAGAGTATAATCCTCTTTATTTCCAAGCCCCATAATAATCAGTCTTTTAAAAGCTGTTTTTGCATAGTGAAGAATTGTAAATTCCTTAAAACTTCCTTTGATCTCACCAGATTTAATTAAATCTTCTATTTTGACATCTCCCCATTCATCAATGGCAGAAAATATCTCATTAGATGGTAATTCATTTGAAATTACACCAAGCATTATTGCATCATATTTTGCTTCTCTCAACTCCTGAGTTCTTACTTCAACTGTTATATCTAAAATCACTTGAGCACCTCCAAAAAATTTTTAATTTTTTTTTTTATTATTAAGTATATTATCGACCATAGGTGGACTGTCTATACATTTTTTTTGTTTTTTTTGAGTATTTATTTGAATATACCAATAAATTCCAATTTTGAAATTTTCATAAGCTGTCAAAGGGGTCAACATTTTATTTAATAATTCATAACGTGTCAGGGCACATTGAATTTTTGTAATTAAAAAGGGCGGATTTGAAATCCGCCCCTACAATTTTTATATTTTTTAAAATCGGACAGGCACGGGGACCTGTCCCTACAGTTTTTTTATTTCTTATTTTATTTTTTTCTTTTCTTTTCTTTTCTTTTTATCTTATACAATTCCGGGCATTGAATGAGATGAGATTTGGATTTTCACGTAGCTGGCCAAGACGAGGAATACTCTTTCGTATTTTTCAAATCATGTTAATACCGGTGCCAGATGGACTTTTGTTTCTTTTCTCAAATATTTTGCTTTGAAATGAAAGTGCCCTGGCACCATATTCGCATAATCGCTCATTCAGGACGTAGTTATATTGGCATTCTCATTATTTCTTTATATGCATTTACTACTTTATTTCTCATTTCAACAGTAAATTCCAAAGCAAGTTTTGCCTTTTCGCCTGCAACAATAATCTCGTGAAGATTATCATTTTTTCCAACAACAAAGTCTTGCATTTTTTGATCAGCAGATGATTCCATACTGGATACTTTACTTAGATGTTCTGTAATTACAGATTTAAAATCAGCCCTTTTATCCTGACCATAATTATTTGAATTTGAATATCCACCCAAATTCTGAATACCTACATTACTAACCCGCATTGTTTTTTTCCTCCGTTAAAACCACTCATTTTTTATCTATATTTATTGGACAGGCACAGGGTCCTGTCCCTACTTACTTTTACTATTTTCCAAGATTTAAAAGTCTCTGGACTAATGTTTTAGATGTATCAACAATTGACAGATTCGCTTCGTATGCTCGACTGGCACTTATTAAATCAACCATTTCTTTTACTACATCTACATTCGGCATTTTCACGTATCCTTCTTTGCTTGCATCTGGATGACCTGGATTATAAATCATCTTAAAAGCTGTATCATCTTCAATTACTGACATTACACGTACACCGTTACCGCGATGAGCATCGCTGAAAAGATTTCCATGAAGTTTTTCTGAAATCGAATCTTCTCTTTCCTGAAAAACTGGAAGTTTTCTTCTGAAAGGTTCGCCATTTTCTGTTCTTGTTGTATTTGCATTTGCAATATTATTAGATATAATATTCATTCTAAGTCTTTCTGCCGTTAATCCACTTGCACTTATATCAATAGCCTTAAACATTATAATTAAGCTCCTTTCATCGCTATACGTATTTTTTGCATTTTTCCACTCATCAAAGTCAAAAGAGTCTGGGTATACATGGAGTTTTTGACCAATTGCGCCATTTCAAATTCCACATCAACATTGTTTCCATCATTTCTTGAACTATGCCTGTCATCTTTAAACTCCTGATGCTGTAGATTTTCCATTTTATCCGGAGTTCCAATCTGTATATGTCTAGAATCAGTGACCGTGCCGCGAATATTTCTTTTTTCAACAAAATCACTGAAAATATCAGAAAAACGAACGTCACTCCTTTTAAAATTCGGAGTATTTACATTAGATATATTATTTGCAAGCATATTATGACGGGAAAAAGATGCATCAATTCCCTTACTTAATAATCCAAATCCTTGTGTTTCGAGCAGCCAATCCATATTACCTCCAAAAAAATCTACTTTTCCCTATTTCTAATCTACTTATCGTCAAAATTAGCATTAACCTTAATTAAATTTATAAAATATATTTTGCCATCTCCAGATCATTGACAATTCCATCCATTTTTCTTTTAACAAATGTACTATCAACAATCAATTCTTCACCATTTTCATATGGTGCTTCAAAAAGTACATCTTCCAGCACTTTTTCTAAAATGGTGTGTAATCTTCTTGCTCCTATGTTTTCAAGATCATTGTTCAAAACAGCTGCCAGAGATGCAATTTCCCTTAGTCCATCTTCTTTAAAAATCAAATTTACGTTATCAGTTTTCAATAATTCTACATATTGTAATGTCAATGCATTTTCAGGCTCTTTCAATATTCTGAAAAGTTCTTCACTTCCAAGAGAATTCAATGAAACTCTGATTGGAAACCGACCCTGTAGCTCAGGAATCATATCTGCAGGTTTTGATATGTTAAACGCTCCCGCTGCAATAAAAAGAATATGATCTGTACGCACTTGTCCATGTTTTGTATTTACAGTTGATCCTTCAACGATTGGAAGCAGATCTCTTTGAACACCTTCTCTAGATACATCTGGTCCACGACCATCAAATTGTTTCCTGACTATCTTATCTATTTCATCCAGAAATATAATTCCCATTTCTTCAGTTCTCTTAATGGATGCTCCACCAATTTCGTCAAGATTCACAAATTTTTCTTCTTCCATCCTGATCAAAATCTCTTTTGCTTGAGAAATCGTAACTTTTTTAAGTTTCTTTTTACTTGGAAATAAATTCCCAAACATTGATGATATATTAATTCCCATTTCTTCGAAGCCAGCGTTTGAAAGGACTTCTACATTATGAGTTGATTCATCAATTTCAATTTCAACTATCTTGTTATCCATTGAACCATTTCTAAGCATATCTCTGAATTTTTCCCGTGTATTGGATTCGCTTTCGCCTGATCCAGGAAGTATTAAATCCAGTAATATTTCTTCAACATTGATCTTTATACGCTCTTCATATTTTAATAGTCTTTGTTTTTTTTCCAGATTAATTGATGCTTCAACCAAATCTCTGATCATTGATTCAACATCTCTACCAACATATCCAACTTCCGTAAACTTTGTAACTTCAACTTTGATAAATGGACAGCCTGTCAATCTTGCCAGCCGACGAGCCAATTCTGTTTTTCCAACTCCGGTTGGACCTATCATGATAATATTCTTAGGAATTATTTCATCTCTTAATTCCACAGGTACATTTCTTCTACGATACCTGTTTCTTATTGATATCGCAATTGCCTTTTTTGCCATTTCCTGACCTATTATATATTTATTCAATTTTTCTACAATTCTCGTAGGCGTATATTCAGTCATTATTTTACAAGTCTCCTGTAATCCTGTTCTTTTATAGAGTTAATATATTAATATTTTTATTAGTATATATACAAATGTCTCCGGCTATTTCAAGTGATTTCTGCACAATATCAACAACGCTCATATCGGTTTCAGTAGTCAAAGCAAGTGCTGCGGCTAATGCATAGGGACCACCAGATCCAATTGCTGTAACGTCATTTTCAGGTTCTATCATATCTCCGTTTCCACTGAGGATATACATCAATTCTGAATCAGCGACTATTATCATAGCTTCAAGCCGTCTTAAAACTTTATCTGTCCTCCAGTCCCTGCTGAGTTCATAGCTTGCCCTCATAAGATTTCCTGAATATTTTTTCAGGTTTCCCTCAAATCTTTCCAGAAGTGTAAAAGCATCACCACTTGCACCAGCGAATCCTGTAAGCACTTTATCATTATATAATTTTCTTATCTTCAAAGCTGTATGCTTCATAACTGTATTTCCTAATGTAACCTGTCCATCACTTCCAATTGCAACAGTTCCGTTTTTTCTAACACAGATCACAGTAGTCGCTAAAATTTTGTTATTCATCTATTCTTCCTTTATTTTTCATCTGCATGCTCGCGGATGTGAATTATTATATACTTCGCGTAGAAAATCTTTGTTTACATGAGTATAACGTTGAGTTGTTGAAATTGAAGAATGTCCGAGTAGTTCCTGAATAACTCTTAGATTTGCTCCGCGATTCAAAAGATGTGTTGCAAAAGTATGTCTGAAAACATGAGGTGTAATTTTTGTTTTTAAACTGAAAAGCTTGATATATTTATCGCAGATCATTCTAACTCCTCTTGAACTCAATCTTCCGCCATTTTTATTAACAAAAAGAGCTTTTTCACCTTTTGAAGCAATTTCTTCACGTAAAATAAGCAAATATTTCTGGAGTGCTTCAGAAGCAAGCGAACCTAAAGGAACTATCCTTTCTTTTCGCCCTTTACCAAAAACTTTCATTACCAATGTAGAGAAATTAATACTATTAATATCAAGGCCAGTCATTTCTGAAACTCGAATTCCACTTGAATAAAGTAATTCAAAAATAGCTTTATCCCTTAATCCAAATTTCTGTTCTTCGAATGATTTCTCAAAAAAATCTTCAATTTCGTCATGATACATGAATTTAGGAAGGATTTTATCAGCTTTGATATTTTTTAGATATTCACAATGATTCACTTCAATTTCTCCGTGTTTATAAAGAAATTTGAAAAAACTCCTCAAACTTGCAAGTTTTCTATTGATACTTGCTGGCTTAAGTCCCTTATTATATAATTCATTAATAAAATATCTGAAATCTCTAAAAACAAGTTTGGAGTAAAGTCTTTGTTTTCCTATACCTTTCAAGTACATATCGAAATCATTCAAATCATTCCTGTATCCCTTGACGGTCTTGTCTGAATAATTTTTCACATTTTCAATATAATCTAGATATTTTGTTATCATTTCCTGCTCCTGTTTAGGTACCTTCATATTTTATGCATTTATCAATACTTGTACAACAAATATTTTTGTTTTTTTGTGACAAAACCTCTTTTGTTTGTTGA
>DAOVTB010000100.1 GCA_030633305.1 Candidatus Muiribacteriota bacterium
AATTAGATGAAGGTTGGAATATTCTGTATCTGAACAGATCGAGTCGCACTCTTATGTGCGTCGAGATTTGGACGGATGCAGAATATGTCAAGATTCGCTAATTCTGGACACAGGTTATAGGAATTTGCGCATGCTTTCCAGGGTGTGCTTTGTGAAGCAGTAATGTTCATCACGCATCCGAAGACGAGCTGCAACAATTTTCACAAATCCTTTATAGATTTTGATCGCTACTTGTGGATGTTCTGTTTCAAGGTTTTCCAATGCACTGATAGATAGAACATATAACTTTGTATCTATTAATGTTCTTACAGTCGCACATCTAAGTTCTCTTTCCACAATTGCCATCTCACCAAAAAAGTCACCTTCTGCCATACGTCCTAGTAATTCCTGCTTGTCTGCAAGTTCTGAATTTTTAACTACTTCAACTTCACCAGATATAATAATAAACAGTTCCGTTCCAGTATCATGTTCAGAAAAAATATTGATTCCTTCTCCATACTCTCTAATTTCCATAAATTCAGAAAGTAACAATAGTTCGTCAGGCGAAAGATCTTTTATAATCACAATTTTTGATAAAAATTCTGCAGCATTCAGCTGTTCCATTCCTTGCATATTTTCCCTCCCGGAAACTAAACTAAATTTTTTTTGATCAAAAAAGATCAATCATAACAAGTTTTGACTTACCTCTGATAAAATAAATTTTACCAGAACCAAAATCAAATTTTTTATCTCTTATAATCGAAACTGGAAGTTTTTTTGAACTCCGGTTTAGGAGATTTGCCTGAAAATCATAAGTTTCAACGTATCCATTTCCTGAAATATCTTCCAGGTATAGCATGAAATCTCCATTTTTTCTTACTCTATGAAAAATACGCGCAAGAGATATCGGTTTTTCCAGTTCAAACGGTCCTTTCCTGTCAAAAAGATTTCCGTGAGCATCAATGATATTGATAAAATAATGTTTCGTATTGAAGCTACAGGTCATGAAAAAAAGCTGCGGAGTCAATATCCCATTGCTGCTGTCATATATCATAGATTTCACAGTTCCTGTTTCGCTATCAAGGCATACAGATCGCCCAAAGTAAAAATCAGTTACACAGATCATATTATTTTCATCAGACATATACAGCGTTGATGGAGATTTAAAAATAGGATCCTCCTCAACAGGCTCTGGAAAAGAAAGTAAAACATCAGAATTCTTGTCCAACTTGTAAATTTTCCCTTTATCTATAGAGGTAAGGATATAGTAATCTTCTCTATTCTTATAGAAATCAATAATTTTTCCACTAAACTTTTCAAAAGAAAGAACCTCAGTTAACTTATTCCCTTCGATTCTATATAATCTACCCTCGCTTAGACCATACAAAACCCCATCAAACAATCTGATATTATCGATCTTTTTCCCGAGCTTAACAGATTTTGATTTTAAAGCCTTCTTTACTATCCCAACAGGAAAAAGTTTCTTTTTTCCTGTTCCAAAAACTTTGATCTTTACTCCACTTCCGCCTGGAGCCTGTTCGGCATTGTAATCAAGTGAATATACTCTGCCTTTTTGAAAACTGAATTGATGTCCTTCCGGCACACTATTTCTGACAGTTTTTGAGAAAATTCGTTTTCCATCAAAACTCACAGCAAAAACTTTTACATTCCCGATTTTATCCGGAAATTTAAGAAGAAGTTTACCCATCGATATCCCACATAACATGCCAAACTGATGTTCAGCAAAACCAAGAAATGAAACAAAAACAGGTTTATTCCCCCTGGCTTTAACATTTATCCGCCACAGCGAATAACCATCTCCGCGCGAATACCTCAAATAGTAAAGATTTCCCTTTTTATCAAAAGTAAAACCAGTCCGCATCCATTCTACAGACTTAATTATTTTCTTTGTTTTCTTGTTGATCACTATAAGTTCTTCTTTAATAAAATCACCTACAGCAATATAATCTCCATAAATCCTTATATCAAATGGTTGAAGAAACTGAAATTTCCCATGTCCACGTGATCCAAACCAGCTTTCCAGTGTTTCTCCACTTTTTTTGTATATCCTGTCCTCGCCAAGAATATAGAGATCTCCATTCTCCGGATCAAATTCAAAGCCATTTATAAAACTATTACTTTTAATCGAACTGATATCATAATCTTTCAGATATTTCCCTTTAGTAGAAAAAATACTGATGACACCCTTGATGCTGTCTAGAACAGCAATTTTATTATTTTTCAAAGCCTTTATTGATAGGGGACCAATTGCAAAGGGCTCATTGTAGTTTTTTGATTTTGCGTTATAAAAAAGAAATTTACCTTTTTTGCGACCCCAGCCAGCTTTAACAATTATTTTCCCATATAAAGAAATAGTGAAAAATACCATGAATAATATTACAACTGTTTTTCGAAAAGTCATATCTGACTCCCTCAATAATCTTTTAACAGATAAACACTATTGTAATTATATCAGAAAATTGACAACTTTTCATCTTTACGAAATAGATAGTAATTAAAATTGCGGATAATTTATCAGTACATGCAGAAATATTATTCCTGCATGTACTGATTACGAGTCAAATTATTGAATTAACAGATACCTGTATTTTTTTCCAACTGTAAGTTTTCCAGATATATATATTCTGCCGCATTTCTAGGTTTCAATTTATTAAGAATTTCCAGGGCCCAGCGAATATCTCTAACTAAGTTTTCAGCCAGATCCCGTGACATTCCTTCTCTTACTACAGCCCTCATACACGCTATTTTTTCTGCATTCTTAGGCATTGTATATGCTGGAACAATCCAACCTCTTTCACGTAACTTGTCAGACAAATCAAATGCAGTAAAAGGTCTGTTGTGTTTACAAGCCCATGCTACAAGAGGAAGCGAATGATCATCACTTAAAATATCAAACTCACCCATTTTGATTATCTCTTCACGTATAAAATCTGAATTGGCTTTCAAACCTCTCATTATATTCGTAAAACCTTCATGCCCTAGATGAAGAAAATTATAATACTGTGAAAGAACACCGGAAGCAGGACGGGAGAAGTTCAAGTTGAAAGTAGGCATATCACCACCAAGATAATTAACATGAAAAATCAAATCTTCCGGTAAGGCTTCCTTGTTTCGAAATATCACCCAGCCGATTCCTGGATAACACAAACCGTATTTATGACCTGAGACATTTATTGAGCGCACAAGCGGTACTTGAAAATCCCATTCAAGCTCAGGATAAAGAAAAGGAGCAACCATAGCACCACTGGCACCATCGACATGTATTGGAATATCCCAGCCTTTCTCGTCATTGACCTTAGTCAGAGCTTCACCTATTTCTTTCACAGCTTCAAATTCTCCAGTAAATGTACTTCCTAATACTGCACATACACCAATTGTGTTTTCGTCAACAGCTTCAGCTATCTGTTCTGGTGTTATTACATAACGGCCTGGTTCAAGGGGAAGATATTTTGGTTCTACATCAAAATAACGTGCAAATTTCTTCCAGCAAATTTGAACATTGTTTCCCATGACAAGATTTGGTTTATCAACAGGTTTTTCCTTTTTCAATCGTCGATCACGCCAATTAAATTTAAGTGCAAGTCCGGCCAGCATCATGGCTTCAGATGAACCAATTGTAGCTGTCCCTATTGCACCACCATGTTCAGTTGAAGGGGCGTGAAAAAGGTTAGCAAGCATATTAACACAACGTTCCTGGATCTCGATAACATGTGGATATTCATCTTCGTCAGCCAGATTGTAGTGAATACCTTCAACTATCAGTTTGTCAGCTTCGGGTTCCATCCAGGTTGTACAGAAGGTTGCAAGATTCTGACCAGGTCTTCCATCAATGGAGATCTCATCATGTATCAACCGATATGCCAGATCGCTGGGAAGGGAATCCTCAGGAAGAGTATATTTTGGAATAGGTTCAGTCATGTACCTTCCAGCATAGCTGCATGAATGGTGCAAATCATTTTTTGACATATTATTCAAAGATTTCTGTTCTTTCATTTTTTTACCTCATTTCTATTTGCTGGGTTTACATATACATGTTCAGAATACTTTACTTTTTCTGCTGTTAATTCTCTGTAAATCGCAGGTCTTCTATCTTTCAGATAATTCGTATTTTCGGGATGAGTTGGACCATAATCATCTGGAATACAGTCTCCTATTAACAACGTTTCCTCATTACGTGGACGAAGAATAATATCGCCATGCGGTCCTGCAATTACACTGTTTCCAAGATATAGACCTATTTCATATTCTTTTCCATTTTCATCTTTCCTGGTCTCAATTCCAGCTCGATTACAATAAGCTACAAACATGATGTTTTCAAGTGCATGGGCAGGAATAAGGTTCTGTGAGACATCCGGATAAGGCATTTTAGTTCTTTCTCCAGTTGATAAAAGTGTCCATACATCTGCAGCAGTCGGAATCACTACTAATTGAGCACCTTTAAGAGCATGTATACGAGCCAGTTCGCCAAATTCTGCTTCATAACAATTTAATAATCCAACTCCAAATCCATTGACCTGATGAACTGTATAAGCATCGCCTTCCTCTTCATAACAATATCCATGGGAATAGATTTTACCTTCATCTGGTCCCCACAACTGAGTTTTACGATAATTTTTCAAAAGGGTTCCGTCTTTATCGATCAAGACCATAGAATCATAATAATGGGTTGCCCCGTTTACAGTCGCTTTTTCAGGATAAGGACAGATAATCGCAATATTATTTTTACGCGCAATCTGGGTTACACGAGTAATCGTTGGTCCATCGCTTTTTTCAGCTAAGGAATGTGCTTCTTCAGGCGAAACAGCGTATCCAGTTACATAAAGTTCAGCAAAACTGATTAATTGCGCATCAATTTTTTTTGCTTCCTTAACTGCTTCTTCCATTTTATTAAGATAATAACTAATTGCATCGGCATTCCCGACCGGGCCTCCATAATTCTGGTAAATTGCAAGGCGAATACCTTTTCCAAATTCCGGAGCTTCCTGTTTAACACGTGTTAATAATATCACATCTATTCTCCTTGATTTTCATTGTTTTTCTTATATTATTTACGTTCACATCTTTGATAAAGACCTATTATATTTCCATCAGGATCAGGTATTTCAGCTACTTTCCCATAAAAATATTCAGTTGGTGGAAAACTTATTTCTATACCTTTTGAGACAAGTTCAGAACAGAACAGTTCAACCTCCGGGACTGCAAAAAAAATCCTGCTGTATTCTGGACTGAAATCTTTTTCCTTTTTCCATAATGCGAATTTAGTTCCTCCATCAAAAAATTCAGCCCACACATCACTACTGTAAATTAATTCCATTCCAAGAATGTCCTTATAGAAACAGATGGATTTTTTCAAGTCTGACACATAAACAAAAACAAGGTCAATTCCTGATATTTTCATTCCCCACTCCATAACATCAATTTTTTTCCTAATACATATTACCAAAAATTCAATTCAATTTGTAAATCAACACTCCATTAGATGATAAAACCTGCTTTGAAAATATCTTTAAAAATCTTGAATCAGTCAATACGGTTGGGACTACCCACGGGACAAAAAACGTTTTTTCAGCTCTACGCAGGTTTATAAATATATATTTAATCTTAAATTCTCTTAATATATCCGGTATATCTTCAGATTCAGCTTTTCTAACTCTATATCCTGCTTCAGAATTATAATCCGTATGTATATATTTTCTATTTTTAAAATACTGCAATCTTGAATCAAACAGACATAAAACCTGATTATTTTCATCAGTTCTTTCATTCAGAAATTTTATCGCCGGATATTCCAGGATTTTTCTCTTAATAAATCCCAGAGTTCCACCAGCTTTTGATGAATAAATATCTAGATAAGCATTTGAATTTGAACTGCTGTAAATCATAATGAAAACACCTACTAGAAAAGTCATAAGCACAGCATAATCAAAAAACTTTCCTTTCATACGAGGCAGAAAAGGTAGTACAAGCAATGGAAAAAAAGCAAATCTTAAAACCTGCGGCATGAAAAACATCCAAATCAGAAAGTAAAATAATAAAAATACAAAAAATAATTTATACACTCGTTCTGTTTTGATCTTTTTATAATCAAGAAAAAGAAAAGTTGGAAAAAACATAAGCCCCAGGAGACCATCCTGAAAATATGATGAAAAATCATACTTCATTAAATAAAATGGAAGGAACAATCTTTTAAAAAAACCTGAAACACCATTGAAATTAAGATATTTATCCTGGATTGAAGCCGCAAAATCAAGATATTCTGAACTTGCTGGAAAATAATTACTCATAAGAGGATATACAGGATTTCCACAAAACAAATAACTCTTATAATACCAGTGCAGAGAAACCATTACAGCAGGAACAATCACTAATATCAAACTCTTTATATCTCGTCGGAAAAATAAAAGATAAATTGATATAAAAAAAATCAAAAGAAATGCCATATATTTGGTGCCAAGAGCAAGCCCTGCAAAAACACCTACCATTATCCACATGGCACCTGGAGTTTTATCTTTTTTGCAACATCTTATAAACAAGATAAATGTCAGGATTTCAAAAAAGATCAATATCCATTCACTTCCGGCATGACAACCGGATACAGTTATTATCCAGGCAGATAATACAAGAAAAACAGACGTAATTTTTCGAGGAAAAACAGATAACATCATCAAAAGCACAAAAATAGGAAAAAGAAGATATAGTGTTCTTCCACAAAATGGAATAATACTTTTTGAAATGGCAAAAATCAGAAAGTGATTCCCGGGAAAATTTGACCATGGAATATTTTCAATCACGCTAAATCCATTGTTTTCAATAATGGCTTCTGCACATGGCAAATGATAAAGAAGTTCATCCATCCGGTGTGGTGGAGCTGCAAGTGATGAAAACATATATAAAAAATACGGAATGATTATCAATATAAACGGAAGGTAATCAAGTGCAACTGTTTTCATGCGTTTTACTGACCATAGTCCTCTGGAAATAAATATTCCGCAGTAAACAAGGCCAACCAGGCATAAAAAAACCGGAACAAAACTGGAAATATGAAATAGTCCTGCATATGCCAGAACAGTTGAAATAAATATAATAATGAAGATTGATATCCCAAAACCCAGACCTGGAAAATAATATCCCTGATGAATTGAAATTTTCAATATCTTTCTGAAAAGGATATATCCTGCAATTTCAAGAAAAATACCAATGAGTAAAACACATATCAATTTAACTACATAGTTTTTGAAAAAATTAAAAGTTAAAAAATCAAAGGAATTAAATGATATAAAAAAAATTGCACCTGTTATAAAAAATCCTACTGGAGAAGTTTCAAGAAACTCCTTTTTAAAATGCCTTGCAATCAGAAATGTAATAACAAACATGATCCCTATAAAAGAGATAAAACCGTAAATTTTATAGGTTTCCAGAATATTTCTGATATACAGATTATAAAAGTAAGCTACAGTAATCAGTAATGTGAAAATAATCTTTATCATTTTCTTTCCTTGATGCTTCTGGATATAAAATCAATGCTTTTTTTGATCTTAAAATCCTTTAAATCAACCCTATATCTCTTTAATAATTCATCTATTGCTTTGAAATCTTCTCTCATGAAACTCATTAAAACACAGTAATATACTGCCCATTCTCTATATCCGCTATTGAAAACAACAGATTTTTTCATATATCGAATACCCCTGGAATAGTCCATTCTGTAATAGTATAGTTTTCCGAAAATAAAAAAATAAAATGCTTTTATCTGATCGTTTTTAATAAGAGAATAATCAACTTTTTCAAGAAGTTCTTCAGTTTTAGAAAAATCCATTCTTACAAGAGAATTTGATGCCTGCACGATAAGCTCATTATTATTTGCCAATAGGGGAAGTAATAGATTGAATATCAGGACTATTATTAAAAATCGTTTTGTAAATACAAGCTTCATTTATTATCACTAATCAAATGTGGGATTACTTATTGTACCATGAACTTCACATTCTAAAAAAAATGGTTCTCCATTGTTCCGTATAACACTATACGTTTCATATTTGCCTATTTCAGGACATTTTGGCATTTTTCTTCGTGCCTTCGTGGTAATTTTTTCTTTGTGTGAATTTTTTATTTTTCTTTGTAGGCTTTATTCACCAGCGAACGAATAAGGTCATCATTTGCTTTTACTGGTAAAGTAATATGATCAGAAAAAACATGACTCTGGTTATATTCAATACAAGTAGATATAGCATTATCATTTCTAGCCCATGATCTTCTTGCAACTCCGCCCATTACATCCCATGGAATAGCTGATTTGATAATCCTGTCAATCCTTTCGCTTCCATCAAGAACCAGTCCAAATCCACCATTTATAGCTTTTCCAATTCCCACACCTCCACCATTATGGAGTGCGACAAGGCTCATTCCACGTGCGCAATTTCCTGCAAAACAATGCGTTGCCATTTCGGCCATGACATTACTTCCATCTTTTATATTAGAAGTTTCTCTAAATGGTGAGTCTGTTCCACCTGTATCATGATGATCCCTTCCAATCATCACTGGGCCAACCTCAAAATTACGAACCATTTCATTGAATTTAAGAGCTATTTCCATCCTGCCGAGTGCGTCCTGATAAAGAATCCTTGCCTGAGTTCCTACAACCATCTTATTTTTTTCAGCATCCTTTACCCATATATAATTATCCCTGTCCTGGTAACGTCTTTCAGGATCAATACAGCCCGCTGCTGCTGCATCTGTTTTTCTAAGATCATTCGGATCACCGCTCAGACACACCCATCTGAATGGACCATAACCATAGTCAAATAATTGTGGGCCTAGAATATCTTCAACATATGAAGGAAATATAAATCCATCTTTTTCATCAATCCCATTTTTACAAATATCATTTACTCCAGTATCATAAACTGCTTTTAGAAAACTGTTTCCATAATCAAAAAAGTAGGTTCCTTTTTTATCAAGTTTTTTAATAAGTTGATAATGCTCTTTCAGAGTTTTATCAACGAGTTCTCGAAATCTATCTGGATCCTTTTCCAGCATCTCGGTTCGTTCTTCAAATGAAATCCCCTGAGGACAATACCCTCCCTCATAGACAGCATGACATGATGTCTGATCCGTTAAAAGATCTACCTTAATATCATTTTCAACAATATAGGCCAGAAGATCAACAATATTTCCTTTATATGCAATTGCAATTGCCTTTTTAGATTCTCTGCATTCTTCAACAGTTTTGAATATTTCTACAAGGTCATCCGACATCATATCTACCCAGCCCTGATCATATCGGGTTTGGATTCTTGATTCATCAACTTCAGCAATTATTCCTATTCCACCAGCAATAACTATAGACTTCCCCTGTGCACCACTCATTCCGCCAAGTCCAGAAGTTACATAAACATATCCGGATAAATCTTTATCTTCCGGGATTCCAAGTTTTAAACGACCAGCATTTAAAAGAGTCGAATAGGTTCCATGTACAATTCCCTGTGGACCAATATACATCCATCCACCAGCAGTCATCTGCCCGTAATTACAAACTCCAAGTGCCGTAGCACGATGCCAGTCTGCCTGATTATCATAAAGACCTACTAGCAGACCATTAGTCAATATTACTCTAGGAGCATCTGGAGAAGAATGAAAAAGACCAACAGGATGACCGGAATGAATAACAAGTGTCTGTTCCTGTGTGAGTTCTTCTAAATATTTTTTTATCAATGTAAACTGCATCCAGTTCTGACAAACTTGACCAGTTTCTCCATATGTAACAAGTTCATATGGATATAATGCTATTTCAAAATCCAGATTATTATCCATCATAACCTGAAAAGCTTTTCCTTCTATGCAGTTTCCCTTATATTCACTGATAGGCTTCCCTTTTAATTCTCCTTCTGGACGATATCGATAGCCATAGATCCTTCCTCTAGTTAATAATTCTTCTAAAAATTCTGATGCAAGAATCTCATGAAATTCTTCCGGTATGTATCTTAATGCATTTTTAAGTGCAAGTTCAGTTTCCTTCTTAGTAAGAGTAAATTCCCGTTTTGGTGCTCGTCTTAAACCAGATTTAAATTCTTTTTTTTCAGGTAATTCATTATCCAGTTTTATTTTCATCGCATTTAAAATATCTTGATTTGAAATCATTTTTTCCTCCTACAGTTTCGATAAGTGTACTTTACTATCTTGTCCTTTTCCTTAATCCTGTTTTATCTTGTTTAATCCTGTCTAATCTTCCTTTTTTTCTCTGCGTCCTCCGTGTCCTCTGCGCGATGTTTTATTTTATCTCTTTACTATAAAATTTGCTGAACATATTATCTCTGACCATTTTTTCAAGAATATCTATATCAGGTTTCAACATCCTGTCTCTTTTCAGAACTTTAACTTCTTTGCGAATTATTTTCATGATCTTTTCTATTTCAATAGAAGTTTTTAACGGTCTGTGAAATTCAATAGCCTGCGCTGAAATCATTAGTTCTATTGCAATAATTCTGAATACATTATCAATTATTTCATTCAATTTGATTGCCGAAGTTGCCCCCATACTGACATGATCTTCTTTATCTGCTGAGGTCGGAATCGTGTCCACACAAGCGGGATGCGAAAGTACTTTACAATGGTTTACCAGTGAGGCTGCCGCATATTGTGCTATCATAAGTCCTGAATTCAATCCTCCAACTTCAGTTAGAAACATTGGAAGATCAGTCCCTTGCGGAGCGCGAAGTAACAGTTCGCCACGTCTTTCAGATATAGACCCGATTTCTGTAACTGCCATAGCAATAAAATCCAGAACCAGAGCAAGTGGTTCGCCGTGAAAGTTGCCACCAGATAACGCTTCACACGTATCATTGAAAATGATCGGATTATCTGTAACAGAATTGATTTCTCTTTCAACAACAGATTTTACATATATATAAGTATCAAAAATTGCTCCATGTACTTGAGGAATACACCTGAGAGAATATGGATCCTGAATTCTTTTACACTCTTTGTGAGAATCCTGTATTTCGCTCCCCTTAACTAATGACCTGATATGAGTGCTTACTACATTCTGACCAGGATGAGGCCGAAGATCATGAAGTCTTTTATCAAAAGGAACGAGCGTTCCCTGATAACCTTCAATAGTCATGGAAGAAGTAATTCCAGCCATATTGATGAGTGTTCTTATATCAAGCAATGCTAACACAGCATTTGCAGACATATATTGAGTTCCATTGATTAGCGCAAGCCCTTCTTTTGGCCCGAGCTTTAACGCTTTAAGTTTTTCTTTCTTAAATACTTTTGAAGTTTCCTGAATCTTGCCTTTGTAGTGAACTTCTCCCTCTCCTAAAAGAGGAAGCGCCATATGGGCAAGAGGAACCAGATCACCACTGGCACCAACAGAACCTTTACTGAACACAACTGGTATTATATTTCTATTAAAAAGTTCAATCATGAGATTCAGGGTTTCTATCCTAATACCTGAATGTCCTTTTAAAAGGGAATTCAATCTAAGTAACATCATTGTTTTGGATATTTTTGTATCAATTACTACTCCACAACCAACACAATGAGACCTTATAAGATTCTCCTGAAGTTCTCTCAATTTACTGGAAGGGATACTAACAGAGCTGAATTCGCCAAAGCCAGTATTTACACCATAAACTGTGCCTTTTTTTGCAACAATTTTATTAATTGTTTTTTCACTTTCAATTACTTTCCTTTTTGCTCCAGGTGTGATTTTAAGCTTCCCATCATCATTTATAATACTGCTGACTTTATCTATGGTCAGGTTGCTTCCATCAATTTTAAGAATTTTCATTATCCAAACCTCATTTATATTATTATTCTATGTTTCTTATATAATAATCTCGGAGAGGATTAGAGTCAATATTAAATAGTTCACACAACAATCGTTTTAGAATTCCGCAGTTTCCCAAAGAAAAGCGACAACACAAAGGGAATCAAAGGAATTGAAACCGTGAAGACAGCCAGTGCAACAAGATATGAGTCACCGCTTGCAAGTCTTGGCCAATTGAAAATAAAAAGATCAGCTGTTAGATGTGAAAAAATAACTGTCAAAGCATCAAATTTGAAAAAAGCCCATCCCCATACACAACCAACCAGGGTCATTACCAGAGCACGAGCCCAGAATGGTTCAGCAGGAGGAAGAAAAGTGAATGCAGTGTGTCCAAGTCCATAAATAACCGCCGGAACAAGTATTGCTACCCATTTTTTCTTACACAGATCATAAAGGAAAAGTCCTCCGAAATACCTGTATCCAAGTTCTTCAATCAAAGCAATTTTTAGAAAGAAAAGAATCGTTGAAAGAGATGGCATCGCTGAATTTATTGCATAAAAGAAAAATCCCCGTGGTTGAACAGAAGTATAACTTCCACAATATTTTTTCAAAATAATCACACTCAAGGTCATTACACCACCACAGATACAACCAGTTAAAAATCCCCATGCAGAAGATTTCCCGACATCCAAACTTATGATCTTACCCTTTAATGAATTCCATAGAGATTCCCCTTTCTTTAAAAGCGTCTTTCTATCCAGAGCATCTCCAGCAGCAATAAAAATAAACAAAACTACCATGAACCACAATTCACCCAGACTTCTATAAAGTAAATACCTGAATGATGCCATCCACTGCACCCATAAAGGATCCCAGTTTCGAAAAATTCTTGAGACCTGAAGAAAATTATTAAAAAATGATATAGAATAAATGACCAGGATCAGCATTCCAACTTTGAATAACTGAATGTTTTTATTTTGAAGATGGATAATAAAAATGATCAATGCTATGACAGCACCAATAGACATCAATCCTACACCTCCGGCAAATAGAAATTCTACAGGTGCAGATTTTTTTCTGGCTAACCTTTTTTCTGATGCCGGAATAACAAAAGATCTTGATACACCTGCAAGAATATCTCCTCGAACAGAAATTACAGCCCTTATTTTTATTTCCGGTTTTTCCTGAATAATTTTTTCATAAATAAAAACGTGATCACGGCGTTCAGGAAGATCTCTTGAATTAACACCTTTTTCAACATATTTCGAAAAATTAAATTCTGACGTTAATTTTTTTTGAATCAATTTTCTGGCATCAGCTACTTTTAAGCGCTTACCAGAATCATCTTCTTCAAAACTCCGCTTCCAGCTTAAAATTCCTTTTTCAGGATGAAATACCAGAAAATAATAGCGGGGCTCGCCCTGTTTCTTATAAATAATATTGTAATAGACTAGTGGTAATCCAGACTTTATCCATTTCTGGACATCCTTAAGATCAGAATATCTTTCTAAATAATCCAGTGCAGATTCATTTACTTCCAGATATGAAACTGCCTGATAATCATTAAGGTTAAAACCTTTTTCTTTTAGAAAAGTATCTGTTTTTCCTCTTATTTCTTTTGAAGAACAATTCAGATCCATATCAGCCAGAGGCCAGAGGATTCCGAGTGATGAAAAAAAACAAATCCCTAAAATAATAGATATTATTATAAAAACTATATTATTTCGCATGTTTAATTCTTTATTTTGATAGATACTGCGATCAAGTCGCAGTATGACATCATAATTATAATTTTAATCCTGTTTTATCTTGTTAATCATGTCTAATCTTTTTTCTTTTCCTGTCCATGCAGCATTGCATTCAAGGATTTTTCAAAATTCCTGATATCATTATAAAGTATTACCCTTTCATCAGATACTTTATTTGCAATAGGGTCTTTGGCAGTTTTATTCAATAAATCAATATCATTAGATATTATCTGACTAAGATCTAAATTATTAAGATCCTCCAATTCCTTTTTCGAAAGCTCCTGAAAACAAGAAAGATTAACAAATAAACTCTCATATGCTTCCGTATGTTTACTGATCTTATTGTTTTTCACTGTATCCTGCATCAATACTACTTTAATTGCTAATTTGATTTCATCCTTTTCAAAAGGTAACGAAGTGATTTCTCTATAAACAAGTCTTGATGATTCCAAAGCAGACTTGTATCGTGTCAAGATCAAATCAGATATCAACAGAATTTCTTTCCAGCCTGAAATTCCAGAATCTCCAACTTTCATCAATAGAAAATTAAGGTCATGACTTGAAAAAATATCCGTCAGTTTTGTATACATGGATGCATTATAGCACAGGATAGTTGTTAATTTGAATTGAAAATGCTTGTATAGTTGAATAAAAGTATAAAATTTTCATTTTCTTTTCCGATAACTTGATCAGGAGATAATTATTTTGAAACAACTCATACTTTTACTATATATTCTATTCCTGTTGCCACTTGCTATCTATCCAGCGAATAAACTTCATCTTGATGCCAGATGGTGGTTTGGAGATTTAGAAACTAAGGTACTTCATGAAGTAAACGGTGTTGGAGTCGGTAATTATTTTGACTTCAAAAATGAACTTGATATTGAAAAAAGAGACCTCAGAGCATTAAGAGTAGAGTGGGAAACTGGTCATCGCCATAAAGTCGGATTCAGTTTTCACGGTCAAAAACACATGGGCGATACTACAACAATCAATGCAATAACATATGGTGGTATAGAATATCCAATCGGTACAAAAATACTGAGTAAATATGAACACGATTATGCTAATTTCATGTGGACATGGTGGTTTTTAACAAATTCAAGCAGTAAATTCAAAATCGGTACACTTCTTGAAGTAAAAAGTTTCAGATTGAAAACATCTCTGGATGCTCAAAATCAACTTGGTCCTCTATATCTAAAGGAAAGAGAATACAGTTCAACGCTTCCATGCGTAGGATTTTCATTTCAATATACTCCAGATCCTCTTGTCGTACTTTTTTCAGATATCTCAGGAATAAAATCCGGTAAAAAAGGATACTTTCTTGATGTAGATGCAGGATTCAGGCTTTGCCTTACACCAGCGTTTGCATTTCAGGGGGGTTATCGAATTCTTAGAATATATGTTAAAGAAAATCCTGATTATTCAAGATCAGATTTTGAAGGAGCCTATGTAGGCTTCATCTTTTCCTTCTTCTAATCTGCGTTCTGAATGAGATGAAGGTTGGATTTTTTTGTATCTTTTCAAACCGAGACGTACTAACGTACGTTGAGGTTTGAAAAGATGCAAAAAAAGTCAAGATTCGCTCATTAAAATCGCAGGGGAAACGAAAAAACCATCCTGTGTAACAAGATGGTTTCCTTAAAAATATTGGGGTGTTCTGCTTTAGAGAGATCGAGTAGCGGTTGGTTCTTCCTGTTTCCAGAAAGTCCTCAGCTTGTACACCGTTAGGTTGCTTTTCAAAGTTTTACGTTGTCAGATCCTGTGC
>DAOVTB010000257.1 GCA_030633305.1 Candidatus Muiribacteriota bacterium
AAGGTTGATCGTGGGATGAAAAAAAGTACCGTAAGTTACTGGTTGAATAAATTCTATAAAATAGTGGAAGAGATGTAAGAAAAAAAGAAGATTCTCACGCAGAGAGCGCTGAGAACGCAGAGAAAAAAAGATTTTACCACGAAGGACATGAAGGTCATGAAGGAAAAGGAAAAAGAAGATTCTCGCGCAGAGAACGCAAAGGGCGCAGAGAAATAAAAATATAAAATATCGTAGGGGAGGGTCTGTGACCCTCCCGAATTAAATATAAAAGATAAAAAGGATAGAATAGTAAAATAAACAAAAAGAAAAAATAGATATGCAATTCAAACTAAACAGTGAATTTAAACCCTCTGGTGATCAACCGCAAGCTATAAAAGGACTTATGGATAGCTTGCGAAGCGGGGCAAAACATCAGACTTTACTTGGAGTAACGGGAAGTGGGAAAACATTCACAATAGCAAATATAATCGCTGAGTTAAAAAGACCTGCTTTGATTATCTCGCATAATAAGACATTGACAGCACAGCTTTATGAAGAAATGAAAGGCTTTTTTCCAGAAAATGCAGTTTGTTTTTTTGTTTCATATTACGACTATTATCAGCCTGAAGCTTATGTCCCGGCTCGGGATCTTTATATCGAAAAAACGGCACAAATTAATGAAGTGATTGACCGTATGAGACACAGTGCAACAACGTCACTTCTTACACGTGAAGATGTGATAATAGTTGCAAGTGTCAGTTCAATTTTTGGACTCGGAAATCCGACTAATTATATGGAGATGACATTCAAGATTGAAACTGGTCAAAAGCTGAATCGTGATGATCTAATGAAAAAACTTGTATATTTCAATTACAATAGAAATGATGTAGAGAAGAAATGCGGTCTTTTCAGAGTCAGAGGAGATATTGTTGAATTTATACCTTCTTATTCTGAAGATTCCATAAGAGTTGAGTTTTTTGATGATGAGATTGATGGAATAAGTATAATAGACCGTGTAACTGGAAAGACTGTTGAAAATCTAAATGAATACATGATCTTTTCTGCGAATCATTATGCGGTCAGCTATAATACACGGGAAAAAGCTCTGGAATTGATTGAAGCTGAACTGATTGACAGATGTACGGAACTTGAAGCATCAGGGAAACTGGAAGAGGCAGAACGATTGAAGGCGCGGACTTTGAATGACCTAACCTTTATAAAAGAATTGGGTTATTGCTCAGGAATTGAAAATTATTCAAGGCATCTTGATGGTCGAGCTGCCGGTGAGCCGCCCAGTACTTTAATGAGTTATTTTCCAGATGATTTTCTTCTTTTTATTGATGAAAGTCACGTTACTGTTCCACAGATAGGAGGGATGTATCATGGTGATCGCGCAAGAAAAACTAATCTTGTGGAACATGGGTTTCGGCTTCCATCGGCTTTAGATAATCGACCTTTAAATTTTAAAGAGTTCAGTAATAAAGTTGAACAGGTTGTATACCTGTCTGCAACACCTAAGGATTATGAAATAAATCTGTCCGGGGTCAATGTTTTTGAACAGATAGTAAGACCAACCGGACTTGTTGATCCACCGGTTGAAGTGGTTAAAACTTCAGGTCAGATTGAATATCTTTTTTTTGAAATAAAACAGGTCCTGGAGCGTGATGAAAGAGTACTGGTTACTACGCTTACTAAAAAAATGTCTGAAGATCTCAGTAAATATTTGCGAGAAATGGAAATGAAAGTAGAATATCTACATTCTGATATAGAAACTCTTGAAAGAATTAAACTGATAAAAAAACTAAGAACTGGTGAACTCGATATTATTGTTGGAGTCAATCTTCTGCGGGAAGGGCTTGATATCCCTGAGGTCAGCCTGGTTGCAGTTCTTGATGCCGATAAAGAGGGGTTTTTGAGAAGTAGAACATCACTTATTCAGGTTTCTGGTCGTGCTTCAAGAAATGTAAATGGAAAGGTAATCTTTTTCGCAGATACAATGACGAAATCTATGAAATCAGCTATTAGCGAGATGGAAAGAAGGAGAGAAATACAGGTTGAATATAATCGAATTAATGGTATTGTTCCAAAAACGATCAGGAAGAATATCGTTCTGGATGAAGATTCTAGAAAAGATGGTTATGGCGGACCTTCAGTAAATGTAGATCTTGATCGTATTTCCTTTGATGATCTTTTGTACCTTGAAACAGAATATAAAGAAAAAATGACTGAAGCAGCAAGTGGTCTTGAATTTGAACTGGCAGCAGTTTTTCGCGACGAGTTGAAGCGAGTCAGGAAAAAATTGAACTCTTTAAAAAGATAAAATATGCGAAGCGGTGTTCAGGTCTCATTTGAGGAACGAAATCCAGCGAGAGACACTGGCACCGTACAGTCAGTCTGCGGATTTATAAATACCTTTTAATACAACACCTAATACCAAATACTAATATAGATTGGGTCAGAAGGACTTGAATTTTCTTTGATGTTCAAAAAAATTCAATGTGCCCTGACCCGCTATGATGCCGCATATTAATTTTTTTGTAGGGGACGCGTCCCCTCATTTATTAATTTTCACTTCCAGAGCCTGTGCTTCATCAGTCATATAGTTCCGTTTATAAAACATAATCATATGTCCCATGACTGATTTGTTATCTGGAAATTTTTCAAGTGCAGATTTGTACATTTTTTCTGCTTTGTTGAAATTCTTTGCATCTATTGAATAAATATTGGCAAGGTTTAAAATTGCATTAATATTTGAATTGTCTTTTTCCAGTACAGCTAGATAACATTTTTCAGCATCTCCAGTAAGATTTCTTTTCATGCAATAATCAGCGATTTTAAAATATTCTTCAATGATTGTGATTGAATGGAGATTTTTTGTTGAGCCAATCATTTCAAATGCCATGGTATGAAATCCATTTTTTAAAAGAACATTATTAATTTCATCAAGAAGTACTTCTTCTTCCTTCAAAGCAGTTAATAAAGCCTGACGTCCTTCTTCTGTTTTATTTTTCTGAAGCAGGCAGAATCCCATCACTTTATAACTTCTTGATTTATATGGGTGATTGAGTTGGATAGTCTTTTTAAAAAGTTCAAGAGCTTTATCAAATTTTCTGGTCCGATAATATGCATTTGCAATTATATAATGTCCATCGCTGGTTTTTGAAAGGTCAGGCTGGGGAGTGGAGTTTATGAATAGTAAAGTAAAAAAGAAAATCGTCAAAATAATCATAGCAATATAAGTAGATTTCTTTTTTGAGATAATACAGTTGTATATTTTCCATATTGAATATGAGGCGAATATTATTAAAATTGGAAGAATTGGAATTCTGAATCTAGAGGTTACAAAAAACAGTAAAATGCTGATTGAATAAATAATGACAAAGAATGTAATTAAATACCAATATCTGTCCTTTTTCGAGAAGATCATTCCACTTAAAGCAAATGGAAATACTAATGAAAGTCCAAAAAATAATGGTAATCTCAGAATATTCGATTCGTTTTTAAAAAAAGCAATATTTTTATTATTTGAGATTTCGTTCAAGTCAAAAATAAGACTTAATTTTTTTCCATACAATTTTAAAGTTTTAACTGGATTGGAAAGGATAAATTTGATTCCTTTTTTATACCAGTAGTCCGATATTTCTGAAGGTAACAGCGTTTTTTTCATATCATTCATCGCAATATTATTTGTATCATGATAACCTCCCCAAAAAGTACCTTTTGTTCCAGGTACAACTGCTGTTTTACCATCAGAATATGGATTGTTCCCGATATAGAAATTTACGCCGCCCTGGGAACCGATTAAAACAAAATCATCTCCAATAATGTAATTTCTAAGTGTTACGGGGAATACTATCAGGCAAACTCCAATGGTAAATATTGAGCAGAATTTTATTGAACTTTTTAGATCTTTATCTTTTCTTATTACAATAAATAACCAGACGAATAAAAAAGGCATGAATAATAAAATATTAGGTCTTGATATAGCAGAAAGTCCAAAAATTAATCCTGAATAAAATAGAGCTTTTAAATTCATGTTTTCTATGGCTTCAAGGAAAATTATTATTCCTGATAGATTAAGAAAAACAATTAATACAGGAATCAGAAGTTCATTATCGAAATAAATAAAAACCCAGTATAAAGATGCAATAATACCTGAAATAAGAGAAATTGCTTTATTCCTGTATATTTTAAAAGCAAGTATGTAAATCAATACACAGCTTAAAGAACCAATAATTATTTGTATCAATCGAGCAATAAAAAGATTATGGCCAAAAATCCCATAAATCAAAGCAAGAAAATACGAATAAAGAGGAGCTCGAAAAAAAGCTGCATTTCCCCAGAAGTCTTTAAAAAGGATTTCCATGGCCCATGTGTCATGAACCAGTGCATCAAGCGATAATGAGTAAAAGGTTGGCAAAACTTTGATGCTGAAAAAATAAGCCAGTCTGGTTAAATATGCAATAACAAAAACCAGTACAATTTGTCGATAATTGTTTTTTATAATATCTCTAATTTTCATAATAGATCTAATAGTACATATATAAATACAATCAAGTCAATAATTTTAAAACAAAAGCATAGATTTCATCTGTTAGATTATAATTTAATATTCTTGACAATGTTAAATAAACTACACTATTATTATAATAGTTTTAATAATTTTAAAAGGTGGTATTTCTATGTCTGAAAAAAAATTCCTATTGTTTTTCATTCTTGTTCTTGTCGCTATACCTTTATTTATAGGGTGTTTTGATAGTGATAAGGGATCTGTTGTTGATCGTGTGTCTTCGGGTACAGAAGATTTAGGTAGTCTTTCGATAAAAATGAATTTTGATAATTCTGGAAAAATGTCATTTTTAGCTCCTGCAGGTGTGACTAAGGTCAAAGTTTTTGTAGGTAGCTGGAGTGTGGATTTTATTGCAGCAGAAGGTGAAGGGATTGTTTCAAATGTTCCTGCCGGAACTCAGAGTATCAGAGCTGAAGGTTGGAACGCAACAGGAAAAACACATGAATCAGTTGCTCAGACAGTGGTTATTGAAAAAGGGAAAACAGCCCTTGTAAATATCATTATGACTCCTTCGGCTGCTACGCCAACACCGCCTACTGGCGGAATTGGTTCGTCATGGTATTCTGCGACCAGTATATATAGTCCTCGCGGCGGACATTCTTCAGTTGTCTTTGATAATGGAACCGGCGCGAAAATGTGGGTTCTTGGTGGCTATGACGGATTCGATTATTTCGATTGTGTATGGTCTTCGTCGGATGGTATGTCCTGGAATCTTCACTCTACACCACAATGGACACCAAGATATAATCATTCTTCTGTGGTTCATGGTGGAAAAATGTGGGTTATTGGTGGAGTTGATAACAGTACATATTCTAGAAATGATGTATGGTATACAACCGATGGAGATAACTGGACACCTGGAACGTCGATCCCTTTTAACCACGCTAATGCATCTGCAGTTTCTGATAATACAAATGTGTGGGTTATAGGTTTAAATGGAAATCCTGATGTTTGGTATAGTCCAGACAATGGAGCTTCAT
>DAOVTB010000330.1 GCA_030633305.1 Candidatus Muiribacteriota bacterium
TGCAGAAATAAAATAATCCCTGTGAATAATAGCATTTACAATAAGTTCTTCTAATGAAATCTTTGGGATTTCAAGTATACCAAGAGAATTCACATTTTGACCATTTTGAATTCTTCTTAAATTTCTTAAAATGAAATCAATTGTACCATCAAATACTTCTTTGATAGGCCCAGTAATGTCCTGGCTGTCAACATAAATGTTTTCATGAATGTCAGTTCCAGAATAAGTTATACATTTAACTATAAATGCAGGAAGTCTAATGTGTGGATTTTTTCCAAATAATAATGCACCTGCGACATTTAGAGTTCCATCTCTGCAAAGGTTTAAATTTTCAAAAATTTGTTGTATTGATAGTTCCTGTTCTGAAAAAGATTCTTCGTAAATGGATTCATAAAATTGAGAAAAAAGATTCTTATCAATCTCTGTAATAGTCATACCAGTTGCAAGGATTTCATCGCCATGAATTAAACCAGCGTTTTGATACATTCTCTGGATTTCTTCGCGTGCTGTTGCCTTGCGTTTATCAGGACCACTTTTTACCCATATAATCCCATCTTTATCCATATATGGTTTTGAAATACCCTTAGAAATTTCAATAACCATCACCATTCCATCTGGATGCGAAATATTTTCTGTAATAGGGTTAATAGAAGGTTTTACCTGTTGTGACGCAGCATTGGAGACCATATTGGAAAGCCTTTCCATATCTTTTCGAGTGAGACCCGAAACATGTCCGTCATCAGCGATACCAATAAAAATTTTACCACCAAGTGTATTACTGAATGCAACAAATTCCTGGGCTAAAGAAATTTCATTAGTCACATTCGATTTGAATTGATGTTTGCTGTCCTCGGCCCTTGCAATTATATTAGTAAGTTCTGTGATTTTCATACTTGATATAATATCATTAGTTTTATGAATTGTAAATTATGATATAATAAACAAATCCACAAACACAATTAAGGATAGTATAAATGAGAGTTATAGTTTTAGGATTAGGATATATAGGCCTTCCAACTGCAAGTCTTCTTGCAACCAAAGGAATGGATGTTCTTGGAATTGATGTAAGAAAAGACATAGTTGATACAATAAATGCAGGGGAAATCCATATTACTGAACCTGATCTGGATATTCTTGTAAAAAGTGGAATTAATTCTGGAAAGTTGAAGGCAAGTACTGAAATTGAGTGTGGTGAAGTGTTTATTATAGCGGTCCCCACTCCTTTCAAGGAAAATTTTGAACCTGATCTGAAGTACATTAAAAATGCAGTTGAAAGTATATGCAAAGTATTAAAATCTGGAGACTTGATTATTCTTGAATCTACTAGTCCGGTCGGGACAACTGAACTGATCGCTGAACAAATTTTAAAAGCACGATGTGACCTTGTAAATGAAAATGGAGAGTTGGAAGCATATGTTGCACATTGTCCGGAAAGAGTTTTGCCGGGGAAAATATTACGGGAGCTTGTTGATAATGACCGAATTATTGGTGGAATAAATAGAGTTTCAACCGATAAAGCTTCAGAATTTTACTCTACTTTTGTAAATGGATGTATTATAAAAACAGATAGCCGTACTGCAGAATTATCAAAACTGGTTGAAAATAGTTACAGAGATACTAATATAGCTTTTGCTAATGAAATATCAATGATATGTGATGATCTTGAGATTGATGTATGGGAACTAATAAAACTTGCCAATCATCATCCTAGAGTAAATATATTGAAACCCGGTCCTGGCGTTGGTGGACATTGTCTGGCTGTTGATCCATATTTTATAATCAGCAGTTCTCCTGAAAACGCAAAAATAATAAAAAAAGCCCGTCAAATCAACGATAAGAAGATCGAATTTGTAATAGATAAGGTTAGAAAAAAAGCTGATAAGTTCAAAAATCCTGTTATTGTTAGTTTGGGATTGGCTTATAAGGAAAACATTGATGATACCAGAGAATCGCCAGCGCTTAAAATAACAAAAAGATTGTTGGAAGCAGAATTAAATATTTCTGCAGTTGAGCCTAATATCAAGTGCAAAGAGATAGATGGTATACAAAATGTTAGTATAAAATCTGGAATAGAAAAAGCTGATATAGTATTGATTCTGGTAAGACATAAAGAGTTTGAATATTTGAATAAAACTTTGCTGGATGATAAAATTGTAATTGATACAGTTGGATTATTGACATAAAAAGTAAAAAGAAAGAAAAAAAAGATTTAACCATGAAGAACATGAAGGTCATGAAGTGAAAAAAATCAAGAAAGATAAAAATAGATTTGATCATTAAGAAAAGTATGAAATCATAAGTATAGATGCCTCCACACGGAAATGATGTTTATTAAAAATCTGTGTTTTATCTGTGTAAATCTGTGGCAAATTTTTTTTTGGAGTTGCGATAAATTATGAAAAAGGCATTAATAACTGGTATTACTGGTCAGGATGGAAGTTATTTGGCAGAATTTCTTCTTGAAAAAGGATATGAAGTACATGGAATTAAAAGAAGATCTTCTTCATTTAATACGGATAGAATTGATCATTTGTACCATGATTTGCATGATGTGAATGTTAGATTTTTTCTGCATTATGGAGATCTGACTGATGCGACTAATTTGATAAGGTTGATTAAAAAAATCCAACCTGATGAAATATATAATCTTGGTGCTCAGTCACATGTACAAGTGAGTTTTGATACTCCAGAATATACAGCTAATAGTGATGCTTTAGGTACGTTGAGAATTCTTGAAGCTATACGCTTACTGAATTTGGAGAAAAAAGTTAGATTTTATCAAGCTTCAACGAGTGAATTATATGGTAAAGTACAGGAAATTCCTCAATCAGAAACCACTCCGTTTTATCCA
>DAOVTB010000334.1 GCA_030633305.1 Candidatus Muiribacteriota bacterium
GAGATGAAAGGGGCTTTTTCTTCGCCAATCAGGGTAATGTATCCCAAAATTTTTAAATCTCTATTTCCTGATTCCCAGTATCAATATTGTTCTGGTGGAGATCCAGATAAGATCACGGATTTGAGTTATCAACAATTTCTTGATTTTCATAAAAAATATTATCATCCTTCAAATAGTGTCATAGTCCTTTATGGAAAAGTTTCTGTAGAGAAGTGTTTCAAGCATATAAATGATAATTATCTAGTCAATTTTGAGAAAAAAACAATTGATTCAGAATTAAATTATCAGGAGTCTTTTGAAAAATCCATAGATGTTTTCAGTCAATATTCAGTTGGAAAAGAAGATAGTGTTGATGACAAATCATTTATTTCAGTTAATTATGTTGTAGGAAACGCGTTGGATCCAGTGAATTGCCTTTCTCTGGAAATTCTTTGTGAATTGCTTATTGGCAGTCCGGCTTCGCCACTGAAAAAAGCACTTATAGATGCAAAAATTGGTAAAGATGTTTTAGGCTTTTGTATGACATCTGCAAAACAACCGTTTATGTCTTTGATGGTTAAGTATGCTGACAGTAGCCGATTAGAAGAATTTAAATCAATAGTAAATAAGGTTTTGTCTGATATTGTTGAAAATGGTTTCAATAGCACAAGTGTTAAGGCTGAAATCAATTCATGTGAATTCAGGCTCAGAGAGACTGGAACATCAAATTACCCTAAGGGCCTGGAACTATCTTTTATGATTTTTAAAAGTTTGATGTATGATGGCCATCCTTTTATGTATCTAAAATATGAACAGTATCTGGATAAAATTAAAAAAGAATCAGAAAATGGACTCTTTGAAAAAATGGTGAAGGAAATGCTTTTGCTGAACAATCATAGTTCATATGTGATCATGGATCCTGTTCGAGGACTTTCGGCAGTGAAAAAACTTGCCGTACAGAAAAAACTGGATAAAATCAAGAAGGGCTTTTCAGATGAAGATTTGAAAAAAGTTCATGAAGAGACACTGGCACTTCAAAAATTTCATAATACAAAATCTACTCCTGAACAAATTGATCTTATTCCATCTCTTATACTGGCGGATGTTGAACCAGAGGTTGAAAAATCTGCGTTGATCAAGAGTAATATTAATGATGTAACAGTGCTTCATAATGAAAACTTCAGTAATGGGATAACTTATTTAAAACTTTATTTTGATATGGAACCTCTGGAAGTTGAATTGCTTCCTTATGTGTCATTACTCACAAGTGTACTTGGTGAAGTTGATACTGAGAATAAAGAATTTTCTAATCTTACTGATGAGATCAAGATCAAAACTGGTGGGATGTTTTTTAATACAAAGAACTATAGATATAGATATGATCCTGATAAATTCAGTTCAAAATTTGTTGTATCGGTAAAATTTTTAAAAGAGAAATTTTCCAGTTTATCAGATCTTTTGAATGAAGTTTTGAATCATTCAGTATTTAGAGATCCCAAACGCTTGAAAGAAATAATCAGGGAGCAGATATCACGTTATGAATCTGTAATTCCAGGTGGAAGATTTATTGAGTCATTTCGAATGAAATCATATCTTTCGCCATCAGGAAGGTATCAGGAAGTGATGAAAGGACTGACTTTTTACAGATTTTTACTTGATCTGGAAAAGGAAAGTGATATTTCAGTTCTTGAAAAGAAGTTCAGGGAAGTATGTGATAAAGTTTTTAACAGAGATGGACTACTTGTAAGTGTTACATCTTCAAAGGAAGATTTTAAAGACCTGAAGATTCATCTGCCTGGATTGTTGGAAAGTTTTAAGTGCCAGAAATTTGAAAATACAAGTAACGATGCTCCAGAAACTGGATTAAATGATGGATTGATAATTTCTTCAAAAGTTCAATATGTTTTGAAAGGATCAAATTTCAGGAGATGTGGTTATGATTTTACTGGTCATCTTGATGTTGCAAAATCAATTCTGACAATGAATTATCTGATCCAGAAGATCAGGGTCCAGGGTGGAGCTTACGGAGCATATATTTTGATAGGTAGATCCGGAGACATGATTCTGGCGTCTTACCGTGATCCGGAACTGAAAAAGACAATTGACGTTTTTGATGGTGCGGGTGCTTTTTTAAAAGAATTTAAATGTAGCCCAAAAGAACTGAACGGATTTATAATTGGAACAATTGGAAAACTGGATAGAGATTTATCGCCTGAAGCAAAAGGTGATATGCTTACTGCGAATTTCCTTTGTGGTATAACATATGATGACCGTCAGCGTGAACGCACTGAAGTAATTCAAAGTAGTATCGAAGAAGTAAGGGATACAGCAGAACTTTTTCAGAAAATTATTGATGATAACCTTATATGTGTTTTGGGGAATGATAGCATAATGCATAAGAATGAAAAAAAATTCAATAAGCTGATCAAGGTTTTCAATTAAAAATTCGGGTTTAAGATATCTAAAGGAGAAAAAATGAATACTGATGAAATTAAAATATTTGCTGGAAGTTCTGGTCATGACTTTGCCACCAGGATGTGTGAATATTTGAATATTGATCTTAGGCCAACAGAGGTTACAACTTTCTCAGAAGGGAATACCTATGTAAAAATTGGTGAACATGTTCGCGGAAAATCAGTATATCTGGTTCAACCTATTGCTTTGAATGCTAATAATGAATTTATGGAACTTTTATTCTGGATGGATGCTTTTAAA
>DAOVTB010000311.1 GCA_030633305.1 Candidatus Muiribacteriota bacterium
CCAAATACTTAACATTTAAATAATATTGAAAACAGCAATCACGCGGAATGTCTTGTTTTGTATTCCAAATGTTCACTTTTGATATCTGATTGAAAGGATTATCGACTTGAAATGAGTATGTTTTAAAAAAAATTCTGAAAAGAAAAACATGTAGAAAATAAATAAGTGTCTGAAATTTAATTGGAGCCTTCTTTTTTTTCGTATACTATAAACTTTTACTTGGAAACAAAAAGACAAGCTTCAATTTATGTATTTGATCACAAAATTTCTGGATACTTATTTATTTTATCTGATACGGCATCATAATTTTGAATGCTACGCATATCATAGAGGTCTACTTTATTGACATAAAAATCAACTATTTCACTATTAAATAGAGAGTCAGTAGAAGACATGAATTTTATCGCATATTGTTGCAAGGGGATGCTGGCCCAAACTTTCAAATACAGTGGTTATTGATGACACATCAATTTTAAATCATTCAATACCTGATGTGTAAAAACTTTGGAACGTAATGGAAGTATAGTATTATTCTGATATTGAGGATATTTTTCAAAGTCCAGTTTTGATTCGGGCAGTGCTTTATAGAATTCCGGAGTTCTTGGCACAGGAGAAAATTCACTTAAACATAATCGAAGATCATACTTTCTTACAAATTTAATAGTATCTTCAACATCTTTAATATTCTGCCCGGTAAGACCAACCATTATATAAATAATGATATCGCTTGATTTAAAACCAGCTTGAAACAGAGTATTGATTTTAGTTTCAAAATCATTTTCACCAATTTTATATCCAATACGTTTGCTGATCTTTTCCACTGCAGTTTCAAAACCAAATCTGAGTGTTGTAAAATTATTTAATTTAAGAATATCGGCTGTTTCTTTATCAATATGGTTTAGAAAAAGGCCGTTTGGTGCAAGAAGATTTATTTGTAAATCCTGATCCTGAATTTTTCTGAGTAACGGAAAAAGTCTGTTTTTCTTGTTATACAAAAGATAGTCATCGTAAAAAGCAATATTTTTTATTCCTCTATTATAGAGATAACTGATTTGACCGAATACTATATCAATATCATGCTCAATGTAGTTTTTTCTTATAATACTAGAAGCACAATATGTACATTTTCTAGGACAGCCATCGGAAGTTCGAACTATTCCATAGCGGGCATTGCTATAAGGATAGTACAAGGGTGAAGGGGTAGTGGAAGTGTCAAATTTAAAATCAGGCTTAATTTTTTTTATGAAATCTGATAAGTAATTGATATCAACTGTTCCTTCAACTACAAAATCAGCCCCTGAAAATTGTTTTGCATGATCTGGTATCAAAGTCGGGTAGATACCACCAAGAACTATTGGAATATCAGGGTAAATCTCCTTAATGATACAAATTGTATCTCTCAGGCTTTCCCACCAGTAAGTCATAATCCCGGTAATGAAAATCAAATCGGGTTTAACGGATAGATTGTTGAGTTTTGACTTCAGCACTTCAGGATGAAGGCCGAATCTGTAATAATTTCTAGGTATGGAATTTAAATATTCAGGTTTTTTAATCTGTTCTTTGAAGTATGTACCGGACCCAAATGTTTTTTTCTTAGGAGGTGTTATATTATTTTGTGATTTTGAAAATTCAGCCATATTGGTATCACTTGAATACATACAATCAATCAAATCAACGTGTAGTCCAAGTTTTTTTAGCAGAAGACCGATTTCAAGCAATCCAATTGGCTTTGCCCAGAAATCAAAGGCCGTCAGATCATATATAAATGGATTTACAAGTAGTACTGAATCACACATTTCATGTTTCCGCTTTGAGCTGTGACATATAAGATTTTCTGAATTGTAAAAAAAGCTCGAGTATATTTTCAGAAGCATAATCTGGAAATGTCCATTCAAGAGTTTTATATTTTTTGTTTCTATAAATCAAGGTAACTTCACCAAATATACCTTGGCCAAGGTATAGTCTATGAGAAAAATTTTTGTTAGTTGAAAGCATTATGTTTTCAGGTGTAATCATACCAGGATCAATGTTAATGTTTCTATTATTGTAGAGTTGAAAAAATTTTTCAAGTTCATTTATATAAAGCTTTATCTTTATTATTTCATCTCTTAAAATCAGTTTTTCAAAAGTAATAAATATTCTTTTAAGATCAGTTCCCATTTCAGATGAATAATAACTTGTATAATCAAAATGTAATTCTTCTGAAATATTATCAATATTTCCATATGATTCTTTCAATTTTCTCAAAAGTTTCTCTATATTTTTGCTTCCAGATACATTATAAAGGATTGACATAAACAGTTTTGCTGGCTTAGGTATATTTGGTGTACTCATTTATAATTTTCTCCTATATTTGGTTTTATCTCTTTAATTTTATCACTGTTTTATCTGTGGCTTTACTTTTTCTCTATCCTAATATTTTTTCCCTGCCATAATTTTTTGGTTTTTAACATTTTTTCCAATTCTTCTTGAATTTCATAAGATCTTTTCCGCCATTTTGGACCTACAAGAATCTCTTTAGGGCAATTGCTCCATAACCTGTGAAGAATGATATCTTCAGGAATATTTGGGATTATCTTACATAGGGTCGTAATGTATTCATTGAATTCGAAAAGTTCAAATGATTTATTGTTATAAAGTTTTTCAAGAGGAGTATTTTTAACGACTTGAAGATGATGTATTTTAATGTAATTTATACCAGATTCAATGACATCTTTAAGCGTTTTATGATAGGTTAAAAAATCTTCGCCAGGAATTCCAAAAATTACATGAACACCTTTAACAATAAAAGGATAATTTTTTATCATTTCCATTGCTTTATCGTAATCCGAATATGAATGATTTCGATTAATGAATTTTAAAGTAGCATCATTAGAGCTTTGAAGTCCAAGCTCTATGAGAAATTCTTTTTCTGGCTTTTCTTCTTTAAATTTTTGCATGATTTCAAGAAATTCAATTTCAATATAATCTGGACGGGTGCTGATTATAATGCCAACACAATCTGGATCACTTAATGGTATTTCAATCGAATTAATTAAGATGTCTTTTGATGAAGCAGTTGTTGTTTCCTGTTGGAAATAGGCAAAGTACAATTTCGATTTTTTGGATTTAAGAAACCCCTTTCCATTTTTCAATTGTGTCCTGATTGACTCTTCTGGATTGAGGTAATAGGGAATAAATCCAACAGGAGAACAGTATATACATCCACCTTTTGAACGATTTGGACATTCTAGACCTAGGCTCAATGCTATTTTATCAACTCGTTGCCCATACTTACTTCTATAATATGAATTAAATGAATTTAGATATTTCATATGTTTTTTTTTCTTTTTTTTAAACTTTTTTGTGCTCTTTTTTTACTTTTATCATTCCTGCGTTTCCAACCTTCATC
>DAOVTB010000245.1 GCA_030633305.1 Candidatus Muiribacteriota bacterium
GATGTATTTTCTGCCACTACTCTTACCTTTACAGTCCGGGTTTTTTCATCCAGAACAGGTGAAATAAATGAAATCCTACCATTAAATTTTTCTCCAGGATAAGCTTCTGTTTCAAATTCTACTTCCTGTCCATATCGAAGCCAATACAAATCCGATTCATAAGCTTCAAATTTGACCCAGATATACGATAAATCTGCAATCGTATATATCCTGGTTCCAGTCTTCACATACATACCTTCTGTAGCGTTCTTATCAATTACAATCCCACTGATTGGTGAATAAATCGTTATGTGGTCAGTCGTTTTTCCTTTTTTTACGATATTCTGTATCTGGAATTTTGTTAAGCCCATAAGCTTAAGTTTTTCCTTGGTAGCAAAAATTGTCTGCAAAGATGTTTCTCTTATGCTTGCAAGACCACTTTTCCTGAGTAGTTTTTCAGCCTTGATTGCTTCCAGTAATTCTTTCTGAGCAGTAATCAATTCAGGACTATATAAATAAACCAGATGATCTCCTTTTTTTACAGTAATACCTGTATAATCAACATAAAGTCTATCAAGTCGTCCTGGCATCCATGAAGAAATATACTTAATTCGAGTCTCATCAAAATCAATTTTCCCAAACATCCTCAAATCAATGCTTACATCTTTTTTTCGAGCTTCCACAACCTGAACTTCTGCTAGTTTCCTTGAATAATCTGATAATTCCAACTTATGAATACCAAGTTTCTTACTTCCGACACCAGATGATATCAGATCCATTGCACACAATGGGCATTTACCTGGTTTGGACTGTCTTATCTGAGGATGCATTGAACAAGTCCATACTGTATCATGCTTTTGGGACAATTCAGAATCTTCCATCACCTTTTTATGATTTTTCATATGAACAGTATCTTCTTTCCCGGATATTGTTCCAATATAAAAAAAGAATGCTGCTGTACAAATTACAACCAGCAATGTGATTAAACTTTGTGAAAATTTATTAAATGTTAATTTGATCACTTTTATCCTCCTGATGTTTCAGCTTTCGGAAAAAGTTCACTCGTACTTTCTTTAAGAATTTTTGTGTTTTGTTTTAATTTCCAGCCCTTTGGAAGTGAACTGCCGGCCATGAATTCAATCATAGCCATCTGTATTCCCTGTTCAATAACGGCACGTTCATAAGCCAGATGTAATTCGAGCATTACTTTTAATGGTTCAAACATACTGATAAAGTCTGTTTTCCCATTTATAAAAGCCGTCTGCGCTACTTTCAGCGAATGAACTGCTTTTGGAATCAGAGAATCTCTGTAAAGACTTGCACGTCTGAGAGCATCATTTATCTTGAAGATACTCCTTTCAAGTTCAAATTCAAGCCGGTTTATGACTTCTTCTTTTTCAAGCCTGATTGATTTCCTCATAGTTGTAACTTCACGTGCAGCTGCTCTGTACTTATTTTTCCTGAAAGGAAGATTTACCGATACCATAAACACTATTGGATCCTTTCCATTATCTAAAGGGTTCCCAAAAAGACTTCTTCCTGTATCTATATAATCCAGGCTTGCCGTGATATCAGGAACATTCATTTTTAACGCAAGGGTATGATTTACTCCCATCAGTTTTATTTTCTGATTCAATCTCTTAATTTCAGGATTACTCTTTCTGATCCATTCAGTTATTTCAGATACAGATTTAGAAATACTGAATTTGTCTACTATAAGATCATACGGAAATACATTTTTAGATTTAAGATTTATCAAATATTTGAGTTTTCCAGAAATTGTTTTTCTGAATTCCACGAGAGTTTTAATACGGTTTTCCAGTTTACCCAGTTCAACCTGAATTTGCAGGACCTCCGGTTGAGATATCTGCCCTACTTTATATTTTGTAATTGTAATTATTTCAATATATTTTAAAAGATTCAACGTTTCTTCAGAAATAGTGATTTCCTTTGTTATATAATAGTATTCCAGATAAGTTTTTTTTACAGCGAAAAAAATCTCAGATACGACCTGATTGTATTCTTCTTCTGCAATTTTTGACTGAAAATATGATCTTTTGCCCTTTAACTTCAGTTTTCCGCCAGTAATAAATTTCTGAGAAATACCAATTTTCTGTTTTTGAGGACCTACGCGCGTCTCTACTTCTTCGACAGAATATGCATATTTCAAATTGGGATCAGGCTGAGAAATCACCTGTTTCATTCTCTCTTTTATTGATTTAGCTTTTTCAAGTGAAGATTTGATTTTGGGGTTATTCTTTTTTGCATATATTAAATAATCTTCAAGATGCCTGTATTTTAATTTTTTTTTTGCGTTTAAAGTTGTAACTGAAAAAATTAGTAAGAATAATATTATTAGAGTAGAAATATGTAGTCGTATATTAAGGTGATTCAAAACAAAACCTCCTAGTGATCTTGGACGGGCGCAGACAGACTGTGTCACAATCCACTCGGCATCCTGCGACTTGATCGCAGGATCCATCTTTTTGCGTTAACAATTTAAAGAGATACTGCGTTCAAGTCGCAGTATGACAATACAATCATGTTTTGTTTACTTTTTATTACCTTCAAGCTCTTCGTGGTAAAATTTTGTGTTTTGTTAACTATTTTCAGAACTTTCAATGATTCCGCCACCTAGAACTATATCGCCATCATAAAAAACTACTGACTGTCCAGGTGAAACCGCATCATGTATATCAAGAAAAACCACTTTGTATTCCGATTCTAATTGCTCAATTCTACATCTGGTATCACGACCTCGAAAACGAGATTTACAAACATATTCTTCAGGAAATTTATCCACAAGTTTATTAAGCTTTTTTAAATAAAGTGCTTTTGTTCTTAAACTTTCTTTAGGTCCTACGATAATCCTGTCTTTATCAAGTTCTAATCTAATTACATAAAGTGGAAATGGAGAAGAAATTCCTAAGCCTTTACGTTGTCCGACAGTATAATTTATCACTCCGTCATGCTTTCCAAGAACATTTCCAGATTCATCGATTATATCTCCTCCTTTACAGATTACATTATTTTCAAGAAGAAAAGATTTATAATCCTTATCCGGAATAAAACAAATATCCTGACTCTGCTCCTTGTCAGCTACATGAAGTTCCATTTCCTTAGCAATTTCACGTACTTTTGGTTTAGAAATACTGTCTAAAGGGAATAGAATATGTTTTAGATATTCCTTTTTAATTGAATATAAAAAATACGTTTGATCTTTATTAAAATCAGATGCTTTTTTTAGGAAATATTCTCCATTATGTATTTCAATTCCAGCATAATGTCCTGTTGCAACAAAATCATAACCCATTGCAAGGGATTGTTTAAGAAGTTTCCCAAATTTAAGATATTCATTACATCTTACACATGGATTTGGAGTTCGTCCATGAGAATACTCGCTGATAAAGTTATCAATCACATCATGCTTTAATTCTTTAGCATAATTCAGAACATAATGGTCGATTCCAAGAGTATCACACACTTTTTTGGCATCATTTATCGCGTCAGTACCACAACATTGTACACCTTTAGCCGAAGACGAATCCTCAATACCAAGACACATCGTCATTCCAACAACTTCATAACCCATTTTCACGAGTAAGTAGGCTGCTACAGAAGAATCAACTCCCCCACTCATCGCAACCATTACTTTTGATTTCTTTATATTCATTATTTTATCTTTATTTCTTATTTTTTTATTGTTATCAAAATCGGGCATTTGACGAGATGAGATTTGGATTGCGCAGAAAAATTAAAAGTCGTGCCTGATAGGATCGCTCGTCAAATGTTCGCTTAATAGTCGTTAAATAATTCGGTACTCAAATATCTATCACCAAGATCTGGCAATAAAACAACAAGTAGTTTTCCAGCATTATCACGACGAGCAGCCAGTTTCCCTGCTGCAAACAATGCCGCACCAGATGAAAATCCACATAAAATACCTTCTTTTAAAGCAAGTTTTCTAGCTGTGGCGATTGCATCATTATTGCTTACTTTAACAACTTCATCGATAATATCCACATTCATAACCTCTGGAATAAATCCAGCTCCTATTCCCTGTATCTTATGAGGCCCCGGTTTCCCGCCAGAAAGGACTGCAGATGCATCAGGTTCAACCGCTACTGAATAAAGATTTTTATTTTTTGCTTTCAGTACTTCTGTTACTCCTGTTATAGTTCCACCAGTGCCAACGCCACTGACAAAAATATCAACTTTACCATCAGTATCATTCCATATTTCTTCCGCAGTAGTTTTTTTATGAATATCTGGATTTGCTGGATTTATAAATTGCCTTGGCATAAAAGCACCCGGTGTTGTTTTAAAAATCTTTTCAGCTTTTTTTATAGCACCAGACATCCCTCCAGCTCCCGGAGTAAGCTCGACTTTTGCTCCAAAAGCCTTTAAAAGACAAAGTCGTTCGTTGCTCATAGTATCAGGCATAGCCAAAATTAATTTATAACCTTTTACCGCACAAACAAATGCCAGTCCAATTCCAGTATTACCACTTGTAGCCTCAATAACAATACCACCCGGTTTTAATTTACCATTTTTTTCAGCTTCTTCAATCATATTCATACCAATGCGATCTTTGACGCTACCGCAAGGATTAAAAGCTTCAAGTTTGGCAACTACATTACATCCAGTTTTTCCAAAAAGTCTATCAAGTCTTACCAATGGGGTATTACCAACTGTTCCAATAATATTATCAACTATATTCATCTTAAAATTCTCCTTAACCAACTTAAATATGATAAATACTATCGTTGATTTTACTTATTTTTTTTCTTTGCATTGTAACAAGATCGGCCAGAGTAATCGAATCAAGTTTACCATTTATCAAATCCTGCATCATTCCCCACACATCATGAGTTACACAGGTTGAAATTCTCTTACAGGTTTCCGGATCTTCAACACATCCCATCAAAATCAGTGGACCTTCCACAGCCTGAACGATTTCACTTAATGTTATTTTATCTGGAGATTTACTAAGAACAAATCCGCCTTTTTTACCTCTTTGACTTATCACCAGACCAGCAGACGATAGCGACTGCATTAATCTCTCAAGATATTTTTTTGAGATATCATGTTTAAGTGCTATTCTTCTAACCGAAAGCGGTTGTTTGTTGAAATTCAGCGCCAGCTCAAGCATTGCGCGAGTTCCATATCTGTACTTTGTTGATATTTTCATATTTCCTCTCATTAAGTCTACTTATTTAGTAGTATTATATCATTTTCCTCACATGATGTCAACATATGAAATTTTATTTTAGTTTTTTCTTTATATATAAGTCATTAATATCCTGCTGAAAATCTTGTGGTATAATATTTGATCATACATTTTTAATATAAATCACTGGAGAATTACATGGAAATTTTTTTAAAGTTATTTGTTAAAAACAAAGTTATAATTGGGATGATCCATATCGGAGCATTGCCTGGAACACCTGGATATTGTGGTAATTTAAACAGTGTAATCAGTAATGCAATTAAAGAAGCAGAAATTTATAAAAAATGTGGAGTTGATGCCATTGCAATAGAAAATATGCATGACATTCCATATCTAAACGGAAAAGTTGGTCCAGAGATTACCGCTGCAATGAGTATAATTGGATATAAGATAAAACAGACCACTTCCCTGCCTTGTGGAATTCAGATACTTGCCGGGGCAAATTCAGAAGCAATTGCTTCAGCTTTCGCCAGCGGACTTGATTTTATCCGAGCTGAAGGATTTGTTTTTTCTCATATTGCTGATGAAGGATTGATGAATTCCTGCGCAGGCGAACTTTTAAGATATAGAAAAGCAATAGGGGCAGATCATATCCAAATTTTTACAGATATTAAGAAAAAGCATAGTTCTCATGCAATTACTTCAGACGTTGATATTGCAGAAACTGCTCATGCCGCTGAATTTTTTAAAAGTGATGGCCTAATTGTTACAGGAATCGCAACAGGATCAACTGCAGATGTTTCTGAAATCATAACTGTAAAAAAAGCTGTGAATCTTCCTGTTATGGTCGGTTCCGGTGTAACCATTGATAATGTCGAATGTTATCTTGAAGTAGCTGATGCTCTTATAGTTGGTTCTTATTTCAAAATAGATGGTATATGGCAGAATACAATTGATCCAGAAAGAGTAAAAAAATTCATGGATAAAGTTGAAAAATTGCGTTAAAAATCCAAATAATCACGTTTCAGCTTTTCTTTATCATCCTCCGAAAGAGC
>DAOVTB010000269.1 GCA_030633305.1 Candidatus Muiribacteriota bacterium
AGCAATAGCATCCTCAATTCTAACTTTGAGTAATCGGCGATTCTCAGCATCCATGGTGGTTTCCCATAATTGTTCGGGATTCATTTCACCCAAACCTTTATAACGTTGAAGATGACTGCCCTTAAAGGTCTCATTACGAACAGTTTTTATCATTTCGCTCCAATTTGCAGCAGGAATCTCTTTATCCTCTGATCCCTGTACTCCTCTTAATAGTGTAAAAGAACAACGAAGAAGTGATTGAATATCTTCAAAAAGACCAAGTGCCGTGCGATATTCATTAATAAGAGGAATTTGTGGACCAAGGGTCATCATTATCTGGGCCTGGCCCTGAATAGCAATATCTACTTCATAACAGCTTGGCCGCCAGCGACAGGGACGAATATTTCCGATGATATGTTTTTCAGGAGATAATCCTTCAACAAGATCTTTGATAAAATCTTCGTCACTAAATTGATCAGCAGAATTTACATTTTTATCAAGGAGATAGTAGAGCATATCTTCCCAGATATTCATCCTGCCTAGATAGGCAACAACTTGACTGTACACTGAAAGTTTTTTAAGAATTTGAATAAGACCATCATTTTCAATTATTTCGTTTTCATTATTTTCAGCCTTAATTTTTAAAATTTGGCTGGCTTCATTAAAAAGATGATTATTGAGATCTTCCTCTTCCAGAAAATATTGTTCTTTTTTGCCTCTTCCCAGACGATAGAGTGGAGGTTGGCCAATATAAATAAAACCACCTTCAACGAGTGGCAACATCTGTCTATAAAAGAAAGTAAGGAGCAGAGTACGGATATGAGCACCATCCACATCAGCATCTGTCATAATTATAACTTTATGATAGCGAAGTTTTTCCTCATCAAACTCATCTCTGCCAATACCGCAGCCAAGGGATGCAATAAGCTGTTTAATCTCTTCAGAGCCGAGAATTTTTTCAAATCTGGCCTTCTCCACATTCATAATTTTACCACGAAGGGGAAGAATGGCCTGCACAGAACGATCACGACCTTGTTTTGCTGATCCACCCGCAGAATCACCCTCCACAATGAAAATCTCACGTTTTGCAGGATCTTTTTCCTGACATTCTGCAAGTTTTCCAGCCATGAAAAGAGAAGTTGATCCTTTTTTCCGGGAAAGCTCTCTTGCCCGTTTTGCCGCTTCTCTGGCTCGTGCAGCTTCTACTGCCTTGGTGAGAATTTTTTTTGCTTCCTGGGGATTTTGTTCCAGGAATAGTGTGAGTTTTTCTGTACAGATTGAATCTACAATTGAGGTTACTTCAGAATTTCCAAGTTTTGTTTTTGTCTGTCCTTCAAACTGGGGATCAGGAACCCGCACTGAAATAACACAGGTTAAGCCTTCACGAACATCGTCACCACCCATTTTTTCTTTCATATTTTTGGGAATAATATCATCACTAGCATAGCGATTGATACATTTGGTGAGTGATCGTCTAAAACCGGATACGTGTGTTCCTCCTTCTCTTGTATTAATATTATTAACAAAAGAAAAAAGTCTTTCCGAATATCCGTCAAAATATTGAAAGGCAATTTCCACCTCAACCATATCTTTTTCGCCGGAAATAAAGATAGGAACAGCATTAACAGGTGTTCGTTTTCTATTCAGATATTCAACATATTCACTTATTCCACCTTCTGCATGAAACGTATCTTCAGCACCGGTACGTTCATCTTTGAGATAGATACGAACGTTTTTATTTAAAAAAGCCAATTCTCGAAGACGAGTATTTACTGTTTGATAATCATAAACAGTGGTTTCTGTAAAAATACCAGGATCTGGATGAAAGGTGATGGAAGTTCCTGTTTTATCAGATGTTCCAACTACTTCCAGTTCTCCAACACGATCACCATATTTGTATTCCTGTCGATATATTTTTCCATTACGTTTTATTTTTGCTACGGCTTTCACAGAAAGGGCATTGACAACAGAAACACCAACACCATGAAGTCCTCCGGATACTTTGTAGGTGGAATGATCAAATTTACCACCTGCATGGAGGGTGGTCATAACCAGTTCCAATGCTGAAATTTTTTCAGTGGGATGAATATCCACAGGAATTCCACGACCATCATCTTCAACGGTTACTCCATTATCCCCATGAATGATAACGTTAATACGTTCACAGTGACCGGCTAAGGCTTCATCAATGCTATTATCTACAACTTCCCATATCAGGTGATGGAGACCTGTTTCGGAAGTATTGCCGATGTACATTGCAGGACGTTTTCGAACAGCCTCAAGACCATCGAGGACTTTAATCTGTTCAGCTCCGTAATCTTTGTTTTCTTCAGTCACTCGTTTTTCCTTTTTCTTGAAGAAATAAAAATATCCATCTTAAATAGTTGGGATAGATATCAATAATATTTTAAATAGGTACAAAAAAGAAGTCCCGGCTTACAATTCATCACCGGTATAATTTTTTAGAGTTGCATAGGCATTATTATACTTAAAAAGCCTTCATCTATATCCGATTTCATCAGGCACGGACTGTTATTGGAATTTATATAGGCATCAACCACATCACATTCCATGACCTGGAGAGCTTCAATAAAATAACGGCAGTTAAAACCTAATAAAAGAGGTTCACCGTCATACTGTACATCCAGCACATCTTTTGCATTTCCAAGATCAACATTCTGCGAACTGAGAATCATCTTACCATTTTCAATTTCTAATTGAATGGTGTGAAAGATATCTTCAGTAAAAAGGTTGATTCGTTTGAGTGAATCAAGGAAAGGATTTTTTTCAATCTGTATTTTATTCTCAAGCTGAACAGCATCAACGATGGCATTGTATTGTGGAAAATCGCCTTTTTTAAGGCGTATAATCATGATAGATTCATCGTTTTTTGCAACGACTTGTTTTTCCTCAAAAGAAAGTTCAACGGTATCACAATTATCACAGAATTTTTTGAGTTCCTGAATACCTTTTTTAGGGATCAATGTTCCCGGTTGTATGTCAAGAGTATCTATATCAGCTGCCACATCCTTTTCCATGATAGAAAGACGATGACCATCGGATGAGATCATACGGACATAGGATCTTTCATCTCTTTTTTCTGTTTCAAAAAGAACATTTGTCAGGGAATAGGCATTTTCCTCATCATTGGCCACAGAAAAAATAACTTTATCAATAAGGTCTGCGAAGATACCAGCCTCAAAAGAAACAAAATTATCTTCATCAAATTCAGGAAACTCAGGAAATTCATCACTTGCCATACCAGCAAGATTATAGGTACTTAAGCCTGCAGATATAATTACCCAGCTGTTTTCAGTTTCCTGTACAGTTATGGAATCAGATCCTGATTCACGTACTATTTCGAAAATCTTTTTACTTGGCAGGGTTAAAGTGCCCTGATCATGGATTTCAGCAGGTACTTTTACCCGTAATCCTATTTCGAGATCAGTTCCTGTGAGAATGAGACTATCATCTGCAGTTTCAATAAGAACATTGGAAAGGATGGCTAAGGTGACCCGTTTATTTGTTATATTTTGCAGGCTATTCAATCCTTCCATTAAGTCAGATCGTGATACAGTACAATTCAGTGTCATGAGATATCTCTTTATTAAATAATCTTTTTATTATTATTATTAAGGCGGTTAGTATGTTTAATATAAACGTAACATATTAAAATAATAAAAATTTTTATAAACAGTGTGTTGTGGAAAAAAAGAGAAAATTTGTTAATTTCCTGTTTTTAACAGTTTATCAACTAAGTTATGAATAATCTTTTAACAAAGGCTGTTGAAAAGTTGTTGAAAATGAAAAAAATAATTAAAAATTTATATGGAAAAACAGTACGATAATAAGCAACTTCATTTTTGATTATATTAGTGTAAAGTGGGTAAAAAGACAAGATTTTTAAATGATATTTTCATTTACGGAGAGATATTGGAACAAGGGAATTTGAATGGATAAAAAAAGAGTTGAAAAAATAGAAAATTTATTTGTAACGGCTTTAAATAATAATGTTTTTTCAGGGGCTGCTTTTTCATTTTCAAGGTGGTCAGATGGTTGTTATTATCGTTTGATGAAATATTATGGTTATGCTGAACGAAACCCTGAAATAAAACAGCTCAGCAATGATCATATTTTTGATCTTGCATCTCTTACCAAACCGCTTGCGACTGTCCCTGTTTTACTCAATCTTTTTCACAGAAAATGTATTACACCGGAAACAAGACTGATTGAAATTTTTTCATTTTGTCCTCCTGATAAAAGTGAAATAACAGTAAAGCAGCTCATGTCCCATTGTGCTGGATTTCCCCCGCATAGAGATTATTTTAATGAGCTGATTAAAATTCCCGAACAGAAAAGAAAAGAACAGCTTTTTAAAAATATTTTTAGAGAAAAATTGTTATCAAAACCAGGGAGAATTCATTGTTATAGTGATATTGGCTTCATGCTTCTTGGTTTCATAATTGAAAAAGTAACAGCAAATGATATTGGTGAATTGGCAAGTTCCTGCATATATACACCTTCAGGACTTCAGAATGACCTTTTTTTCCCAGGTTTATCTGAAAAAGGAAACAGGCCCTATGTGAGTACTGAAAAGTGTTTATGGAGCGAAAAAATGCTTTGTGGTACTGTGCATGATGATAATTGCAGGGCCATTGGAGGAGTGGCCGGACATGCCGGCTTGTTTGGAACACTTCAGGGAGTGAGCTGTTTTTGCGAACAACTGCTTGATCAATGGCAGGGCAGGGGGAAGCATCAAGCGTATTCAAATGAGCTTGTATCGAAGATTCTGACACGGGTAGGTCAGTCAACATGGACCATGGGCTTTGATATGGTTTCTGAAAAAGATTCAAGTAGCGGTAAATTTTTTTCAAAGAAGAGTGTTGGTCATCTTGGTTTTACCGGAACATCATTTTGGATAGATCCTGAAAAAGATTGTATTGCGGTATTGCTTACCAACCGGGTTCATCCCAGTCGGGATAATTGGAAGATTAAGGAATTCAGACCTGTCTTTCATGCTTTATTGATGGGGTGATCCTGGCCCGTTCCAGTTCCACCTGAATCTAAGTTTTAAACAAGCGGAGGATTTTAT
>DAOVTB010000210.1 GCA_030633305.1 Candidatus Muiribacteriota bacterium
ACCCCTCCGGCGCAGTGACCCCCAGCAACGACGATAAAGCATTCACAAGAAGCCTGATGATGGCGACCAAAGCAACCGGCATCAGCTTTTTCGACCACATCATCATCGGAGACAACCGCTATTTCAGCTTTGCCGATAAAGGACTGATTGAAGAATACGAGATGAAAGCAATTCGGGAGTTATAAAAGAAAAATAAGGAAACGAAATGGAAAACATTGAGGCATTAGAAAAAAGGCTCTGGAGCAGAAACTTCACAAAGCAGTTGAATTGGCGCGGAAACGGCTGGAGGCAAAAACATAAATGAATCTGTATCCGAAAAGACAATGCCTTCTGGATGGACACTACTTAATACGACAGGAAAGAGTCAGATGATTACAGACACAATTTCTACAAATGAACCAGGTTATGGATTGCTTGATCGATTGCTTTGATGTTTTAGTGGGATTGAATGATGATAAAATCGAAACTTTCTGAAAGAGACATCTGCACAAAATATATTACTCCGGCCATCAGTGATGCCGGGTGGGATATTCAAAAGCAAGTTCGTGAAGAAGTATCCTTTACAGATGGCCGCATCTATGTTCGGGGCCACTTAACTGCACGTGGAAAACGAAAACGCGCAGATTATATTCTGTATTATAAACCCAATATCCCTATTGCCATTATTGAGGCCAAAGATAACAAACATACTATTGGTGCAGGTATGCAGCAAGCTCTTGAATATGCGTCTATACTTGATATTCCGTGTGTATTCAGCAGTAACGGAGACGGTTTTATATTTCATGACAGGACTTCAACTGACAATATTGAAAAAAAGCTCAACAATAGCCAGTTTCCATCACCTCAGGAACTATGGGAAAAATATAAGCAGTATAAAGGCATTGAGACTCCAGGACAGGAGAAGATTGCAAGTCAGGATTATTTTTTTGATGGAAGCGGCAAATCACCACGATATTATCAACAAATTGCAATCAACCGAACTGTGGAGGCTATCTCACAGAGCCATAATAGAATACTTCTTGTAATGGCAACCGGTACCGGAAAAACATACACTGCTTTTCAAATTGTTTATCGTCTGTGGAAATCAAATACAAAAAAAAGAATATTGTTTCTTGCTGACAGAACAGCGCTTATTGATCAGACCCGCAGAAATGATTTTAAACATTTTAAAGATAAAATGACGGTAGTTCAAAATCGAAAAGCTGAAAAAGCATATGAAATCTATCTTGCTCTTTATCAGGGATTGACAGGGAACGATGAGGCGAAAAACATATACCGTCAATTCAGTCCGGAATTTTTTGATCTGATTGTTGTTGATGAGTGCCACAGAGGAAGCGCTGCAGATGACAGCGCATGGCGACAGGTGCTTGAGTATTACAGCCGTGCTACGCACATTGGATTGACCGCAACGCCCAAAGAAACAAGAGATGTTTCCAATATCGAGTACTTTGGTGACCCGATATATACGTACTCCCTTAGACAGGGTATAAATGATGGATTTCTTGCGCCTTACCGTGTTGTACGTATCGGAATTGATATTGACCTTGAAGGCTGGCGGCCGCCTGTCGGATTTCTTGATAAAAAAGGTAATCCGGTTGAAGACCGGATTTATAATAGAACAGATTTTGATCGAAATATTGTTGTTGATGAAAGAAGAGAACTGGTTGCACAAAAAGTGACCGAATTTTTAAATGGTACTGACAGATTTTCAAAATCTATCATTTTTTGTCAGGATATTGAACATGCTGACGGTATGCGAGGTGAGTTGGTTAATGCCAACAGCGACCTTGTTAAAGAGAACCATAAGTATATTATGAAAATAACCGGTGATGATAAAGAGGGCAAGCGGGAGCTTGATAATTTTACAGACCCAGAACAGCGGTATCCGGTTATTGCAACAACATCCAAATTGATGAACACGGGCATTGATGCACAGACCTGTAAGCTTATTGTTTTGGATAGCAATATAAAATCTATGACTGAGTTTAAACAGATCATAGGCCGTGGAACCCGTATTAATGAGGAGTATGGAAAACGATACTTTACGATTCTCGATTTTCGTAATGTCACGGACCTGTTTTCAGATTCTGATTTTGATGGTGATCCGGTTCACATAAAGCCGGTTTCCCAGGATGATGATATCAGTGATATCGAGAGTGAAGAAGAAAATGACGATACACCGGTCATTGATGGAGAAGATGGTGAAGAGATCACAGATTTTGAAGACTTATCAGGCGAAAATATTGACACGCCGGATTACCCGGAGATCCCTGAAGGTCCATTTAATGAACCGGGTATAAGTGAAGGGTCTGCTAAAATATATGTCAACGGTGTCGATGTTAGCGTACTCAACAGCCGGGAAATGTATTTTGACATAGATGGTAAACCAATAACTGCCAGTTTGAAGGACTATACCAGACAGCAGATTTTAAATGAATACAGCAGTCTTGATGACTTTCTTAAAAAATGGAGCAGCTCTGAAAAAAAAGAAGCTATTATTACAGAGTTTCAGGAACAGGGAATTCTTGTTGATGAATTGCTTCAGGCGGTAAATCGAGAGTGTGATCTTTTTGATATTATATGTCATGTCGCATATGACATGCCACCGCTGACACGTAAAGAAAGGGCAAATAATGTTAAAAAACGTAACTATTTTACCAAATATGGTGATGGTGCGAGAAAAGTTCTTGAAGCGCTTCTTGATAAATATGCAGATGAAGGTGTACTGCATATTGAAGATATTAAAATTTTAAAGGTGAATCCATTTGATCAGTTTGGTTCTCCAATGGAGATTATAAAAGAGTTTGGCAAAAAGACAGATTATTTAAAAGCAGTAAACGAGCTTGAAAAACAGATATATATAATAGAGGCCGCATAATATGAGTATTAATTTAAGCGGAATGATGAAAAGTATTCGCAATATAATGCGTGAGGATACAGGTCTGAATGGCGATGCACAGCGAATTGAGCAGTTAGGCTGGATGATATTTCTTAAAGTTCTTTCTGATAAAGAAAAAGAACTTGAAATAATGGAAGATGATTATACATCACCTCTCCCTGCAAAATATCACTGGGATGAATGGGCTGGAGATGATGAAGGAATGACAGGTGATAAGCTTTTACAGTTTGTTGATCAAAAGTTATTTCCCGACCTGAAAAATTTTGATGTTAGTGACGGCAATAAACGCGCCCTGATTATACGTGAAGTATTTGAAGGTAATCACAACTATATGAAATCCGGTATTAACCTCAGAAGAGTTTTAAATAAACTCAATGAGCTTGATTTTAATGTTGCAGAGAAACGCCATCTTTTTGGTGATATATACGAAGGTATTTTAAAAGAATTGCAGAGTGCCGGTAAAAGTGGTGAGTTTTATACACCCCGTGCAGTAACCCAGTTTTTAACAGATATGATAGACCCTCAGCTTGGTGAAAAAATCCTTGATCCTGCATGCGGTACAGGTGGCTTTTTAACCTGTACTATCGAACATTTAAAAAAACAGATTAAGCGAGCCAATCAAAGAAAAAAACTTCAGGATAATGTAATAGGATGGGAGTACAAACCCTTGCCTTTTCTTCTGGCAACAACAAATCTAATCCTTCACGATATTGAAATACCGAATCTTACTTTTGATGATTCATTAAGCCGTCCTTTGAATGAATATAGACAGAAAGACAGGGTTAATGTAATTTTGACCAATCCGCCTTTTGGTGGAGTTGTTGCAAATAGTTATGAAAAAAATTTTCCACAGAATTTCAGGACAAAGGAGTCTGCGGATCTGTTTTTAATTTTAATGATTCGGTTGCTCAAAGATGGTGGCCGTGCAGGAATTGTACTTCCCGATGGCTCACTTGCCGGTGATGGCGTTAAACAGCGTATTCGTGAGAAGTGGCTAACAGAATGTAATTTGCATACGATAGTTCGCTTGCCCAACTCGGTGTTCAAACCTTATGCAACAGTTGCTACTAATCTGCTATTTTTTGAAAAAGGTATAAAAACAAAAAATATATGGTACTATGAACACCGGCTTCCTGAAGGACAAAAATCCTACAGTAAAACAAAGTCTATAAGGATTGAAGAGTTTGACCCGATTAAGAAATGGTGGGAAAAGCGCAAAGAGAGTGAGGTCGCTTGGAAAGTATCTATAAAAACAATCAAGGATCGTGGCTGGGATTTGGACATAAAAAATCCAAATATACAATCTAATGAAAAGTATGGTAATACGTCTGAAATAATAACAAAAGTTGAAAAACATATTGCAAATATTGTGTCGGATTTGTCTATAATTAAATCGAAAACAATAAAATTTTCGTATGGCGAAAAATTTAAGTTAGGTGAAATATGTTCTATTAATAAAGGTTCAACAGGTATAAAAAAGGCTAAGAAAGGAAAATATCCATTAGTTGTTACTGCTGAGGAGAGAGAATCGCATAATGAATATCAGTTTGACGCAGAAGCTGTATGTATCCCGCTTGTATCTTCAACAGGTCATGGACACGCCAGTTTAAAAAGAATCCATTATCAAGAAGGAAAATTTGCGCTTGGAACAATATTAGCCGCTGTCATACCCAAAGACAAAGAACAAATATCTGCTAAATATCTGTATTACTACTTATTGACTTTTAAAAATGAACTTATTGTTTCATTGATGAAAGGCATGGCTAATGTTGGACTATCTGTAACTAAACTAAAAACCATTGGAATATTCGTCCCTGCAATTGATGAACAACTAAGATTTATTAAATATATTGACAAGTGCTCTGAATTGCAAAAAGAATCAGGTTTAATAGATTTTTATACTGATCAATTAAAACGATCAGTTTTGCAGCATGTGTTTAATAAATAATGAAACAAAAACTTGTTTATTGGTGGTTTTCTACTGTCGATTTAAGTAAATTTGGAAATGACTCAGTGATTCCTCAAGTAAATAATAAGGATATCAATCCACTCATTATTCCTGTTCCTCCATTTCCTAAACAAAAATCCATCGCAGCTAAAGTCAAAAAATCTTTATTTTTTTGTGACCAACTCGAATCACAAACAACCAAGTCACAAAAAAATTTAGAATTTCTTATGCAGGCAGTCCTTAAAGAGGCGTTTGAAGGATAGCTATGTTCAAAAAAATCCACAAAATAAAAGATTACGGTGTGTTCAAGGATTTCACCTGGCCGTCAGATTCAATTCTGGATGAATTTGAAAAACGTAATCTGATTTACGGATGGAACTATTCCGGCAAAACAACTCTTTCGAGAATATTTAGAGCGTTTGAGCAGATAAAAAATCATCCTGATTTTTTATCTGCCAGCTTCAAGGTTGAAACAAAAGATAATGGAAGTTGCACCCACCTGCAATTAGAAAGACTGCCTTTTTCAGTCCGTGTTTTTAATAGTGATTTCATCTCTGAAAACTTGAAATGGGAAGATTCTTTAGAGCCGATACTTATTCTTGGTGAAGAAAACATCGAACTGCAAAAAGAGCTAAATGGACTTAAAATAGAAATTGAAACTAAGGAAAAAAAGAAAATAGAATTGTCAGGTACTATTGAAGAACTGAATGAAAACCTCGAAGACGCTAAAACAGATAAAGCAAGGCAGATAAAACGTGATTTAAATATTTCGGAAAATTATGATAAAAGAAACCTTCAAAATGAAATTTACATATTGCCTGAAAAAAATGATAACCTGATATTAAATAGCCAAGAATATCAAGAAGCTTTTGATACATATCGTTCAGATGACAAACTGGAAGTACCAGCTAAATTTTTATTAAGCTCTTCATTAAAACCCGATGAAATTATTAGTGAAATACAAACACTATTACTTCGCGTTCCCAAGTCTGAAGTAATTGAAAAACTGAAAAATGATAAGTCTCTTCATGACTGGGTTGAAACAGGTCTTGGATTACATCAAAATAAATCTACATGTGAATTTTGCGGTAATAATATAGATACTGAAAGAATTGAGGAACTGAATAATCATTATTCATCAGAGCTTAAAAAATTAAATTCTGAGCTTAACTCCCTAAAGACTACAGTTGAATCACATAAAATTGATTTGCCGCAATTCCCTTCTAAAACGGAATTCTATGCTGAATTACGTGATGACTTTGAAAAACACAAAACTTCTTTAAAAGAGCAAATTAAAAAGATTAATGGTTTTTGTGATGTAATCTTGAAAAAGATTGCAGAGAAGAAAGACGACTTGCTTGAAGCTCATCAATGGGAAGATACAGCTAATTATCAATTCGACATTGATACTCCAATAAAGGGAATAGACAATCTAATCGATAAACAAAAAGAAAGAACAGATGAGTTTGAAAACAATAAAAAGGTAGCTAAAAAAAAGTTGCTCCAACACTTTGCAGCAGAATTTGTTAAGGACGTAAAACCGTCAGAAAAACTAAAAGAAATCGAGAAAAAAGAGAACGATAAGAAAAAACTCATTAATATAATAAAAGAACTCAGGATAAAAGCCTCTGAAATAGACCAGAAACTTTCTGATGAGGTCAAGGGCGCAGAAAGAGTTAACGACTACTTAAAACTTTATTTTGGGAAGAGTGACATAAATATTGGAGTAACACCGGAAAAGAAATATCATCTTAAACGCAATGATATACTTGCAAAAAACCTAAGTGAAGGTGAAAAGACAGCGATATCTTTTGCATATTTTATTGCAAGACTTGATGATAAACATACAGAATTGGAAAATACCGTTGTCTATCTTGATGACCCAATATCAAGCCTTGATTCAAACCATCTTTACAACACATTCTCAATAATAAAAAGATTACTGAAAGGCTGTAAACAGCTTTTTATTTCAACTCACAATTATGAGTTTTTTAAAATTTTAAGGGATGATTCGTTTTTTCAGGAGATAAAAAATAAAAAAAAGAAAGCTTCCTTGTACCAAATTAAGATAACGAGAACTTCTTCTGCAACCATTGTTAACCTACCTCAAATTTTGAAAAAGTATAATTCTGAATATCATTACTTATTTGCAATGATTTACTCATTTGCAGAATCAGGCGATGAAGAATCAGAATTGTTTTACAGCTTACCAAACATGCTGAGAAAATTGTTAGAAATATTTACCAGTTTCAAAGTGCCACAGACATCAATATCCCTAAATGAAAGACTTGATATTGTTGAGCCGGATGGAATTAAATCTGGAAGAATGTATAAATTTGTTAATCATATGTCCCATAGTGATTCAATGAGTTTTACATACGAATATCCAACAAGTAACGAATGTAAAGATATAATTAATCTGACAATGGAAATGATAGAGAATTGTGATCCACAACATTTTGAAGGAATGAAAAAACTGGTCGCTACACCATAGAATATAATAATCCTAAAATGATAAAATTATATAAATTTTTAGGGATCGAAGATGAAAATTCAAACCTATTATTGACGAAATCGACCAACTCGTTTACCAGCTCTACGACCTCACCCCGGAAGAGATCAAAATTGTGGAAGGGAACAGCCTAAAAACAAAAGGAAAAAAATCAAATGGCAGAAACACATGGATTCGGAGGTAGCTGGACAGAAGAAAAACTCAAACGGGTAGAAAAATACCTGAAAGCTTATGCTACTATTATGAATAAGCAAAACTTTCGGTTTGCTTATATTGATGCCTTTGCCGGTACCGGATACATAGAAGAAAAAAAGAATAAAAATGATGGCCAAATATCCCTGTTCCAACGAAATGATATGAAAGAGATTGAAGCATATTCAAAAGGCTCTGCCCGAATTGCTTTGGAGATTAAACCGGAATTTG
>DAOVTB010000099.1 GCA_030633305.1 Candidatus Muiribacteriota bacterium
CATTGAAACTGTTGTAAAATTGTTCAAAATTATTCATGATTGAATCCTCCATAAATTCATTTCGATGATCATCAAAACAATCATAACGTTCGAAATAAATAATGTCAATATATTTCTATGAGCATCGAAATAAAATTCTGTTTTTGACATAAGTTTCAAATAAATGATATAGTTTGTAAAATTAAAAAGAAGGAGAAAATATGAACTTTTTTAAATGTATTTTAGTTATTTTTTTAATATTTGGATTGGTTTTTTCACTTTCAGCGAAAAAAATTACTGCTGATAAAACTTTTACTAATAAAAAACTTGTGGAAATCAATGGTGTTGTAATAGATTCTGAGCAACTTGAATTTGGAATGAAACGGGCACAGCAGAGTTATATTATGCAGAGACAACCTGTACCAAAGGATTTAAAAGAAAAAGTATTAGAAAATCTTATTAGTAAAGAATTGTTTTATCAAGACAGTAAAAAGAAAGAGATTAAAATCGAGGAAAATTTATTTAAAGAGCATATGAAAAGGCTGAGAAGTAAATATCCTGATGAAAAAAAATTCAATCAAGTCTTGAAGGATAATAATATAACAGTCAAGATATTAAAAGAACAGTTTTTCAAGGATATGGCTGTGAACCTTTATGTTCAGCAGGAAATTGTTGAAAAAATTAAAGTTACAGATAAAGAATTAAAAGAATTTTATGATTCAAATAAAGAACGCTTTAAACAGCCAGATCAAGTTAAGGCTAGCCATATTTTGATTAAATTTGATGCAAAAGCAAAAAAAGAAGAGAAAGACAAAGCGCTTAAGAAGATTAAAGAAATTCTTGCTAAAATCAAAAAAGGTGAAGATTTTGGAAAATTAGCAGAAAAACATTCTGAATGTCCAAGCGGAAAAAAAGGTGGAGATCTTGGCTTTTTTAAATCTGGTCAAATGGTAAAACCGTTTGAAAAAGCTGCTTTTTCAATGAAAAAGGGAGAAACTTCCGATGTTGTTGAAACTAGATTTGGATATCATATAATTAAAACAACAGATAAAAAAGTAGCTGGTTATAGTGAATATAAAGAAGTGAAAGATTGGATTGTTCAGAGACTGAAACAGCCAAAAATAGCAGATAAAATGAAATCGCTTTCAGAAAAACTCAGTAAAAAAGCAAAGATCAAAAAATATTAGATTACGCGAAGTAATAAAAGGGGGATTTATTTATCCCCCTTTTTTCATGCCTGGAATTAAATCCTTAAATTTTAGTAGAACACATATTTTTTATTGTCAACTGTGAGAGTTTTATTATAAAATATGTCTAATTTCAAAAATCACTAAGGAATAAAGAATTAATGACTTTAAAGAAGATAGTTTTTAAAATTATATTGTTGCTGGTATTTATCGCTATATTGGGTTATTTCTTTGCAAAAGTAGAGATACAGATTGAAGGCGATCAGGGATGGGCCAAAGGACTTCCGACCTGGAGAATTGAAAAACACTGGTTGTTGGATATTTTCTGGGGAGGGCGTGCGATGACAGGATATCATGCCTGGATTTTCAGCTTTATGTTTCTGATATTTCATCTGCCGGTGTTTATTTCCGGCAGCATATCGTTTCAACTGGAAGTAAGAATATTAGGAAGCCTGATGTTTTTCTGGTTGATCGAGGATTTTCTATGGTTTGTGTTGAATCCGGCTTATGGGCTAGCCAGGTTTATACCTATTCATGTTCCGTGGCATAAACACTGGTTTCTTTCTTTGCCTGCTGATTACTGGGTATTTTTAATTTTAGGTTTGTTTCTTCTAGGATATTCTTTTAAAAAAGAGTTTATGTCTAAAATGGAAGCGGAAAAAAAGAGTCTAACTGAACAGAATAAATGATAAAAGGTGAAATTATGTTAAAAAAAGGAATATTTTTTTTAGTTTCAATTATGATAATTTCCTGTCAAATATGGTGTACTACTTATGCGCATATTCCTGAGAAGGAACTTTTCACATCTGCTCCAATAGTTGTCGTGGCACAGTGTCGGGGGTCAATTCCAGGAGCTGCAAGATTTCTTGTTGTTGAATCGCTTAGAGGAAAACACAGAAAAAATGATGAAATTTCAGTAAATGCATTTTCTGCAACACCTGGATATTATTATCTTATGACACTTTGGCCAAGTGATGAAACGCCTCTTCAACGTATGACAAGTTACTCTGCAGCAGCTGGGTCTGGTGGGTTTGATTTAACATTGTGTCAATATAGAAAACCTAGAACACAAGGAATGTATGGTCTGAAAATAGAGAAAGGGAAGTATAATTTTAATTCAAAATATCAGCGTTTAAAATTATCTTTTGATGAAGTCAAAAAATGGACAAGTCAGAAAATAGTTGTCGACCAGAAAAAAGAGATTAATCGCGAACTGCCTCCAGATAAAATAGAAGAAATGATTAAGCGTAATTTTAAAAAAGGAGAGAGAATCCTTTCACAAGATTCAATTAACAAGATGCAACTTGGCTTCTGGTTGATGTCTTTCACCTTTAATGAAGGAATGCCTGAAAAAATAGTTAAGAAATTGCGTGAAGAATTGTCTGAATTCCATGTGAGATACAGGAAGAAACTTGATTTAGAAATCAATAATAAATTTAATTTTGCTCTTGCATCACTTGGTGATCGAACGGCTTGCAAAAAAGCTATTGATCAATTAAGTAAAGAACTTCCTCAGATGTTTAAAAAATCTGAGACAAAGTCTCAGATAAAAAAACATAATGAACTTGTTATGAATTTGACCAGTCTTTTTAATAGATTTCCTGATAAGGTTATTAACATGATTACAAAGGTAGAAAAACCTGAATGGTATAATCAAAGATTCTGGAATAGTTTCGCCAGACTTCTTGCTGAGAAAGCAGAGAGTAATCAGAGGGGACTGCTAAAGTGCAGATTTACTCCTATTTTTCTTGCAGCTGCACTTCGACAGGCTGAAAAAGGTATCCGTAGTGCAAAATCTCTTAAAAGATATTCTAAAAGAATTAAGATACTTGCCCAAAGTAAAATACTAGAGGAAAAAATTAAAGCTATCAGACTTTTATTAGCTTTGGGTTATAGAGATGCCGGCAATATGGCTTTGGATGTTCTAGAAGAATATGGCAAAGGAAAATCTCAGGAAAGATATAATAGGGGAAGAGGTGGTCGCAAGGGATTTAATACCTCACCTCGATATACAGAATTGAAAAATATTCAGGTTGCAAGATGGGCTTATCTATTTTTTGCATCACTTACAATGTTTCATTCTGAAAGGCCAGTAATTGCAGATTCTTATGATTATAGCAAGTATTCCTGGGGTTCTGAAGAATTCAGGAAATGGTGGGATAAATACGGGGCTACTATTTCTGTTGAAAAACTATATTATGCAGCATTTCCAGTTACTAGAATTGATAGAAAATAATTTGATCAATCTGATGGGAGTACAACTTTTTAGTTCTGCAATAGAATTAAGAAAAAAATAAGGCCACAGATTAACACGGATAAACACAGATATAAGAGTATTTATAATAAAAAACAGAGAAAGATTAAGTATAGATTGTTTTTGAAGTTTTTAACATTTTATTGATTCTTTTATATTAAAAATTCTGTATTTTATCTGTGTCCATCTGTGGCTAAAAAAGCATTTTGTTATTTTTTATATTATTTGAACTAAAAAGTTGTTGACCCCAATCTTATTATGCGGTTTTCTTTTTCAGCATTTCTTTTATCGCCCTGAGTTCTTCATTTACTTCTGCATCTGACATTTCATTTATTTCGGGTTCTGGTTGTGTTTCTGGAACAGGAGCTTTTTGAGTTTTCTTTTTTGAAAGTGAAGGGCGGATTACTTTTCTTTTCTTTGGAGTTATAGTGGATTTTGGAGTTGGTCTGTTTTCTAGATCATCCCAGAAATTAGGTGAGTCAATCCCACTGTTATCTGAAAAGTTGAATATTGTACTTTTCTTTTGGTATGTCTGATTCGATTTCACTGTATTTAAAGACTCAACAAACTCATCGATTACGTTATTTACTAATGTTTTTCCTAATTTACTAACTAGATCTAATATTCCTGACATGATAGCCCTCCTGGTATTGAATTTAATTCTCACCATGGGTAATGCAATTATTGCGCCAAAAAAGTGAAATGCTGTAGGACCCGATCTCTGTGACTGTATCGCAATTAAAAAAATACAAATTTTACCACGAAATATCACGAAGGGAATAAAAAATGTAAATTTAAAAAGTCATGTTATTGCTGTCATTACCCGATTTGATCGGGTAATCTATTTCAATTGATAAAGTCATTTAAATGGATCCCCGAAACTTTCCTTTGTATCTTAGCGTCTTTGTGTGAGATATTTTTTTTATGGTGTTGTTGTAAAACTTTTTACGCTACTGTAAAGAAATTTTATGATTGTGATATTTTGACTATTGTTTATCATCAAATTTCAAGGAATACCAGTCGATTTTTCTAGTGATGAACATTATTGAACTCAGCACAAGAAATAATCCAATGCTTCCTATAAGTAATGCATAATCCTCAAGTTGAAGGACCATATAAAGATAGGAATACAGTAAAACAAGAACAGAGAAAACAGCTACAGAAAATTTAGTATTATGTAGTATTGCTTTTGAATATGCAGTAATTAAAACTACAATAGCAATACTTGATATCAGATATGCCTGATCAAATCCAAAATGCTCAGAAATTGCGATTAAAAGTGTGTAAAAGATTGAAATTGCAAATCCAACAAGCAGATATTGAATTGGATGGACTCTTTTTCTGACCATTATTTCAGAAAAGAAAAATGCTGCAAAAGTAAAAAGGATGAACATGAATGCATATTTGACAGTTCTCATGGATTGTTGATAGATATCAGCTACTATATACAGCTTTACTCCAAATGCGGAATTATGAATATAGTGTTTTGAGCCTGTCCAGTACTGAGGGTAATTGCGATTTAAATGCAATACATTCCATTCAGCATCAAAACCCTTACTTGTTACTTTATTCTTGGGAAGAAATGATCCATTAAAACTTGGTGAAGGCCAGTTAGAAGTAAGAACTATATTTGTTTTTTCGCCAATTGGAACAAATTTGATTTGTTGGCTCCCGTTTAAATTCAAATCAAATTCAAATGGTAACATTTGAATAGAGTCATTAAAATTAATTTTGCAACTGACACCGTTGGTGAGTATGTCTCTTGAATCAATACCGGGTTTCATAGCAATAGTATCATTTTTAATTTTTAAACCGATATTGGACATGATTCCTTTCATATCAGTTATTCCTATGGATAAAACCGTGTTTTTCCATATTACATTTTCCAGATCTATATTCATATCGTGAAAATCGGGAAATTCAAATGAGCCTTTGACGTTTAATACTGTATTGTATAAAACTGCTTCATATATTCCTCTATGTTTTCTTTTTGGATCAATATTGCCAGAAATGTTAAGAGTTTTTGGTAGAAAATGCATGTATTGGATATTGTAAGATGATTTTCCATCTTTATCTTTAAAGAATTTCTTGTAAGGAACGGAAACAATTGGACCACAAACAGTTTGAGACATTCCCCATTTTCCGCTTATCTCAGTTACCGCTTTATCTCTTCTATTAAGTCTCTCTCTCATTAAATCCTGTATCATAGAAGTAGGAATCATTAGCAGAAGAATCAGGATTCCTATTGTAATTACTTTTACCATTGCCGAATCACGAATAAATGAAGTTAATTTCTTTTGTAAACCGTTCTCATGCATAAACTGCTCCTTTATAATATAATAAATTAGAATTGTAAGATCATTATATTATAAAGGAGTTGAGAAATAAACATGAAATAAGAATATTAGGAAAAATATTGATTTACTTGTCATTCTGCGGCTTGACCACAGAATCTATTTCAATTGGAAAACATAAAGATGGATCCTGCGGTCAAGCCGCAGGATGACATATGGATATTGTGATAAATCCTAGTAAATTTTTAGATGAAGGAATCTGACTTAGTGGATTTGAGCCTGTTTTTTACTTCAGCCAGAGCTTCAAAGAGATTAGTACAGTGTTTTCAAACAATCGTGCAACTCAGGCGTTTATCAGATTTCGAAGAATTTCTGCAGAATTTTCAGGGCGTCCCTGACATAAGTAAAGACCTATGTGTTCATAGCCGCCAATTTCTTGTGTATAAGGAAGAAATTCAATGTATAGTCCAGCGCCAGGCCCGTTATGGATGTTAATATTATAAGCAGGTTCCCGTCCTAATTTTGGCATGATCTCTAAAATCGCCCGTATTGCTTCTGATATACCATATGCACATGAAAGAAGTTCATTTTCATTTAATTGGAACAGGTATCGCTTTTCAGAATTTTTTAATACCAGCTGCATATCATATGGTCGCCTCATGAAATATGGAACAATCAATACCGCTTCACCATAGTCTTTAACTGTTAGATCTTCTGGATTTTCTAAAAGGATATATTTTGAATATTTTAAATTATTATTTTTCTCAAAATCAAGATTATGTTTATATTTTAGCGGCATAACACTACTTAGCATGATCTGTTGATGTGCATGTTGCAGAGAACCACCGACAAGTCTTCCATAGTTTTTGATTATACTTACAAATCCTTTTGTATTTTCTTCGTTATCCCAATCCTGATTGCTGGAATAGAAATCTGAATTATTACAAAGTAATTTTTTTTCCAGAGCGGCAAGTCTTTTCAATACTATTACACAATCATTTACAGGCATATTATTCCAGTCATTTCCATGAATTGAAGAGGTCCATTGTAAAAAATGCATTCCATGACAGTTTAACTTATCGCTAGTAGCATTTTTTTCAAAAGGAAATAAAATCGGAAACAGGTTTTGATTAATAAAGGTTTGACCTTCACTTAACTGGGCCAGGTCGATTATTGAAGTTGTATTTCCATCACAAATAATACAACTATTCAAATCAGACGTTTTAGATTCATGCTTTTTTGTGTCATGGGGTCTTTTACTTCTGGCAGTATTAAAAATGATTTTCAAACCATCTCGAGGATCAATTTGAAAATCGCCATCTGGAAGATAATTTGAAATATCATTATTTTGCCTGATAAGGTTTGATAGATCATTAAAATCAATTTGCTCAAGATTTTCGGAATAAAGGAGTTTTTGAATCCTATCTTTTTTTAATTCCATTGCCATTTGTTAATAACTGATTTCAACTGGAAAGATGTTCCACAGCTTCCTTATAAGTTTCATAAATCGGAATATATTCAGCACATCCAAGTATCTCGAATACTTCTTTAGGCTCTTCACGAAGACCATAGATAACAAAAGGTACTTCCTTTTGAAGAGTACTTTTATAGCATCTGATCACGGCGCCGATTAATGAAGATGTAGCATATTCCAGATCAGTAAAATTAAAAATAAATCCAGAACTGTCCTTTTTGACTAATTTAAGAAATTGTGCCTGTAGATCCTTGTATTGTTTTAATTCTATTGAAGTACCACTACTGGAACCAACGAGATTGGCAACAAAATAATTTCCCTTTTTTTCTTTTACTTCATTAATATAAAATTCAAATTTTGCTTTCATAATGAAAGTATATCATACTTCCAGATCTTGTTAAAGAAGAAACAGGTACTTGATAAATAAGCAAAACAAATCAGTTCTTGACTATTGACAAGATTGACTTTGTCAATATAATAAAAGGCTACATATTTTTAATTATATAATTTAAGGAGATAAAAGAATGATTTCAAGAAGTTTTCTTGTATTATTGTTGATTTCAGTTTTAAGTTGTATGGTCTATTCAAATACTGGACAGGTAAATCAGTCTGGATGGTCGGAATTGAAAAAGGGATATAATAAAGCATATAAAACCTATTATCCGATTGCTTATGAACAAGGATTTAATTCCGGGCTTGCAGCTGGAGAAAAAGATGGATACAGGAAAGGCATGAAAGATGGAATGGAAGAAATCTATAAGCAATATTCAGAATTTGAATATACACTCAAAATTGATGAGTACAGCGATAAAAATATTATTATGCCTGAAGAGCTTCAAGGAGTTAGAAATGTTCAAAAATGGTATGATTTCGGATATAGTGCCGGAGAAAGATCAGGGAAATGTATCGGTTATTCAAAGGGTTTTTCAAAAGGAAGAAAGAAATCACAGCCTATAGCATATAAAAAAGGTTTTAGACATGGAAAATATGAAGCATGTAAAGAACTTTTTTATAATCACACTTCTCAGGCATTAACCGATATTCAACAACTTGAATTGAGCATAGATTATATTCAGATTGGGGAGTTGGCTCTTGCCAGAAATCATCTCAATGTTATTATCCGGGATATGAATCCATCAATTTATAGAAAAGATGCTTTATTCCATGTCGGAAGAGTACATGAAAAATTGAAGAATTCCAAAAGTGCAATTCAATGTTACCTCATATTTCTAGAAGATAATGAAGGGCATGCTGAATACTATAAAGTTGCAATTAGGGCAATAAGACTACTGAAGGGTCTAAAAACTGGTGGCTTTATGATGATTGGTAGAAAAACTTATTATAAGATGACCAGTTATCTGGCAGAAAAAATAGTCAATGATACAAATCTTGGTGAATTAATACCTGAAGCTTGTTATATAGCTGGAAAATGCTATGAGAAACTTGATGAGAAAAACCTTGCTAGAGAAATGTATAACAAAATTATACTTGATTATCCTGCAAGCCCTTTTTTCAAGAATGCCAAGAAGAGATTAAATAAAATCTAGTTGTTTCACACAAAGACACTAAGGCACAAAGAAAGAATAAAGAAGATTCTCGCGCAAAGAACGCTGAGAACGCAGAGAAAAAAAGAAAGAGGACAAATTATAGTTAGTATAAAAGGGGTAAGATGGACTTTAATTTTTTTGAATTTCAAAAAAAATCACAGTCCCCTGACCCCAGGCCAGATTTGATGTTTCAATCAAATATATAAAATGGTATGGTCTGCACACTTCAAAATATTTTACAAAGTCCTTTGACCTTAGCTCAAGATAGCTTTTTTCACTTAAATATCTATAATGTTTTATTGATTTTTCTACTTCTTTTTTCTTCTGTGATCTCTGTGTTCTCTGTGGTAAAATTTTCTTATTGGAAATTGTTACCCAATTTAAAAAGAGAGGCAAAAATGAAAAAAATATATTCATGGAACGTAAATGGAATTAGAGCATGTGTAAAGAAAGGTTTTGTAGATTGGCTAAAAACTGAAAAACCTGATGTTCTTGCAGTACAGGAAATAAAGGCAAATGTTGATCAACTTGATGAAACGATTCTTGAAATAGAAGGGTATAAAAGCTTCTGGATGTCTGCCGAGAAAAAAGGATACAGCGGAGTTGCGCTTTTTTGCAGAGAAGAACCCAATAGTATTGAAAAACTTGGAGATGATATATATGATAGTGAAGGGCGTACAATAATTGCTCATTGGACGGATTTTAGTGTTATAAACTGTTATTTTCCCAATAGTCAGGCAAAAGGTGCAAGGCTAGATTATAAACTTGGTTTTTGCAAAAGAATACTTGAAAAATGTGATCAGCTTGTTTCTGAAGGTAAAAATGTTGTGTTATGCGGAGATTACAATATTGCACATACTGAAATCGATCTTAAGAATCCCAAAACAAATACTAAAAATCCTGGATTTCTTCCTGAAGAAAGAGAATGGATGACTAAATTTCTTACGGCTGGATATAATGATGTATTTCGCGAAATGCATCCAGATGAACCAGGACATTATTCATGGTGGTCATACAGATTTAAAGCAAGGGATAAGGATATTGGCTGGAGAATAGATTACCTATGTGTAAATTCAGCATTCTCCAGTGCAGTTAAAGAAGCACTTATCCATAAAAAGGTATTGGGTTCAGACCACTGTCCAGTAAGTATAACTTTATCCTGAGCTCAGCTTATGTTTATATGCTTATCTAAGAAGAAGTGACTGCGGACCTATAGGTCGTAATCCTTCAATGATTCCACCGATATTTACAGTATATATTGACCACATTGGGTAACCTCTGTTAGCGCCGATTCTTAACAGTGTATCATTTGATCTTCTTGGAAAAACTGTACCGATGGAAGTGAGTGCATTAATTATGTCTTTAACTTTACCGGATTGTCTGGTTGCCAGTGGCTTTCTGTGGAAGTTTTTCCAGTTAGATTGAAGCAGTCCAAAAGTTGTAAGTTTATCTTTAACAAGTTTTACTAGGCTTATGAGGTTTTCAAAGCGTTGAACTTCTTTTTTATCTGTAGAACTGTCAACAAGCCATTTCTGAGTTTTTGGATTATTCTTTATTTTCTTTGTGAATTTGACAAGCGAAGCATAAAGAGCACAGTTTGAATCTTGAACACAGGAGACACCCAGACGAATATTTGAAATTCCTGTTCCGTCCCCAGTTCTGTATATTGCCATCATTCTTTCCAATTCAGATTGAAGTCCTTCATATGGGGAAACAATCCATCCATTTATGTTGTATGGAGCCATTTCAGGTATTTTAATCATTGTATCAACTACCGGAAGAGCATACATCCGGCCGCGATCTAAATTCCCAAGGAAACAATGCCACATTGATGAACCTGCAACAATCCCTGTTGTAGTATGACCGTAAACCTGTTTGTATTCAATTTGAAATCTAAGCTGGCCTGTAAATGGATCAGTTACAACTTCTGCAAAACCAAAAGATATATGCCCTGGAGAAAATTTTGGCATTTTAGAACCGGGTCTGAGACATTTGCCAAACATATGTACTACAAAACCTTTAGCTCCAAGCTTCCAGGGATTAGCACGGTTTGTAAATCCAAATGATGCATCAGGTAACATTTCGACTCTTTTGTTTAAACCGGTAAACAGATTTTTATGAAGTACCTTGCCAAAATAATGTTTTACATCTTTTTTACCAGCCACAGTAATATCAGCATTTATCTGGAAAATCTTTCTTGGTGCTAGTGCATTAATGCAGAAAACACCATCAATCCTCTGCCCATATGCATACCATCCAGCATCATTAAGAGAAGAGTTTTCAATACCTACAGTAGATGTGACGACATCTTTTCCGTTAGGAGATAGATTTGTTTCAGGAATTTTAACTGTTTCAGCAATCTTGTGATCAAATTCTCCTGTTTTTGGATTGTAATGAATTATCTTTCTCATATCACCATTTGCAGGATCTATAAACTTTACAAGTGCGTGTTGAGTTCCAATGATTTGTACAGGAGCACTCTCAATGTACAGACTGTTGTTTCTATAGGCAGGTTTTTTAATAATTACTTCAGTTATATCTCTTAGTCTTGCACCAGCAAGAGATTCTAATGCACTTACTTTTTTCAGTCCGTTTAGTCTGTAAGGTAATGTTAGATTATTTTTCTTCTCTTTTTTAGAAGTAGAGCTACTGATATTTACATCCTGTCTGTATATATCAAACCATGTAGAATTTATCCATCGAAGCCTGAGGATTTTTCCAATCAATTCTTTTCTGGGCGAATTTCTAACCTGTATAAAAACAGATCCATCTGGTTCGCGCTCAGAATTATCAGGCATTATGAGAAGTCCTGTCCATGGTGCGACAGGACGATAATATTTGGCTAGATCAACTGTTTCCATGTTATTAAGTTTGATTTCAGCATGTACAAGTGTTGATACAAAGAGAAGTGTTAAGATTAGAACAAACGTTCTGAATGATTTTTTCATTATTGCCTCTATATATTGATATTTTATTTTCTTATTAAAACTGATTGCGGGGTTAAAGGCTTCAGACCTTTTATAACTCCACCAACATTTGCTGTATAAATTGACCATATTGCATAACCCTGATCAGCACCAAGTTTTAAAAGAGTATCATGAGATCTTCTTGGAAAAACTGTTCCGATTGACAGGAGAGCATCAATTATTTTCTTAACTTTACCTGCTTTTCTTGAACCGAGAGGGTTTCTTATAAAATTTTTCCAGTTGCTCTGCAATAAACCAAACGATGTTAATTTATCTTTAACCTTTTTTACAAGTCTTACGAGGTTTTCAAATCGTTTGACTTCTGAGGCTTTTGTTGATTTGTTTGCAAGCCAGTTTTTGGTTTTAGGATTATTCTTCACTTTTTCAATAAATTTTACAAGTGCAGAATACAGAGCACTATTTGAATCTTGAACACAGGAAACATCTGGGCGTACATCAGAAACACCAGTACCAGCTCCAGTTCGATAAATTGCCATCATCCTTTCCAGTTCGGCTTCAAGACCATCATAAGGTGATACAATCCAACCGTCTATATTGTATGGTTCCATTTCTGGTATTCTTATAATCGTATCAGATATTGGAAGAGCGTACATCCAACCCCTTAATAGACTTCCCGAAAAACAATGCCACATAGCTGAACCAGCGACAATGCCGATCGCAGTATGTGCATAGACCTGTTTGTATTCGATCTGGAATCTTGGCTGCCCTGTAAAAGGATCAGTTACTACTTCAGCAATTCCAAATGAAAGATGACCAGTCGCAATTTTTGGTAATTTTTTTCCTGGTATGAGATAGTCACCAAACAGGTGTACTACAAATCCTTTTGTACCTAGTTTCCATGTGTTATTTCTGTTTGCAAATCCAAGGGATGCATCTGGTACCATTTCAGTTCGTCTGTTAAAGCCTGGAAACACATTTTTATGATGAACCTTACCAATATAATGTTTGTTGTCTTTACTTCCTACAATGGACATATCAGCACCTATCTGGAACATTTTTCTTGGTGCAAGTGCAGTAATGCAAAAAACGCCATCAATTTTTCGTCCATATGCATACCATCCAGTATTATTCAGATCAGATTTTTCAATGTCAATAGTTGAAGTAACAATTTTTTTTCCTTTAGGATAAGTCCCAGTTACAGGGATTTTAACCATTTCTCCTAATTTCGGATCAAATTTTCCGATTTTAGGGTTATAATGGATAGCCTTTCTCATTTCACCATCAGCCTTTCCTATAAATTTTACAAGTGCATGTTGATTTCCAACGATTTGCACAGGTGCAGAATTTATGTAAAGACTGTTGTTTTTGAAAACCGGGTTTTTCAGAATTACTTCAGTAACATCCCGTTTTCTTGCTCCGGCCAGTGATTCAAGTGCGCTTACATGTTTTAAGCCATTTAATCTATGAGGTAATGTAAGACCTTTTTTCGCTTCTTTAGCTAAAGTTGCCTTACTGATATTAACGTTTGGTCGGTATGTATTGTACCAATCAGTTTTTTCCCACCTTAATCTAAGGATTTTTCCGATCATTCCCTTTTTTGGAGAGTTTCTGACCTGTATAAAAACAGACCCATCAGGTTCTCTTTCAGATTTATCAGGCATAATAAGTAGTCCAGTCCAAGGTGCAATTGGTTTATAATATTTTGATAAATTTGCAGTTTCTAAAACATTAAGCTTGATTTCAGCATGTACAAACGATGTTGCAAAGACCAGCGTTAAAATTAGAATGAGTGTTTTAAAAGTAAATTTCATGGATTCCTCACTTATAATATTAATATCTTTGACAATTATAACAGATTAAATGATTTTGTATACTGATTGAAAGGGAAAAGAAAGAAGATGAGACTTAACCACAGAGGACACAGGGAAGAAAGAGGACAAACATAGTTAATATAAAAGGGGTAAGATGGACTTTAATTTTCTTTGAGGTTCAAAAAAATTCATAGTCTCCTGACCCCCGCGCCAGATAAGTTGTTTCTGTCAAAATTTGTATAGAAGTGCATTGCGACTCAGTCCCCTGAACCCCGCGCCAGATAAATTCAATTTACCAGAATTAGTAAAATGGTACAGGTTTAATGCGCCAGATTCGGTTTAAATAATTAAATGCTGAAATGCAAAGTTACCATAAAACTTTCAAAATCGATGTATGGCAGTTTGAATAAATAAGTGTCCAGAAATTTTGCGCTTCAAATCTCTAAATTGGAGCTTGTCTTTTTTTCAGAGCAACATTTTAGGAAAACAAAAAAGAAGGCTCCAATTAAATTCCTAGACACTTATTTATTTCAAACTAATCATATAGTTTTAATTATACCCCTCCTAATTTTTTCGAAATATGCGACGCAGTGTCCAGATCTCATTTTGAGAAAAGGTTAAACGAAAATACTAAGACACATATGCACTATTTGGTGCCAGATGGGCTTTAATTCGAGTTGTGAGGATGTAGAATTCAATTGCCCTGGTTACCTTATCCGCATCTGGGCGTTTCTACAAAAAAAGAGAGCAGCTGATAAAACACTACTCTCTTTTCTTTTTAAATCTAAATTTTCAAGTAGATTATGGTGACATAGTAAGATCATCAACGTAAATATCATTAATGTTACCGGGATCATTTTTACCCATAATCCTTATTTTAACCCATGTTGTTCCAGCTGGCGCAGTATGAGTGAATACCAAAGCTGCAGGTGTCCAGCTACCCTGAACTGAAGGATTTTGTAAACTGAGAGTAGTATTACTTCCATCACTATAAGAAACATTAACATTGATTTTTATATCTGTTATGTCGCCTAACACAACTTCATTAGCTGCATATGTATAAAGGTTATAAGTATAAGGTGTGCCAGCAATAACTGGAATTTTATTAGTTTGAATACCTCGTCCAGCATAATCTGTTGTTGGATTTTCAAACTGACAACAGTCTGACCCATCAGCAGTATGTGTTATACCACCAGCTAAAATATTTCCTTCTGTACCAACTTCTGTCCAGGCATTATTACTAATATTTAAGTAATTTGCAAAAATCGGATCATTGAAATATTGTGTCCCTGTTGTTTCCGTTTCAAGCATTGCATTTCCGCTACCATCAAATATAGAAGAATCATCTGCTGGAGCAAAAGAAAGTGTATGAGAATCTAAAGTAACACCAGGAGTGAGGTTGAAACGAATTGCTGTTTCTCCTCCTACTAGTGGATTACCATCAAGTTTTGTTACTGTATCGAAAGAAGCAGCGCTATTTGTTGTAAATGTAAAATCTGAAGTTGTGACAGCTCCTCCTGAGTTATTAAAAACTCCTTCACCGAAGTGTACTGTCATTGAAGTATTGTCGAGTTTTACATAACCTGAAAGTATAGTTGGAATCTGGCCATTATCGAATATGGTATCAACAGCAACAGCATCTGCACATGCATTACCTGCTAAATCTGCTATTCCAGCATGATTAAAATCGACATTGACAGTACCTTCGTTTGTAGGTGTGATCTCAACATAATAACTTCCATCTTCAAGTTCCTGTGCATTCGCTGCAGTACCGTTTGTTACTGCTACACCAGTTGCATCAAAACCAGTAACTTTTTCGCTAAAGTCGATTGTAGCGATGTATGGTGAATTACATGTTGTCGATGGTGCTGTGATTGTTGGTGTAGGAGCAGTATCGTCCACGACGATATCACTTTGATCCGCAATGGTTGTTGAAGGCAAGGCAACAGTAGTGTTGTTTCCAGCAGCATCCCGCAATGTTGCGGCACCAACCAGAGCTATGTTTGTTGCATCCAGATCAGTACTGTTTTC
>DAOVTB010000021.1 GCA_030633305.1 Candidatus Muiribacteriota bacterium
ACTGCAGATGTAGCATGATTTTCAACTCCGAAATTTGGACTGAAGATGACCATTATTGCATCACCTATGAACTTATTGATGAGACCTAAATTAGCATGAATCGGCTTTACCATGTATGAAAAATATAAATTTAAAAATTCAACTAATTCAGTAGGATTGAGTTTTTCAGAAAATGGAGTGAAATTCCTGATATCAGAGAATAGTACAGTAGCGTTGATTACTTCACTTATCAAATTTGCTTTTTCTGTTTCGATTATTTTATTGGCAATTTCTTCTGAAACAAATTTTCCGAATTTTGCTTTAATGTTCTTCTGCTCAATAAGACTATCCAGCATGGTGTTTAAATGTCCATTAAGTTGACCTATTTCATCTGTATAGAGAACAGGCATTTTACAATCCAGCTGATTTTGACTGACAAGTTTCATACGACCAATAAGTCCATTAATTGGTTTTTGAATACCGGATCTGAAAGAAATAATTGTTATAACTTGAGCTATGAAAAAATATGCCCCAATTATTATCATGAAAAGAAGTGGTATAAGCAGGTTTATGTTTTGTAGAATATAAAGACTGTTATAATTACCTCTGATTAGATTTTCGTTAAATGAAAGAGGGATAAAAATTCCAAGTAAAGTTGGAACAACCCCAAGAGATATAATCATCAAGGTGATTCTACAAGTCAAAGTAATTGGAATTCCTTTTTTTAGAGAATATGGTTTATTTTTTTTGAAATATGGCAAAGCTATATTATTGTTTATATATCTTAAAAGTAGAGTAATATAAAAAAAACTTAAAAAACAACCAAATATTGCTGATGTTAAAGCATATAAAAGAATGACTCTTAAAGGAAGAACTTTGAAAACCACTTCATAAAAAAATAATTTTATACAAAGCATATAAATTGTTATAATCCATACGAAAATAAATAAAAAAATTGGTAGATTAACAATTCTGCTCTGGATTTTATCAAAAGCATTATATTTTTTTGAAAAATTATAACGATAAATCGGGAACATCCAGAGGAATGTAATAAGTAAAAAAATACGAATATCTGTCAATAAATACAGGTATGGATAGTTCTTCCTTAAGCTGCTATTTCTTCCGGAAGTTAATCTGAATCGAAAATTTTTATTTGTATTTCCAAAACTCAATATTTTTAAAGAAAAAATATTTGGGAGCTTTGTTTTCTGTGATATATCTTCTCTTACTTTGAAGGTTTTGCCTGATTTAAGAGATGAAATACATTTATTAGTTTCCTGCCTTAGTAAATCTGGGTCAATCAATGTATAAGATTCAACAAAATCGACAAGAATAAGGCAAAAAACTATAGGAATTATTAAATATATATAAAATAAGGGATAAAGTTTTTTAATAAAAGCATAAATTTTTTTGAACATGGTAAACTATCTTTGTCAATTTGAATGTGAATAATTATATAATTAAACGTTTTAAAATGCAATGTTTTATCGTACAGTCTTATTTTTTGTAGCCATAAATTTGTTGACAGAATAGCAATATATGAATATACTAAAGTTTTAAAATATTAAAATAAATGAGGTCCATATGGATAAATTTCGTATAATCTTTAGCAAAAAAGAAGGGACGACAACTTCAATATTAAAACATGAGCTTTTAGCATTGGACTGTGATGTTTATGGATTTACTTCCACTGAAGATATAATTATCAAGGCAGGAAAACTTGAACCAAATCTTGTTCTTTTGCTTTATCAACATCCTACAATTGATGCTATTAGAGTCTGTCGTGAACTAAAGAAAAATGTTGATTTGTATTCAACCCCTGTTCTGATTATGAACAGGGAGAATGATGCTAAGATAAATCAGGAAATCACTGATGCTGGTGGTCTTGAAATTAAATACCAGAATGACCATTTTGAATCTGTAGTCAAGATAATCAAATATTTTATTTCAACAAAGATTCAGGAGTCAGATCTACGAAAAAGTGAAAAATCATTAGTTGAGAAAGTAACTTCAGGAAAAGATGACTTGTTTGCATGGATGTACTGGTATGATTTTTGTAGTAAATTCCCTGCAATCCGCGAGTTAAAACGTTCATTATCTACTAAACTGCTCCATTTTCTTGATATGAAATATTCTAACAGGGATGAATATTTTTTTCATCAGGATGCAAAAGCACATAAAGCAATTGATAGTTTTAATAATATTAAGCTGGACTCAAAGAAACAATTAAAAATTTTGCTGAAAAAAGAATCTAAAAGGATCAGATTAACCCTACATCCAGTAACTGAGGACATGATATTGCACGATGTGACATATTCTCATTTTGCGATGGGTCCCATTCAACCTTTGCTCAATGACATGAGGATAACAGATATCCTTGTCAGTAGATTTAATGATATATACATCGAGTTAAAGGGTAGGCTTGTAAAAACACCAGTCAGGTTTGATACTGAAGAACATTTGATGTTGATTGTCAGTCGTATTTTACGGTTTTCGGGAAAAGAACTTAACGAGGTAAAACCATATGTTGAAACACGATTAAGAGATGGATCAAGAATCTCTGCAACTCTTCCACCATTATCAATTCATGGGGCTACTCTGACAATTCGTAAATTTGTTGTTCCACAACTTGATTTCGAAGATCTTGTAAGATACGAGACTATGAACATGGAGATCGCAGTTTGCCTTGATCTTTTTATAAAATCAGGTTTGAATCTTATCGTCAGCGGTTCTACAGGCGCAGGAAAGACAACACTTTTGAATCTTTTAGCATCCTGTGTACCACTTAATGAACGAATTATTACTGTGGAAGATACTGCAGAGCTTAAGATAAAACACAGGGAAGTTATTCCTGATCTTATTGGAAGACTGGACAAGGAAGAACTGATTCCTGCTGAAAATATGGAATGTTTTGAAACCAGGTTTTCAAAATCTGAAAAAATGACGTTGGGAATAAGAGAAATAATAAGGCTGGCTTTACGTAAAAGGCCAGACAGGATCATCATTGGAGAGGTCCGTGGACCTGAAGCTCTTGATATGTTGAATGCTATGAATACAGGTCACCGTGGATGTCTTTCTACAATTCATGCTAATAATACTGAAGATCTTATGGTTCGTCTTGAAAATATGCTTATTGAAGCAAATCCAAATCTTCCTCTTCAATCTGTAGGTCGAATGATTGTTGCTGGATTGAACCTTGCTGTACAGATTGTGAAATTTCATGATAACGTTAGACGAATTACCGAGATTACTGAGATTTATGGTTATGATAGAGAAACAAATAAAATACTTTTGAGACCGCTTTTTGTTTTTGATCCTGAAAATATAAACCAGTTTACAGTTAAACACGGACCATCTGAGAGGACAAAGTTTTTGATTGTAGAGTATTTGATGAAGACTGGAAGATATCACAAAAATTGGGATAAAATCAGTTCAGATGATGAAATCAAGAGGATTTTTAGAGCACTTTTTAGAAGAAATTTTAAGATTTACTTTAGAAATTTTCATATGATTGGGAATAATGGTGTTGAAAAAGAAAAGATATTCATGAAATGTTTTCATTATATGATTACTGAAATATATGGTAGTAATAAAACTCTTAGTATTGATCTTTATAAGAAAGGGAAAACTGTGACTGTTGAAATACCATATCATGAACTTGTTGATAATAGACTTATCAGGAGAATTTATCAGATCTCACGTTTGACTTTGGCTAATCGTCTTAAACTCAAGGGGAAAATAAACGATTTTGTTGTAAAAGGGAATATTGCAGAGTTTATCTTGTGGCAGGATGTTTTTCCTGTAGAATCTGAAAAAATGGGTAAATCAGAATACGTAGCTGAAGGATTCAGTAGTGAAGATATAATAAGCAGCTTTGAAAAAGCTTTGGCCGAGAGTTTTGAATCATTAAAAAATGATGTCAGTATTAACAAACTGGATAATATTGATAGCTTTCTCAGGTCAGAAAGGGTTAAACCAATGCTGCCATATCTACGACTTGCAATAGATCATGAGCAGGAAGGTCGTGGTCAGGTTACCTATAAGGATGTTTTGGAGACTAAGGATTTATAAAACACTTTAATGTGGGTAATATTTTGTGATTGAAATTTACAAAGAACGTTTTGAAAAATATCAGATAGAATTAAAAAAAAAGGAAAAACGCCATCAGTTATTATCAATAATACGGATGGTGCTTTTTCTGTTTTCAGTTTTTTTTATTGTCTATCTAATCGAAAGTAGAAGTCATTATCTGAAATATTATTTGTTTTCTGCTACAGCCTTGTTCAGTATTATTTTCATAGTGCATGAAAAAGTAATAAGAAGAAAGGATTATTACAAAGCTCTTTGCGAGATCAACAGGATTGAAATAGATAAGTTACATGGACTTCATGGCGAATTATATCCTGGAACTGAATTTATGGATTCGTCTCATCCTTATACCGTGGATCTGGACATTTTTGGACCAGGCTCACTTTATCAATATATTAACAGGGCACAAACATATCATGGGAAACTATGTCTTGCTGATTGGCTGAAAACTCCTGAAACAGAAATTGAGATCAAATGTCGCCAGGAAGCAGTTAAAGTTTTGAGTCAAAAAATAGACTGGAGACAGGAATTAGAGGTAATTGGTTTGCTTGAGAAAGAGTCTTCAAGAAATCCAACTGGTCTGTTAAAATGGTTAGCGCTTGAACCTATTCTTAATAATTCAAAAAGTATTAGAATTATAGTAAATCTGCTTAGATTGATGTTGCCAGTTACATATTTTTTATCATTTTTAGTTATTCCAGCCAGTATTCCATCATTATTTCTTATTATCAATCTCCTTGTTATTTTATTCAGTGAAAAATATGTAGCTGAACTATATTCCAAAACATGTGGTATGGCTCGTACATTAAATACATATTTGAAATTGTTTGAACATATTTCAAATGAAGATTTTGATTCTGAAAAACTGATCGATTTAAAAATGAAACTAATGAGTAATAACTATTGTGCCCCAGTTCATATTAAGAAACTGACACGATTACTTGGCTGGCTGGATCTTCGTAAATCAATGATACATCTTCCTTTTAACTGGTTTTTTCTCTGGGATCTGTATTTTGTGAATTTACTTGAAAAATGGAAATTGACCGTTGGAAATGATCTGGCTGGCTGGATAGAAATAATTGGTGAGTTTGAAACATTAAGTAGTTTATCATGTCTGTATTACGAAAACCCTGACTGGTGTTTTCCTGAAATAACTGATGGTTTTTTTAATTTTTCTGCCAAAAATCTTGGACATCCTCTGATTATAAAAGAAAAGCGGGTTTGTAATGATTATAAGCAGGGAGATGACAATGTCGTAACGATAATTACTGGATCAAATATGTCTGGGAAGAGCACGTTTTTAAGGACTATAGGAGTGAATATGGTGTTGGGTTTATGTGGTGGTCCGGTGTGCGCGTCCTTGTGCAGTATGAGTCCGGTTTTTCTATATACTGGCATGAGTTCAAGAGATTCACTTGAAAAAGGAGTGTCATCATTTTATGCAGAACTTGAAAGGATCAGGATGGTTTTAGATGCTATTGAATCAAAAAAAAATATATATATGCTTTTTGATGAGATTTTAAAAGGTACCAATTCTGAAGACGGACACGCAGGTGCAGTTGCGCTTTTAGAGCAGTTAATCAAAGAAAAAGTATTTTGTATTATAGCAACTCATGATCTTAAGCTCGGAGATTTGGAAAAAAGCTTTGAACAGAATGTAGCAAATTATTGTTTTAATGGAACTGTAAACGATGGACAGTTAGCTTTTGATTACAGTTTGACTGATGGGCTATGTTCATGTAGGAATGCAATAGCTTTGATGCGTATAATGGGAATAAATATCCCTGAGTCCTGATTGAGCGAATATTGAATTATTCAGTATCATTTCAGACCTCAACGCACAATAGTGCGCCTCGGCCTACCCGGATACTGAATAATCCAATCTTCATCTCATTCAGAACGCAGGGAATAGGTGATAAAAGATAAATAAAAACTGTAGGGACAGGCCCCTGTGCCTGTCCAATATTAAAATGATCAACAAAAAATATATAACTATTAATACTGCTTTGAGAAAAAGCCAGATGCCATCTCCAATGTTTGCATGTAGATATAGTGTTTCTCCATATGTGGCTTGCCAGCATGCTTGTAAATACTGTGATGGCCGTGCAGAAAAATATTATGTTGAAGGTGATTTTGAAAAGGACATAAAGATCCGAAAAAATCTTTGTAGCGTATTAGAATCAAATATTAAAAATATTCGTGAACCTGGAATAATTTCTATTGGTTCTGGAGTCAGTGACCCTTATCAACCAGTTGAGGAAGAAGAAAGTCTTATGAGGGGAGTTGCTGAAATAATCCAGACATCTTCTCTAGGAGCTGCAGTTTTAACAAAATCTTCTCTTGTTCTCAGGGATTTGAAACTATGGGAAAAAGTGCATAAAAACAGTTCGTTTATATTAATGGTTTCTCTTACATCTATAGACTGTGAGACTATGGAACTTATTGAACCCGGAGCATCAAATACCAAAAAAAGATTGGACGCTATAAAGCAATATAAAGATAAAAAGATGTATGTTGGAGTATTGGCAATGCCATTTCTACCATTTATCACAGATGGCGAGGAGAGTATTGGAAAACTTGGATCAGCTCTAAAATCAATTGGAGTGGATTTTGTAATTCCTGGAGGTTTAACCCTTAGACCAGGCTGTCAAAAAGAAACATATTTTGAAATGATTTCAAGAAACTTTCCAGATTTAATTGATAAATATAAAGATCTTTATTGTGAAAATAGACAGTCAGGATCTCCTAAACGTGATTATTCCCAATTATTGAATAAAAGGGTGAACAGGATATTTTCTGACTTGGAAATACCAATGGAAATTCCACATTATATTTATAAAAATTCATTTCCACTTTATGATGAAATCTATATTCTTCTTCACCATATGGTTTCTCTTTACAGTAACAGGGGGATTGATATCGGAGCACTTAAAAAAGGTGTGTCTGGCTATTCAAAGTGGTTATATAATAGCAGAAAAAGTTTTAATCGGAATCGAAGAGAAAGTTACAAGACTTTTGAAAACAAATTCAAACAGTTTATAATCAGCAAAGATTTCTATAAAATAATAGACAACAGAAAACTACGCGAATTTATCATTCAGGTTGTAATTGACAAAAGAGAATTCAATTATAATACTTTAAAACTCATTTAAGTAATTAACACGTAGAGCTAGTCCGTATTTTATCTGTGTTGAATTGTGGCTAATATATTTTTTACTGGCAATCAAGATCCATAATTGGATCTTCTGCTTCAACTTCCATATCAGCGTCCATCCCGCTTAAATCCATATCTAGTTTTGCTATCTTACCTTTAAGTCTTCTAATCATCAAGTAAACGATAGAATCTTTTGGATTTCCAGTATCTTTCTTTTTTGAATTTTTAAAACACAGGTCAAAGTTTGGAAACTTTTTATAAAGTCTGTTACATACCTTTAAAGCGTCTTCGTTTCTTTTCATTGATTCATAACATAATGCAATTTGAAAAAGAGAAATCTCAAGTTTTCTTGAAGCCCAGTTTTCCTTTTCTATTTTCTGGAAATAGGCAAGAGCTTTACTGTTTTGACCCATCATCTTGTGGATAGTTCCAAGATGATAGTTAATTGCTTCTTTAGTTCTAGGATTTACCTGTTTTAAATAATCCCTGGCATATTTAACAGATTCTTTAAGATATTCTTTTCTTTTTGCCTTATCTTTTTTAGCCAGTTTAAGGTAAAGGTCACTGATATTTTTAAGAAAACCAAAAGTGTCATCATTATCAGTATAAGAAGTCATGAGAGTTTTAAAATTCTCAATTGCCTCAAGTATAGCATCATTACTTGTATCAAATCCCAATGTTGCACCACTGATTTTTGAATGAAGTTTCAGCATGGTATCAACAACCTTGGTCCTCTTGAGTGCTTTATTATAAAATTTGATAGTTTGAACAAACATTTTTTTCTTTTGCTCTTTTTTCTTGGACATCAATTTTTTATAAGTATCTCCAATCAATTCTTCAATCATGGACTTCCTCTCACGCTCAATTCTAGGATAATCTTTCAACAATTGCTGATATTGTAGTAGAGACTGTTCCAAAGCAGCAAGTTTCATAGGGGCGGCACCAGGACCAGATGATATTCTTTTATAAGCCAGGGCTTTAGCAAGATATGCATCTATAGCAGTACCCTTATCCAGGTTAGGATTACTAAGGATTTCATCACCCATGGAAATGGCACTGTGGTGAGCTTCAAGTGAACTATAAATTGCAATCAGATCCAGATTGTATTGGTCTGCTTTTTCAGGAAATTTGTCAACAAGAGTATGGTAAATCATCGCTGCCGTGTTGTAATTTTTAGCTGTTTTAAATTCAGTTGCAAGTTTAATAAGATGTGCTTCATTGACTTTAATAGATTTAAACTTCTTATTTGTTTCAGTAATGAATTGTTTGACATATTCGCCTTCAACAGAAGTTAAAGCAATCTGTGAGGTGATTTTTTTCAAATCTTTAAAAAAGAGTATAGCGTCATAAATTTCAACATTTTCTAAGAAAATACTACATTCATCAAGAATTTTGCGTAGTTTATTTCCTTTTGCCTTTAGGATTTTTGGATAGATCTTACTGGAATACGTTTTTTCAATAGTCATGAGATATTCAAGTGCTTCAGAAAGATGTTTCTTTAATTCATCCCGGGATGTCAAATACTTCAAATGTTTCTTTACCGATTCCATTTGTTTTTTTGCAATCATAAGCTTTACCAGCTCGACTTGAAACTCAGACATCCGTGTAATCCAGATTGGGCTTGTCCATGCATGTTCACCATCGGCTTGAATGATCTGAGCAACATAAAACCTATCTGTAAAATCGAGAGGAGTCTCAAATTTAAGTGTATTAGAATCTGTTGAACTTGCAACTTTTTTTCCGAGTGCACCACAATCGACTGAATCCGTAAAAAGTGTAATCGATTTTGGTATTTCTCCATCGGGATCATCACAAGTGACTGTAATAATTGCATTTCCACGCTTGCCTTGATTAAAGACCCTTTCTCCCATTAAATATTCATTTCCATCACATTTTGCAGTTAGAACAACTGATAGATTTCTATCCTGTGTTGCGAATGTTCTTCCAGCTATCATTGCTTTTCTTATTTCTTCAGAATTTAATTTGTCAGCAAGAATTCCTGTCATTGTATTTGTAGCAAGTCCCCATGTCATAAAATGGTTGTCCTGGTTTGCTACAGCTGCGAGATGCCAGCCGCGATTTAAAAGAATGAGGAATTGATCTTCGTAATCCAGGCTTTTTCGTGGAGCATCAAGCCTTGTAGCAAAGGCAGAACCATTAAAAAGTTCAACTGCAACTATGCGATCATCCATTATAGGGTTATAGTAATATCCAAAATCAAAGGTTTCAGGATGATTTAAAATACCGATTGCTTTTTTATCATTGGAAAGGAAATCAAAATATTTTTGAAGGTGTAAATATTGATTATCATAGGTAGGAATCTTATCACAAAGCATGTTTTTAGAAAAAAGTGTTCCGATATGTCCAGTAACACTCATTACTCCCCATTCGCCACCATAGGTTACAGCGAAGTCAGATTTCTTAAAATTTGAACTTTCATTTTTCAATCTCTGATGGAATTCATTACTTACCATATGAGAATGAGGGGAAAGCCCAAAGAAATCCAGTTTTCCTTTGTCTCTAGCAAATGTGTATGCTTTCTCTATTGTAGCATTTACCTGTTTATTGTCATCTCCGCCTTCTGAATTATGAGCATGAAAAAGCCCGAAATAAACATTGTATCCATTTGATTGACGTGCTGAAACAGGCACATTGAGAATGAAAATGAAAAGTACTGCTAAAACCAGAATATTTTTTAGAGATAGAAAATGCATAAAACCTCCGCATTAAATATTTTATATCTTTATACTATTATAATGGAAATAAGAAATATGACAATGGTATGAAATATATATTATTCTGACCATCTCAAAATTGAGAGAAGATTTGAATATTGATCTGTCCAAATTTTAAAGTTATCACTGGGTTTTAGACTTCGCCATTCGTCGATTTCGCTAAGCGAACCAATAAAAATTTCATCTTGTGACATGACAGCATAATTTGCAGCAACTCTGTACTCCTTGTTATCTTCTTCGTTAAGAGCAACTTCAAAGCGACAGATGAATTTCAAATTAACTTTTTCTGATAATGCAGCAAGAAGAGGCTCAATGTTAAGAAATCGATTTGATATATGGAAAATTATAATTCCGCCAGGCTTCAGCTTTTTTTTGTACAATTCAATAGCCTCAAGTGTTATAAGATGAGATGGAATAGAGTCAGAACTGAATGCGTCGAGGATTATAATATCAAAGTAGTGATTTTTCTCTTTTTTAATACATAATCTTCCATCTCCTTGTATAAGTTTGATATTTGCGTTAGATTTTTTTACAAAAGAGAAAAAATCAGGATTTAATGCGATATCGATTACGTCAGGGTCAATTTCATAAAACTTCCATTGTTCACCTTTATTTCCATAATATGCCATAGCACCAACACCTAAACCAATAACCCCAACATCAAAAATTTTCTTCTGATTTCTGATTAGACTGAAGATATCACCAAGAGGTCCTTTGGGGTGATAGTAGATTCCTGGAACTGAATTGTTGGATATTTGTTGATCCTGTACTCCATGCCATGTATTACCATGAATAAAAATATGGTAATTGTTTTTAGCTTTTTCAATTCTTTTCACACTAAAAAAATTTCGTGATCTATAGATAACCTGTCCATCATTTTCGGAGATCCAGAGAGGAAGGACAATAAATAAAGTTCCAACGCATAATGCGAATCTTAATGGATAGTCTTTTGCAGCAAAACAGGCTACTGTTGGAATCCCAAAAAGGAGCATGAATATGACTGTTTTATCATTTATTCCTGTGTGCAGAATTAATTTGATTATAAATATTCCAGCTATAAGCATTAATGCTGGAAGTACGATATCTAATAATCGATTTTTATAATTTTTCTCATGGCTGTTTCTAAAAATCAGTGCAATAATAATTAGAATAGGATATTCCGCTACAGAATTAAAAATTGCTATAGCCAGGACAGAATTGAACAATCCTCCCAGAACACCACCAACTGAAATTGAAAGATAATAATCTGTGAGGAATTTTGAATCCGGTCTCAGGCTATACAGTTTATTATGACATAGAAGTGCTAAAAGGAAGAAAAGTGAAAGATGAACAGGAATTAGAATCCAGTTCATCTGCTTTAATTCGGTAAAATTAAAAAGTACAACCGGAAGGACAATATAAGGCAGGAATTTAGTAATCCACAGCATTTTAGATGAATATTTACCTGAAAAACTGATTATGTATGTGAGAAGATACAAAGCAAGTGGCAAGATCCATAGCAATGGTACTGGAGTAAAATCAGTTGTAATATGTGCAGTTACTCCAAGCATCAGACTTGATGGAATAAATGCCATTGTGATTATCTTTAATTTAGAATGTAAATTAAGGTTTTTTTCAATGTCACAAGGAGCAGTTGTGTTCTGAACTATGACATTTCCTTTTTTTTTCCAAAATTTGAAAATAATATAAAAAAAAAGCAGGATATAAAGCAGAAATATAAATGACCATAAGAGATTCTGATTTTTGAGGGTAAACACAGGTTCAATAATGATTGGATATATGATCAGTGCTAAAAAAGATCCAGCATTACTTGCAGAATAAAGAATATAAGGATTTGCTGAAGCGTTTTCCGATAACTCTGCAAAGATTTTCTGGATAAGCGGAGCATTGCACGAAACTGCGAATACAGGTATTCCAGCAACCATAAAAAGTTGAAAAAGAAGCCTTAGATTCTGGAAATTGCTGGTATTTTCTGGAATAAAATTATTGATAGCAAGGGGAAGTACAATTATTGGGATTAAAAGGATGAAAATATGTATGATAAGAGATTTTTTTAATCCAGTAATCCTTGTTATTTTGTGAACATAATAATATCCGGCAAGGAGTACAAGTTGGAAAAAAAACATGCAAGTATTCCATACCGCTGAAGTTCCACCCCAGTATGGTAAAACCATTTTTCCGATCATCGGTTGAATTAGAAAAAGCAGAAAAGAACCCAGGAATATACAGATCCCGAATGTTAAAGTTTTAGATTGCATAGCGAAATTTTACCACGAAGGACACGAAGAAACACGAAGAAAAAATAATAAGAATACAAAAATTAGCCACAGATAGACACAGATTAAACATGGATAAGAGAACTGTTGGTAATCTAAGGATTATATATATTTTGCTTTTTATAACTCAAATCGGTAATCAGTATTTGTTATTTTCTTGTTATTGTATTGGGATACAGTCTGCAAGTGATACCAAGCTATATTATTATTTGATCATTTGTTGTTAAGGTTTTTTTTAAGAACAGCCTGAAAGGCCTGTTCTAAGTTTTTTTCTACTTTAACTGTTCTGCGTTTTGAATGAGATGAAGGTTGGATTTTTCAAGACAATTTATGCTGAGGTGTTGTACCCTACTCCGCAAGCATAAATTGGTGCAGAAAAATTCAAGATTCGCTCATTCAGGACGCAGGTTAGGGGATTCCTTCGAATTCGACCGAGTTATTGGACTGCACATAAATACCATACTTATCCATAATGTTTTTAACAGTCAGTGTATAAATCTGAGATGATGTTTGAGGATCAACTGAGATAAGAACTTTTGCTTCTGTGCTCATTTCAAGTGTTGCACCGGTTATTTTCAGGAATGGATTCAAAAAGTAGTTATTTATGTTTTGTGCAGTTTCAATTTTTAAAGGTTCTGAAAACAATAATTCAATTGAAGTCGAGTTTACCGGATTTGCACTTATTAAATCGGGAGGATCAATACCATCAAATGAAATCAGAATTGTATCAATTACATTTCCGGCAAGATCTGTTAAATCCTCAATAGTCAATGTATAAACTTTAGCTTCGATCTGATTTGAAGTAGTTAAAGTTATCGTCCGTTGGTCTTCTTCAAGATGGAGACTTTTAATAATAAGGCCACCATCAACAGAAAAACTATTGGCATTTTCAGCTGTAGCCTGTGTTATTTTTTCGCTTAAATATACTTTAATGATATTATTATCTGTTGATTGGACGTATGTTACAGTGGGTTTTACCAGCTCTGATCGTGGTGCAGTTGTAAATGAAAAAGAATAATCTGCTTTTAAAGGATTTTCTACAAGATCCTTTGCGGCAGTACTTATTGTAACAGTGTATACAGTATTATTGTCTAATTCAATACTAGGATCAAATGTAAGTTTGAGATCATCCCAGTTGAAGACTCCCTGAACTGATGGAGAAATTGAAAATGCGTTATATACGGATGTTCTATCCATATCTTCTGAGAAAGTAATCTCAACATTATCTTTGACATTGATGCTAATTGCATCTTTAGCAGGATAGACCAGACTTACAGCCGGATTTTCAAATGGTGTTGAAAATGTGAAGAAATGACTTTTTCCAATCCTGTTTCCATAGGTATCATAAGCTGTATCATTTATTGTTACCGTATATTTTTGATCCCATTTAAATCTTGGCTCTGGATCAAATTTTAAAACAGTTCTTTCAGGCCAGGAAAATTCTCCAGCAACAGCAGGATCTATTGTGAAAGCCTGTTCTGTTTTACTTTTATGCATTGGACGATAAAAGCGGATGTACAGGTTTGATCCAGCAACAATTCCACCTTCACCGCTATCGGGAGTCGTGGATTTGACTTCGTTGGGATAGGAAAGAAAGATATCATCTTCAACAGTAGAGTTATCATCAAATAAAGGATTGACACATCCGGTAAAGATAAGAATTATAAATGAAAAAAGAGACAGGAATAGTAGAGTACGTCTCATAAGTGTTTTCCTCGTTAATATTATTTCTAAATTACTATCGGTCAACTTTTGAATTACTTTATGTTTCATTTCATAATTATTGACTTGTATTATCAGCAACAGTTATTGTATAATGTGATAGATTGAAATATATTTTATAGAGGTGAATTATCGTGGAATTGGATTACAAGATTGTCAAAAAAGCTGAAAAAGATATTAGACTTATTCTTTTTGGTGATATTGGTATGGATCTGAAAGCTCTTAAGAATCTAAAAACAGTCCTTGATGATTTGACGATGGTTCCTGGAACAAAATTGATTATTGATTTTAAAAATGTAAAATTTATTTCCAGTAATGGAATCAGCATGATTATCAGGGCTTTTAAAAGAATTGAACAATCTAATGGGATATTTGAAATTTATAATATGAGTTCCGCAATTTTCTCGACATTTGAATTACTTGGTCTAACAGAAATGGTAACAATAAAATATGAGAGTTCAGAGAAAAGTGAAGAGATATATAACGAAACTCTTGAGAATGACCAGGCCAAGAAAAAATGTCCTTACTGCATGAAAATAATTGAAAGCAGGGCGATCAGATGCCCTTACTGCTATAAGGTTATTTAATATCAATTTATTCAAAAACCTATTTTAAATTTCTATTCATACAAGTTATTATATAGAATAATTTTTATGAATTTATTTTGTCTGTTCTAAGATGTTTTTTCTTATCTTTTTCAATAAAACTGTCCTGCGTTCTGAATGAGTTGAAGGTTGGATTTTTCAAATCTGGTCAATTCGAGATGTGCTTTTGTACATTGAGGATTGAACTGATTTTAAAGGTTCAAGATTCTCTCATTCTGGACGCAGGTTAGTTTAAACTGAAATTTATTGTTTGGATTACCCATGCATTGACCGCTTTTCCGTTCTTCAGCGGTGGATTAAATTTCCATTTCCGAATGTTTTGAAGGACATAAGCTGAAAATTTCTGACCGATTGTCTGCTCGATGACCTGGACATTATTGATTTTTCCAGCAGCCCTGATGAATAATTTTACGACTATTTTTCCGCTGATTCCCTTTTTTTCAGCCCATTCAGGATATCTTAATTTTGCACTTGCAATGAGCTCAGGTGCTTTATCAAGACCATCGGTGTAAGGACCCGTAGTAAGAGATTTTTTTATAATAGGTGAAAAATCAACGACATAGTCACTGTTTAATTTAACTTTTTCATTATCATCATTGCTGTTTTCAGAATCAATAAGTGGTGTAAACTTCTTTCTGTATTTATTGTGATTATCAATAATTATTTTTTTTGTTTTTTTAGAAGTATCATCAAGTACAGTTATGTTTCCAGCTTTTTTGATTCTGTCATCCTGGATGATTAAATTATCTTTTTTTATGGCTTTACTGGAATGGTCATCAATAGCAAGTAGATTAAACTTTTTTAATGTAGATTTTTGAACAACTTTTTTATCATCAATATTCAGAATTTTTACAGAATTGATACGGCTCAATTTTTTATTTGCTAGTGAAAAGTGTTTTTTTGCAGTTTTTTTATTGTCATCAAAGGCATCTACGAGTAGCCGTTTAGTGAAATCCATTTTTCTGTGAATCCTGGGTTTCATATTTTCTTTTTTTGCTACTGCAATATTTCTATGTTTAATTATTTTTTTCTTGTTGAAAGAAGATGTACTTGCAACAAGTATCTTTTTTTTCTTATAGTTTTTTATATTTTTCTTTACATATTTTTTTGTATGTTTTACAGGATTCAGTTTTTTTCTAACAGTTTTTTTCTTCTTTTTAATGGGTTTTTTCTTACTTTTTTTTGTTTTATTGCGCTTTTTGATATTTCGTTTTTTCTTTCTGATAACTTTTTTACGAGTCTTTTTCTTTTTTTTGACTGCTTTTTTTGGCGGTATTTTTATTTTTTTCTCAGTCTTTTTTTCTTTTTTTAACAATTTGACATTCATGTAAGTATAAGTTTTATCAGGTGTTTTTGTTTTATTGTAAAGCATGAAGCCCAATGCAAGAAAAATAAGGATATGTATTATGAAGGAGACAACGATCTCCTTTTTGATTTTTAATACTGCTTCGCCAATATCAAAAAAAAGTTCTATGAGGAAAGCAGATATCACAGCAATAAATTGCTGGATTTTGAAGCTTAATTTCTTCATTCCTTCCAAAAAGTAGAACTTTAATTTTTTTTTATTCATGCTTTTTTACTTACAGTTGCAATTGTAAAATCTGATATTCCAAATTTTTTAACTAGATCTATTATTTCAATAACAGTGCCATGACTGGAATTTGAGTCAGCTTCGATGATTACAGGTAGTTTTTTTGAAGCTTTCAGTTTTTCTGTTATCTGTTCAATCTTGACTTCAATACCAGCAAAATAAAGTTTATTACTTTTATCAATTGCAATACTTATCGTACCTGTTGCAGGTTGATCAACCCCGTTTTCTGCTTTGGGCAGGTTAAGTGTAATTGACTGGTTCAATTTAATGAACGAAGTAGATACCATGAAAAAGATTAATAGCAGGAATACTACGTCTATCAGAGGAGTAAGATCAAGTTTTAATAATTTAAGTTTCCTACGCTGCAGCTTCATTTGAATTGAGCCTTTCTTTGACTTGGTTTATATATATTCTACAGTTTTTTTCAATTGCTACTACGATTTCATCGATCTTTGAATTGAGATAATTAAAGAAAACCAAAGCTGGGATTGCAACAAAAAGTCCTGCTGCTGTCGTTACAAGAGCCTGTGAAATACCATCAGCAAGTAATTCTGGATTACCAACACCGCCAGTAGCTATTTTTCCGAAAGAACCGATCATACCAGTAACTGTTCCGAGAAGTCCTAGAAGTGGTGCAACACTGGATATAGTTGAAAGTGTACTCATGTTTTTTTCTAGCGGAGTCATCTGTAGCTGTGCTACTTCGGAAACTCTTTTTTCAAGCTCTGGTTTTTCAAGGTCTCTGTTTGTAATTGTTTCTCTTAAAATTGGGGAAAGAATATTACTGTGTTTTCTTTCGCATAAGGAAATAGCAATATCAGTTCGTTCTGATTTTAATGCTTCTATAGCTTGAGCTGAAAAATCATTAATTTCATTACGGATAGTTCTGAAATTTCTGTAACGTTCGATTATAATTGCCCCTGCATAAAATGAAGCAAAGACGATTGGAAACATAAGTATCCCGCCATCAACAAGTAGTTTAAACATAAATTATATCCTCCAGTAGATTAAAAACTAAAATCAACACCTGCATAATAGACCCGCCCTTCGCCAGGATGATCATATCGTATGCTGTATTGTTTATTAAAAATATTTTCTATACCAATATATGGTTTTGTTGAGTTATTTATATTGAATTGCATTTCAGAATTTACAAGAATTATGCTTGGTACAAGCTTTGTGTTAGATATATCACTGTAATATTCTCCAATAAGTTTTTCGTCCATTTTAAGAGTTATCATGGGTGAAAGATCATATTCCATATCAATATCTAACTGGTTTTTTGGCACATTTGGAAGGTCGCGGTCCTTGTAATCTGTTAATAACAGGTTGTATTTGAATTCACATCTGAAAGCTGATGAAAATTTAAATTTAGCCCCTGTATTTAATCCATAAAAGGTTGTTTTTCCATTAGTATAAGATAGATTGAATCTATCACTTGTGTATGTGTCATCAAAATAGTGATAATTGGTAAAATCTTTCTTGTAAACCTTCATATAGGCTTTATAACCAGGATCGAATTGATAATCCAGACCAAACATTGCAAATAGATAATCTTCCTTTTTGTATCCTAGATTTGACTGAATTGGAACATAAGTTCTGTCTAGATAAAGTTCTTTGAAATTTCTACCTTCATAACCTTTACCATAATGTAGATCGAGTCTGAGGCGGTCAGTAAAGATATATTTAAAATCAATTTTTGGTAGGATAAAGCTTGAAAGATCAGTTTCATATAGAAAATCAAGCTGGAGAATTAGAAAAGAATTTTCTCCCATATTGATATCCCTTTTTACATAAAGTCTGTTAATTGTCGTATCCAATGAATCAAGCCTGTTGGATGTAACCTGATTGTTTCTGTTTAATCTGTCATGTTTCATGGAATATCCAAATGACAGCATTGAGTTTTGCATAAGGTATTTGTTGTATTGTAGTTTAAGGTCAAAGCAACTGTTGTTGTATTCCCAGTTATCGTTCATATTGGTTTCAAATATCTTTCGATCATATCCAGTGTAGTTTGAAGAGATTTCAAATGAGTTGTATGAAGAAAGTTTTTTAATATATTCACCACCAATTGAGTAATTCCGGTCGTCATTTTTTGCAGTTGTTGTTGGACTGTTGATTGGACCAGGTAGTCTGTTTATTGTACGTAGGAATTCAAAAGTTCCTGTTAATTCACTTTGATCATCCAGCATATTTCCAACTTCAAATCCAAAACTTGATTTGGTGAAATTATCATTAACGCGAAATCCGTTTCCGTTTTCCCGTTTTCCAAAGAGAACATAATGTAGTTGGTCAGAGTATTTTGAATTAAAAGTATCTTTCAATTCAAGTAAATATCGGCCATGAGTGGCCCCTAATATTTTTAAATATGAATTCCGGATCTTTCCGATGTTGTTAATATCTTCAGTTCCCTTATCAATACCATCATCAAGTTCAGGCAATTTAAATGAATTTTTCTTAACTGCAAGGAAATCTTTCTGAGTATGGTTAAGATCAAGTAGCTTTAATCTTTTTTTACCAATCGGAATAATATTCTTATCACTTCCATCAACGCTGATTTCTTTGAAATTGTATATATCATTACATCTTACTAGATTTGATGTTAGTAAGAGTAATGAAACAGATAGCAGTATTAGTAATAATTTTTTCATTTACAGACTTTCTTTTATTGTTTTTATTTTTTTATTAATTGACTCGATAATTTTAGGGTCATTAATTCTTTCGACAATTTTGTTGAAGAACTTTATGGCCTTCTTTTTATTTCCAAGTTTTGAATAGAAAGTACCAATTTTTTCGTATATTTCTGTCAGTTTATTATTTTCGGGAAATAGTATGGTCAATTTTAGATTACTATCGAGAGCTTTTTTCAGATTTCCGGATTTTTGGTAAGCTCTTGCTAGTTCTTCGAGTGATGCTTTAAGGAGTTTTTCGTCTTCGACTTCATTGGCCAGTTTTTCAAGTATTACAGTTCCATCATTGACCATTTTTTCGTTGCAATATATTTTTCCAAGTAAAAATTTAGCCTTATTTTCTTTTAATGACTTTAGTGTTTTAATTGCGCTGTTGACTTTACCTGTTTTCCAAAGGGCATAACCTTTGTAATAAAGTGCGTTGTTAATAAGACTTTTTTTGTTAAGTGCCAATGCGGCTTTGGCTGTTTTCAGGAGTTTAGAGTACTTTTTTAAATGATGCTCAAATTCCATTTTTAAATTATATGCATTTTCAAGTTGTTCAGCACTTCTTTTCTTTTTCAGAAATTCATCCAGAAGTTCAAGACATTTGGTATACATCTGTTTGTCTTTATAAATATCAACCATCTTCATTAATGCTTCAGCTGCAAGAATTTGATCTATTTTAATCTTTTTGAAATTTACAAGGGCTTTATCATAGTTATTCTGGATTTTACAGATTTCTCCAATTGCAAAATATGCAGGTTCTATAAATTCACATTTAGGATGTTCTTTTATCACATTGTGATATTTGTTTAAGGCTCTTGGATATTCTTCAAGATTCAAAAGACATTCTGCTAGGAAATATTTCGAGTTTGGAAGGAATTCAGATTTTGGCCACTTCACAATCGATGCTTCAAATGTATTGACAGCTTCTTTGAAATTATCACTAAGGTAGTATGCAGATCCTTTCAAAAATGCAGCTTCACCAGCAAGGTTGGATTTTCTATATTTCTTAGTAACAATACTTAGATTTGATATTGCGCGGGAAAAGTTTTTTTGCTTTAAATAAATTTTTCCAGCAATAATATAAATTTCAGGTAGTGAATTACTTTTTGGATATTCATTAATAAATTTTTTAATGATTTTTAGTGATTTTGCATAATCTTTAAGGTTATAAAGTGTTTTTGCCATTCTATATAAGGCATCTTCTTTTTCTTCTTTTGAAGTGTCCTTGGAATTGTAAATACTTTCAAAACTTTTGTAAGCATCCTCAAATTCATTTAAATTGTAGTAACAGAAAGAAAGTGAGTAATTGGAAAAATTTTCAAGTTTATCATTTTTTGATTCTGCGATTATTTTTTTGTAAATTGGCTTGCATTTATTATATTCTCCGATGTTATATAATGATTCTGCAAGATAAAAATTACATTCCCAGTGGTATTTTCCAGTTTTAAATGCTTTAAGATATTCAATGAAAATTTTCTTTGCATCTTTAAATTTATTTAATTTGTAATGTATCAGCCCTGATTTAAAAAGAGCTCCTTCATAAAAACTGCTTTTTGAACCTATGTTTATAACGATGTTAAAACTTTTAAGCGCATGTTCCAGTTTTTTCTCTTCAAATTGCAGTTCTCCAAGTGTATTTGCAGCTTCCTCAAATATATTACTTGTTTTATACGAATTTACGATATCTAATAATAACTCTTCAGCTTTTTTTATTTCTTTTAATTTCCAGTGACACCAACTTAATGAATATTTTGCATCATCAACAATCTCTTTATCTTTATAAAGGGTGGTTATTTTTTCATAAAACGGGATAGCTTCACTGTATTTTTCATTCTTGAAATTGATTTCTCCAAGAAAATAATAAGCATAATAAACCTTTGAAAACTGGGGATAAAATTTGATGATTTTTTCAAATTGCCCGCTGGCTTCTTCATATAATTCTTCTTGATAAAGCCCATATCCAAATTTAAAAACTCTGGAAGCTTTCAGGTTTTTAGGATAGCTCAAAGTGATGTTGGCAATGAGGAATGCTATTGAAATTAGACAAACAATCTGATATTTCTTCATAAAATACTTACTCCAAAAAATACTGAATTCTAATTACTTTGTTGAGAAAATTTTAAAATCCTGTTAAAAGATGTATCGGCAGATAAGGTAAAAGACAATAAAATAAAATTTCAAGATTCGCTCATGGGGGTGGGCCAATTTCTTTTATTTACAAAGATATTATTATTAAGTATAATGACTAAATATTAACTAGGAGGATTTTTTGGATGAAACAATTATCAATGTTATTAATTTGCTCTCTTATGCTTGCTGGTATGGCTTTTACTCAGTCAGGTGCTGGTTTAGGACCTGTTACACTTAAACTTGGAGGAAAAGTAGGGCAGTCAAGTGAATATACGATGACGATGAATATGTCAATGAAACTTAGTTCCGCTGATGGTGTTCAGAATACAAAAATGGATAGTGAAATGCTGATTGAGAAGAAGATTCTTGATATTGATAAAAATATTATTAAATCAGAAACTGTGATCAAAAAAAGCAAGGTTCTTAAAGAAGGTGTTGAAGTACCTACACAAATCGATGGTCAGGTTACAATTATTGAACAGAACAGGAATGGTAAAATATTGAAACAGGAAGTTATTGGTTCTAAACAGCAGTCCAGTTTTAAAGCGCCATCGACTGTTTTTCCTGAAAAACCAATCAATATTGGTGCGGTCTGGAGCGGAAAAGAAGAACTTCCTCAACAGATGTTTATGAAATATAAAAACAAGTTGATCAATATTGAAAAGAAAAGGGGTAAATTGATTGCAACTATTGAAATTGATCTTTCCATCAACTCATCTCATCCTATGTTGAAAGCTAGTGGTAAAGGAAAAGGAATGTTGTATTTTAATGTGGATGATGGCGACATCGAAAAGTCTACAATGAAGATGAAGATGAACGTAAATATACCTGGACCAGATGGAAAAGATATTGTTAATGAGACAGTTATGAAAATGACTATGAAGAAGTTAAAAAATATGAGAGAGAAATCTTTGAGGTAATGATTCAAAGGATTAGAGTATCTGGTGTACTGGTAAGTGATAATAAGATCTTACTGGTATCGCATAAAAAGAAAGATGATGAATACTGGCTTCTGCCAGGTGGCGGAGTTGATGTTGGTGAAACACTTGAAGTTGCATTGCTCAGAGAGTTTCTGGAAGAAACTGGTATTCATGTTAAAGTTGAGAAGGTACTTTTTTTATCAGATACAATTTATCCTGATGCATCAAAACAGATTCACCACATTATATTTGCAGTAAGCGAGGCGGTATCCTCTGTTGACAGAATTTCTATTTCTGATGCTGACATTGTTCAGGCTAAATACATTGAGATCAGTAAGTTGAAAGATTTGAAGTTTTATCCACCGGTAAATGAAAAAATCATGGAGTTTCTTCATAGTGGTGATCAAAGATACGGTGCTGAATATCTTGGGAAATTATGGGAGTAAATATGGAAAGCAAGAGTCTTGATAAAGTAATTGAAGAAAGTTTGAAAATAATCGCGAAGAATCCCGAGGATTTTTATGCATATTATAATCTTGGTCGTGCATATGAAACTACGGGTAAAATTGATGAAGCGATTATTGCTTTCAGAAAAGCTCTGGATATTAATCCTAGTGATGCTTATGCGAAAAACTTTATCGGGCTATGTTACAAGGAAAAAGGTCTCTTAAATGAGGCAATGGTTTATTTTAAAGAAAGCATAGAATTAAAAAATGATTATTTCTGGGCTTATAGTAATCTTGGGACAATTTATAAATTAAAGGGGATTTGGGACAGGGCTGTAACTCAATTTAAACTTGCACTTAAATTAAATCCTGAATTTGTTAATTCTTTGATCAATCTTGGACTACTTTATTATGAAAGAGCTCAGTATCAAACTGCAGAAGAATACTTTAGAAAAATACTGAAGGCTAATTCTAATAATGCTTATGCACATTACAAATTAGCACTTATTTATATTAAACAGGGAACTCTTAAAAAGGCGATAAAAGAGATTAAAAAATCTACGATTTTAAATCCCAATGATGCATACAGCTGGAATCAGTTATGTCTTATCCATATGAAAATGGGAAGTCTTGATGAAGCAATGGATGCATGTCAGAAGGCGTTAAATATTGATGAAAACTATATTTATGGTCATCTGAATATGGGAGTTATCTATAATAGTAAAAATATGCCAACAGAGGCGATTCAGCGCTTTGAAAAAGTTCTTTATATTAATCCATACAATCTTGAAGCACATTATCAGCTTGGTATCGCGTATGCAAAAAAGGATATGCTTGATGCCGCGATTGTGCAATTGAAAAAAGTTGAGAATTACAAAAATCTGTTTCCTCAGACTTCTTTATTTCTCGGTCTTATATATCGTAGAAAAAGTGAGTATGAAAAGGCTTATCAGGAATTTCAAAAAGCAGTAGTAAAAGAGCCGTTTAATCCACATTCTTTTTATTATCTAGGCCTTGTTAATAATGATTTGGCAAAGCTTGATAAGGCTAGAGCTGCTTTTGAAAAGACTATCCAACTGGAACCACGATACAAGGATGCTTTTTTTCGTCTTGGAAATATCAGTGATCTCAAAGGAAATTATGATGATGCAGTTGAATACTGGAAGAAAACAGACGAGATAGACACAGACATTGAAAAACCTCTTGATTTTTCCAAAATAAATCCAGTGCAGATTGACAGTGATATCGAAGAAGTTCTTGAGCAGATTAAGGATAATCCAAATGATGCCAACAATCATTTTCTGCTGGCATGTTTATATCGCAATAAAAGTGATATGGATAATGCTTTGATCGAATTTGAAAGAGTTCTTGAACTCCGTCCTGATGATAAGCAGGCAGATTACTATATTGATCTTATTAAGGATAAAAAAGGTTTTTTTGATAAAGAACTGATAATGTGGAAGAAAGAAGTTTCCAGAGATCCTGAAAATCAGTTGGCTCATTACAAACTTGGTTCTGTTTATAAGAAAAAAAGTATGATTGAAGATGCTGTTCAGGAATGGGAAAAGGCTATTTCACTTAAACCTGGTCACATAGAAACACGGTTTGCTCTTGGAAAGGGATATAAATCACGTGGAGAATCAGGTAAAGCATGTGAACAATGGAAAAAAGCTCTAGAAATAGATCCTAAAAATCAAGAATGTTATCATCTTTTAATCAGTGAATTCCGTAATAGTGGTTTTCTTGATGAATCTGAAGCCTTGCTTGACAGATATGGTCAGAATTTTTCTTTCGACTATTTCTATAATTATAATAAGGGTCTTATTTCCAAGTACAGGAGTAATCACGTTGACGCAAAAGAATTTCTTGAAAAAGCTTTGAATCTAAGAGAAGGAGATCCAAACCTTTATTATTATCTTGCAGAGATTAACCGGGTAACTGGAAATGTGATGGAATCCATTAAATATGCAAGAAAAGCCCTTGTTTTAAATAAAGAACATTCTCTGGCCTATTACAGTATTGCGCTGTCATATTTTCAGGAAAATGATCTTGAGCAAGCCCTGGAAAATTTGAAGCAGGTATTATTGTATAATCCTTTTGATGAATTTGCATGTTATAAACTGGGTGTAATCTATAAAATGCAGGGGGAATTTGAAAAAGCTGCAGATAGTTTTAAAAAAGCACTTGAAATCAATCCAGAAGATGTATATGCATATACAAGGCTGGGTGTGATTTATCTTGAAACAGGAAGGTTGGAACTTGCAATCAAGATATTAACTAAAGGGTGCATGATCAATCCAGAAGATGAATTTGCACTTTATAATCTTGGTATCTCATTTTATGATGCAGGTAAATACCAGGAAGCAATTAAGGTATGGAAAAAGTTGATTACAATAAATCCTACTGATTCTTATGCATTTTACCAGATAGGCTATGCGTATGAAGATATGGGGGAATATCAGCTTGCTATAGAATTCTGGCGTAAAGCTATCAAATTTATCAGTATTGAAAGCAAGGTTGCCAAGTTTATTAAGGAATCTATTGATAAAACTCAATGTCTTTTGGATCGTAAAAAATAATCTTCCCATAAAATTCTTGCGTCGTTATTAATTATAAGGTATATAAGAGGTAACTTTTAATACTATATTATAAAAAGGAGTTTTAAATGAAAAATATTGTAAATCTTCATCCTGATGATGGTAATAAGATGTCATTCAATGCTGGTGAAATACAACTTTCTCCAAAAATTATTGGTATAATAATTCTTGTGTTATTTGTAGTTTATCTTGGGAGCGGTATTTATATTATCGGTCCTGATGAGCAGGCAGTAGTTAAAAGATTTGGAGCTTTTATACCTCCAGAAGTAGAACAGGGTCTTCATTATCATTTCCCATGGCCGATTGAAGAAGTCATTAAACTAAAAGTTACTGAAACAAAACGTATTGAAATTGGGTTTAGAACTATTAATATGGGGCCAACAGCTCAATACAACCATATTTCTGAAGAAGCCAGAATGCTGACTGGTGATGAAAATATTATTTCTATTGAGATGGTTGTTCAATACAGGGTCCTTAATCTTGGAAAATATCTTTTCAAAGTTGAAAATCAGGAAAGAACGCTTAAGCAGGCTGCGGAAGCTTCTTTGAGGCAGATTATTGGGCAGACTATGTTTGATAAAGCTATTACAACTGAGAAACAGGCTTTACAGGATAAAATAAAGATTCTTCTGCAAAAGATTTGTGATGATTATGATATTGGATTTAGAATTGAAAAGATAAAATTCCAGGATGTTAAACCGCCTGATCAGGTTATGGAAGCCTTCAAGGATGTATCCAGTGCTCGTGAAGACAGTAACAGATATATCAATGAAGCCCAGGCATATTATAATGATATTGTTCCAAAAGCTGAAGGTATTGCAGCCCAGATGACTCAGGAAGCAACAGCTTATAAGTTAGCAAGAATTAATCAGGCAAGTGGTGAGGCAGAAAAGTTTCTAAAAATTTATAATGCTTATGCAAAGGCTCCTGAAGTTACTAAATCCAGGTTGTATTTTGAAACTGTAATGGATGCCTTGAAAGACGTAAAACTGACTGTTGTTGATGAAAAGCTATACGACATTCTTGATGATCTTAAGGGAATTGTACAAAAGAAAGGAGCACAAAAATGAACGAACAGAAAATAACTATACTTTTAGTAATAATTGGTGTTCTTTTGGCTTCTCTTTCTCAATTTATTTTTACTGTTGATGAAACCCAGCGAGCTATGATTATTCGATTTGGTAAACCATCAAGAGTTGATATTCAACCTGGACTCCACTTTCGTCTGCCATCTTTTATTGATAAAGTTTTATATTTTGATATTCGTATTAAGGACTATGATGCAGATGCAAAAGATATTACAACAAAAGATAAAAAGATGCTTAAAATCGATAATTATTCAAAATGGCGAATTTCAAATCTTTTGACATTTTATCGGAAAGTCAGGACTGTTGAACTGGCTATCAGTAAGATCGATGATATCATTTACAGTGTTTTACGAAATGTTTGTGGAAATTATAAAATGATCGATATTGTAAATACAAAACGTGATGAAATACTCGAAAAAGTCTTAAAAGAGTGTAGGAAAAATGGTAAGGATCTTGGTATAGAGATTGTTGATGTAAGAATTAAAAGAGCAGATTTACCACGAGAAAATGAAAATGCTGTTTATGAACGTATGCAAACTGAGAGAGTTCAGCAGGCAAAGAAATATAGATCAACTGGACGAAAAATGGAATTGATAAAAAAGGCGATGGCCGACAGGTTGAAAATCGAACTTCTTGCTTCTGCAAAGCGTGATGCAGAGATTTTAAAAGGTGAGGGCGAAGCGGCTACAATTGAAATTCTGGCTGAAGCATATGGTAAAGATTTAGACTTTTATAAGTTTTATAAATCACTTGAAATCATGCGAACTAGATTTAAGAAGAATATTAATATATATTCCAGTAGTGACGTGGAGTTTTTAGACGTATTCTTTAAAAGATAATCTCTGCGTCCTGATCTGCGTTCTGAATGAGCGAATCTTGAATTTTTCTGCATCAATTTATGCTTGCGGAGTAGGGTACTACACCTCAGCATAAACTGCCTTGAAAAATCCAACCTTCATCTAATTCAAAACGCAGAAGAAGTTTATAAAAAAAGAAAAAATTTACATTTCTATACCAATTTTGCTGGCTATAAATGAACAGTATATTAGCGGTGAATAGCTGGTTTCAAATATAGAATATGCCAATAAAAACTGTGATAAAAACTATTCAGCCTATTTAAAACTTGCATTAAAGAATGATTATGCAAAAGTGAATAGAGAAGTGAAGGAAAAGAAAGACAAGATAATTCAGGAGAAGAAAGATTCTATCCAGGAAAAGAAGAACCAGGAAAAGTTATTGAGACAGAAAGCCTGGGATTATTTTAATTCACTTCCGGAAGGGGCGCAGTTTAAATTCAGATCCGATGCTGAAGAAAAGATGAGCGCTGCATTAAAATTTATTAAGATCCCGGAAGGTAGAAAAGATATCATCAATGCTCAGATCGAAAAGGATATTATTATGGAATTGGAGCAGGGGAGGAATAATGGTCGAAATTAAGAAACGAAGTATAGAATCAAAAATACCTTGGTCTTTTATTGGTGTGATATTGGCGATTGTTTTGGTGTATTCTCCATTTTTAGCTATTTCCAAGAAAAAAAACCAGAAGTAACATATCGAATTATAGCAGAAGCGGATATTTTCAGTATTAATAAAGGCGTTCCTGATCTACATATCACTTTTAAAGGTGAGGACTTACAGAAATCTAAAAGGAATCTCAAGATCGTAACGATTGAAATTTCAAATACTGGAAATGACGATATTCTACAAGGATACTATGATATTAAAGGTTCCTGGGGACTAAAATTAGAAAATTGTGATATTTTTGGTAATCCTAAACTGGTTAACTCAACATCTGAATATCTAAAGAATAATATTAATCCAAAAGTATCAAATTCAAATATTCTAGTATTTGAGAAAGTGATTTTTGAGAAAGGGCAAGCTTTTGTTGTTGAACTCAAAACTCTTGTCGATTCACAATCGATGATTAAGTATTCACCTATCGGTAAAATTGCAAAAGTTGGGCGGCAACATGTGTTAGAACGTAATGATTTTGATAATCAGCCTACAATATTTGGTCAAATTTTCATGGGTGGAATTTTAGTCAACTTACTTCGATTTATCATTTGTTTCATTTGCATTTTAGTTTTGTTTGCATTATTTGTTTCCATTATAGAATGGATTGCCATTGGTAGGCTCCATAAAAAGGAAGAACTTGAAAAGATCGAAATAAAAACATATCTGAATTCAATAATAGAAGGAAAATCAGAGAAAGAAGTAGATGATTATATTGATATTTACCACTTGATTGTTTATTCAGATGATTTGAAAAAGGATATAGTTACCATGGATAGAAAAGAATTGATTCCAGATTTAAATGAAATTCAGACAAAAACCAAGGTGTTTAGAGAAAAATATGATTTGAATATAGTTTCGTATCCAGTAGGGTGTCCTTTTTTAAAGGAAGATGATAGTGGAAATTATAGTATCGATAGAAAAAAAATACAAATGTTTTATGAGATAAATGATTATGTCAAAAAACAACCACTCGATAGTTGCAGACCAATGATAGAGTCTTAAAATTGGCAGCTTCATTTATGTACGAGATTTTAACCCTCTAGCGAAATCCGAATAATTTCATACGTGTGCTACTGGCACGATTAAGCACCTTTTCATACCATTCGGGCAGTCAAATTTCCCGAATGCGCCTGTAAACTATTTATTCAAATACCGCTGAAAACGACACTCACGCTCAAAGTCTTGTTTTAAGGGCCAACTGATTACTTTTGATATCTGATTGAAGGGAAAGTCTTCAGATATTCGAAATTTATAAGGGGCAGGTCTACTTTCTTGACATAATCTTTATTAACATATAATTTCTGTATGACAAGGCCAATAATAAAGATAAGGTGTTTGGCTTGAAATAAACAATTTCCAGGAAATTCAAATGGAGCCTTCTTTTTATTTCGTGAACTTTCAATTTTTCTCAAAAACAACTGTTTGAAGGTGTAATGTAGCGCTGTTACAGTTGTCGAAATAAAAATGACAAGCTCCATTATGCCGAATTAAAATCGTGAATTTATCGGAAATTCGTTTATTTCATGCAGTGGCACGGTACTTAATAATGGGTGCGTCCAAGACGTTTAATCTTGGAAAGTGAACATTTTGGCAGATATATTTTCCAAATGTTCACGGATGCAACTTGACACGTTGCACGTTTCGTTATATAATTACTATGTGATTAAAAAGTTTAAACATAAAGGATTGGAAAACTTTTTTTATACAGGTAATAAAAAAGGAATTATTCCAGCGCATGCCAAGAAATTAGCTAGAATTCTTGACAGGCTTGACTGTTCTATAAAACCTGATGATATGAATTTACCAGGTTATAAATTACATCCTTTAATTGGACAGGAGCAGGGGATGTGGTCTGTTACTGTAAATGGAAACTGGCGCGTTACATTTAGATTTGAAGAAGAAAATGCAATTTTAGTTGATTATAGAGACTATCATTAACATGGAGGATATGATGATTAACAAAAGAAAGCCTACTCATCCAGGTGAAATATTATTAGAAGATATTATTAAACCTTTAGGGATAACAATAACTGATGCAGCATCAAAATTAGGAGTCACCAGAAAAACATTATCAGAATTTGTAAATTGTAAATCTTCTTTAAGTCCTATGATGGCATTGAGAATATCTGAAGCAACTGGTACAAGTCCTGAAAGCTGGTTAAATATGCAATTAAAACTGGATTTGTGGAACGCATTACAAGATAAACCTAAAAATGTTAAAGAGTTTGATAAAATTGCTTAATTCAATGATAGAGAAATGACTTCGTGGTGATTCTTATTCTCTGAGACGGATTTTTTCTCATCTTCTTTCAATATGAAACTTGATCTTCTTCTGATTTCCGGCAGCATCAATTGCAAGTAAACTATGCTTACCCTGTGAAAATGCATGTGAAAACGTATGATCTTTAGAGGTCTCAAGTAAAAATTTATCATCCAGATACCAGAATACTCTGTTATTTTCAGTTCTGCTTGCAAGTCTTACAACTATTTTCTGGTATTGTCCATCTAGTTCCCTTGGCAGCACGATTCTACTTCCATTTATAGGATAAATAAAATCAATTGAATTACCAGTTGGACGTGCTGTACAGCTGGTTTTATGGGGTAATGCCGTGAAATAGGGTTGCCCACTTTCTTTTAAATATTGTACTACTTCTGGTGGAAAAAGAAGTTTCTTTTGCACGATCCTGTCATCTGGTGACCAACATCGAGAACAGACTTCATGTGTCATATTCTTATTAAAACTCAGGCTCTTGTGATATGGACACTGTCTTAGGAAAGTTTCAAAAGGAATTTTTACATCAATGGAATCAGTACAATTATTTGTGAATTTGTATCCGGATTGTTTACAAACTTTTTCTGTTTTGTAATCCATATCCGGTTTTTCAAACCAGAATTTTAAAGGATCCTTGGGTAGTTGTCCGAAAATTGTAAACAAAAGTGGTCCTGCTGTTTTTGAACCAGTTAATTCACGATTTCCTCGTCCATCAAAATTTCCTATCCAAACACATATTGTCCATTGTGGATTAACCCCTGCTGCCCATGCATCACGGTGTCCAAAACTTGTTCCGGTTTTCCAGGCCAGAGGAAAATGATCCTGGAATTTATGCCAGTAAAACTCTGTACCAGGACGTTTTACTTCTTTCAATGAATCAAGTATCATTCCGCAGGATCCTGAACTTAATAATTTGATTTCTTTAGTCTTATTTTCTGTTTGCAGGTAGACAAGAGATTTGAATTTTCCAGAATTTGCCAGTCCGTTATACAGGCCTCCTAATTCTAAAAGTTTTACTTCTGAACCTCCAAGTACCAATGTCAGACCATATTCGTCATATCCTCTGAACAGGGTAGTGATTCCGCTGTTTTTAAGCATGTTGTAAAACGTATCAACTCCGGTCATTGCTAAAAGTCTTACTGCTGGAACATTCAAAGATCGAATCAGAGCATCTTTCGCTGAAATAATACCTGAATATTTCATATCATAGTTTGTTGGTGAATAAGCTCCAAAATAAGTAGGGATATCTTTTATCAGACTTTGCGGTATGATGTGACCCTTATCAATAGCAAGTGCATAAAGAAAGGGTTTTAGGATGGAACCTGTAGATCTTGGTGCAATTACACCATCAACTTTTCCCTGATTTTTTTCATCGAAGTAGTTTTGAGAACCAACATATGCACGGATTTTTCCACTTGGATTTTCAGAAACTATAACTGCTGCATTGTGAATACCGATATCACTTATACGATGAATGAAGTTTTTGACAGAAATCTCAACTTTTTCCTGTATACTGGAATCCAGTGTTGTTTTAATTGTTTTGCCTTTGTGTTTACTTCTAACCATTCGGGAAAAGTGTGGAGCTTTAAACGGAAATGAAATCTGGCCTTCTGGAAGTTTTTCCTGAAGCGAAAGAAGATATGTTGATTTTGAAATTTCTCCAGAATTCAGGAGTCTTTTTAAAAGGCGATTTCTTTTATTTATCAGTTTTTTTCTACCCTGTTTAGAATTCCATAGAGCAGGAGTGTTAGGAATAATAGCTAGACTTGCGGATTCAGACCATGTCAATTGTTGTGCAGTTTTTCCAAAATAACGCCATGAAGCGGCTTCATATCCTATTATATTTCCTCCATAAGGAGCATGATTGAAATACAAATGCAGTATCTGTTTTTTCGATAGATTTCGTTCCAGGCGTAAAGACTGTAGCATTTCCTTGAATTTATTGAAATAGGTTCGTTTGTTTCTTGTGCTTAATCGGATGACCTGCATGGTTATCGTGCTTGCACCACTTACTTTTTTCATAGAACCCAGATTTTGTCCAATTGCCCTTATAATTGAATAAATATCAACTCCTGGATGAGTCCAGAATCTTCTGTCTTCAAATAGTACAGCAGATTTAATCAACTTTTCCGGAATAACTGTTTCAGGTTCTGGCCTAAAACACCATTGCTCGCTAGAATTAAGAAATGCCCTGATAATATTACCTTTTCTATCAAGTATGACAGTGCTGTAATCATCCGGGAACAATTGCTCTGGCAGTTCACTCAGCCATAATGCAAATATAGCGAAAGTAATTGAACTGATTAGAAATAGTATAATAAATATTTTTGTTTTACTCATAATTTAAAAATAAAAAAAGATCTCGCGCCGAGATCGCTGAGGACGCAGAGAACAATAGTAAATAAAAAAAATAATAAAAAAAATTAGAACCAGTACCATTAGTGGCATAATCCTTTTATCATCCTGCGGCTTGACCACAGGATACATCTTTCCATATTAACAATTGAAATAGATACTGCGATCAAGTCATAGTATGACAGAATAATCATATTTCCTCATTTTTTATTTTCTATCTGTAAACTCTGTGGCAAATGTACATATTTTTTAATTGTGACACAGTCTGCCAATGCTTGTCCAAATACAAAGTAATTTGATATTATTTATTTTTTTCCTATCCGTGTTATCTGTGTTTATCTGTGGCTATTTTTTCTCTGCGACCTCCGCGTTCTCTGCGCGAGAATCTTCTATTTTCTGATGACGCTTACATTTTTACCGGCAATTACGGCTTTGTACTGGTCGTTATACATGGATTCTGCAACAGTTGGTGACAGATAAAACGAACCTGCAGTAACAGTATTCAGTTTGAAAACAAAATCAATAGTATTTTTGTATTTAGGTGCATCAAAGAACCACATGACCCTGTCATCCCGGATATCAACGTATTCAGGTTTTATTTTTTTGTATGTATTCATCCAAAATGGCATTTGTGTATTATTCAATCTTGTATTTTCAATTTCCCAACCAGAAGGAAGAATTTGAACAAGGGCTATTTCATCAATTCTTTCAGCAGGTTTCTTCAGCCTGATATGCCCCCAGAATGTCTTGCCCTGATCTAATTTATCAGGAGTTATGTTATTTCCATCTTCGTCATACCAGTTAAGTTCAATATTAAGGTTTCTATTACTGGTTTTTATAAACGATCTTTCAGGAATACCTTCCCATTCAATGGATGCAAAAATCTGTCCTGCAGAATTGTTTTTTACTTCAATTTTTTTCCCCAACATATGATCCATGGAAAGGGAAGTAAGTATATCAGTAGAATCAATTTTTTCAATTTTTCCATCTGGATATTTAACAGTTGCATTGAGAGGACCAGAACTTTTTTTACTAGCTGCAACATATTTCTGCATGGCAAGAAGAGCATATGAAAGGGTTTGCGTTGAATACCAGTTTTTTGAAGCGACTTTTGTTGAAACTTCCTTGAACACAGGAAGACCTTTCTCAAATTTTCCGAGTAATGAAAGGACTTCAAGAATAATAGCCCTGTCTCTTAAAGTAGAACCATAGTTATTTGAAAATTCAATATAGTTTCTCACATCCAGTTTTGCAACTGAAGCAATAGATTCAGCAGTTTTTTTGTTTCCTGCAAAATAATAAGCAGCTGCCAGTAACCATTTCTCAGTATTACTCATCTTGATTAGATGGTTTTCCTTCAAAAGGTTCATTGGGCCGGCCTGAGGAACACCTGCCAGGCTCAAAACATATAATCTATATGTTCTAGCCATAATGTTACTGTTTTGGACGAGTGAACGTTCTTTCTGGAAATTAAGCCAGTTATTAAAGATATCTTCAGGAACATAATATCCTTTTTTCTTTGCTTCTACCATGAAATGTCCCGCATAGGTTGTACCCCAGATAGAATCGTCACTTCCGTTTGGCCAATATGAAAATCCGCCGCGTATGGTTTGAAAAACCAGAAGTCTTTTAATTGTTTTGTTGATGTTCCGATCAATTTCGCTTTTTGCTGAAGTAGAAAGTTTTACAAGATCTCCAAGATATAATTGTGGGAATGCGCTGGAAACAGTTTGCTCAATACAGCCATATGGATATTTGATCAACCATTTTA
>DAOVTB010000206.1 GCA_030633305.1 Candidatus Muiribacteriota bacterium
AGATTATAGAAAAAACCACCAAGCATAAATGCAGGTATTTCATAATATAAATGAGCTGCATAATAGGAATCAGTCATCCAGGTTATACCAAATTTTTTCAAAATATAAAGTTCTTTGAATAGTCCAAATGCCTTAGCGACTATATTTGCAGAAAAAAGGATTGTAAAAAATCTATAATATGAACTCATTCTTAAAATTTACCGGTAACAGGTTATCTACATCAATCAATATTTTTTTATTTTTCTTCATATCAATCCTGATCTGTTTATTAAGAATAATTTTTCTATATTCAACAGAATTGCCTAACAGAACAGTGTTAATAGAAATCGGAAAAGGGATGTTTGTAGAAATCAGTATCGAGGTTTTATCAAGTTTTGTTTCAAGCTTTACATGATTTGTTGTAAAAAAACTGAGAAAATTTTTCCATCCAGTTTCATTGAAAATAATTTGATCAGCATGTGAAATGCTGATTGTACTGCTACGATATTCCTTAAATATCTTTTTGATAATTGAAAAAACAGTATTTTCTCCAAATTCCTTGATTAAAATTAACCAGGGGATAGAAAAAATATCCTGATCTTTACTTTCATTAGTAGAAATTTTATCGAAATTACCTGAAAAATAGTCAAAATAATTACGTTTGAATTTATTTGAAAACGAAACACTATTTCTATTTCTGACCAGAGCTGAAAAAAAGTAATTAAAGAGATTGTGTTCTCCAAAAGAGATACATGTTTTATCTTTGTAGTAATAACCTAAAATGATGGGTATAATAGACTTTATATTGTTCGTGGTAAAGCATTTGTACTTCTTGTAAAACAAATTCCTCTTTGCAAAAAAGAATGAACCATATTGGTATCCTATACATGAAGACTCAATGCCTGTAATCAAAAAATTACTTTCCTTTGAAATATACGATTGAATATCGTTTACTTGTTCAACAAACTCCATCTGTCTTTTATGTGAGGTAAATGGTTTAAAATAGAAGATGTTTTGCAAGTTTTTTGAATAAATTTTAGTGTATATTCCGCCAGTCATGGAAATGTTTTTCATGAAAACGATTTTTTCAAAATTTACTTTACCCTTAATAGCTTTTTCTTCGATAAAATTTGTGAAATCCAAAGATATAGGTTCAAAGTGAAAATCATCAATACAGATAAATCTTGCATTTATAAATGGGAAAATAAATTCTTTTTCTGATATAAAATAATAGTTTTTTCCTGAGAAACTTGATAATTCTGAAAAATCAACCATGTACTCAAGTCTCGAGAATTCATTAAAATTAACAGACTGTAATACAATAGATCCATCATTCAATATGACACTTTTACAATTTATAAATTTGATGTTATTCCAATATGGATTTATTTTAAGCTTTTTCGGAATATTTTTAAATACCATACTGATGTTGAAGTTATTTATTCCAGATTTGATATATAGTTTTTTAATGTTAAAAGTGTCTATTATCTTATTTTTACTACCGGATGCTTTTGAGTAAAGATACTTAAATTGTAATTTTGAAATAGAATTGAAGGTTAACGAAAGAAGGCAGCAGAAAAAACATATAAATATGCTCAGATTTTTTAAATTATTATGTTTTTTATGGAATATTATACCTGAGATCAATATTGATACTGCCAGTAATAGATTTGCACTGTAGAATAAATTCTGAGAAATAAGTTCATCATATCCAAGTTTATACAATACAATACATGAGAGAAATGAAAAGGAGTAAAGGTAAAAAGAACTCGATTTTGAATAATCATAAAAAATCAAAAGCACTCCAAAAATAGAAAGTAAGACTCTATAAATCAGCATAAAACTGGAGTATTTTGTTCCACTTTCGAAAAAATAACGAAATGAATTGTTCATCAACAAACAGGATCCAGAAACATCAAACTGGAAAAATTCAATAGACTGATTAAGCTGGAGTACAAATAATATGGAAATAAAACTAAATAGCACTGATCCAGTTTTTTTGTACATGAAAGAAGAGAGCCCTGTAAGTATAAAAACCGCCGGGAAAATTGAATATAGAATAAAATTTAATATGGTATTCCAATCTTTGATTTCAAGTTGGGAATAGATCAATAGACTAAAAAATGAAAAAATAGACGCATTTATCAAACTGATGAAGATTAACGAAATACATCTGGAAGTCTCAAAAGTTGTATTTTTCTGAAAAGTCCTGAAATAAAGATCAATATTAAGTTTTTTTTCCTGTGCAGAAATACTGCAAATGATGTAAGAATGCATTATAAGGAAAATATAATAGAAATTACTAAAAATAGATATCATATTTTCAAAACTGGAATTTTCAAATGGGGTATACCAGAAAAATCCAACTGAACTATATTTATAAAATAATTTCATAAATAAAACAGGGTAAAAACTGGATAAGATGATGTCTTTAATAAAAAATATACAAAAAATTAAAGAAAATGGAATCAAGAGAAATCTGAATGATTTTCTAAAATATAATTTTAAAAATAGACTATTCATTTTTTATGATCAATGACAGATACGCTTCTTCAAGCGTAACATTTTTTTTGAGACAGAACCCATATTGATCAACAGTGTCATTTGAGAGGATAACGGAATGAAATAGACCATTTCCCTTACTGGTATTCCTCAAAACTGTATATTTTTTATTAACGATTTCGCATAGTTCCCCTGCAATATCAGATTCGTATATAAGAGGTGCATATTCAGTTATAAGCTCGGTTGTTTTACCTTTAAACAACAAATTTCCTTTATTGATGACAAGCAGATTCTCACAGATAGATTCAATATCAGATATGATATGTGTAGAAAACATGATTGTTTTTTTACTTGAAAGAGTTGATATCATATTTCTAAATCGTACTCTTTCAGCCGGATCAAGTCCAGACGTAGGTTCATCCACTATGATCAGTTCCGGATTACCCAGAAGTATTGCGGCTATACCTGCTTTTTGTTTCATGCCTTTGGACATATTTCCAAATTGAATATCAAGAAGATTCTCCATTCCCATCAAATCAATTATATGTTCGATCTCAGAACTCCATTCTTTTCTTCCAAGACCTTTTAATGAACACATAAATTCAAGTACTTCCATACCTGTTAATTCAGGATAAAATTCAAAATCCTGTGGAAAGTAGCCTATTTTATTTTTTATTTGATCATCGACTTTGTCTATTTCAATTCCATTAAGGAGGACTTTCCCAGAATCTGATTTTATCATACCGGTAAGAACATTAAACAAAGTAGTTTTTCCTGCACCGTTTGGGCCCACAATGCCAAGAATTTCCAGACTTGATGTAAAGCTTACATCGTCAAGAGCATTTGTTTTCCCATATTTTTTTGAAATATTGACTACTTCAATTTTCATATCAATTTCCTTCTGGTAATAATAACAGAATTTTTGATTACATGTAAGGTGGTAATCAAACTGAAAATTGACAAGAGTATAAATATATGTTTCAATTACAAAAAATTATATGCGGAATGTTTAATATGTCTGAAAAAAAAGATAAAAAAAGAAATTATTTAAGGATCCTGTTCTGTGGACTTTGTATGGGTTGTGCAGATGTTGTGCCAGGTGTTTCTGGTGGGACGATGGCTTTTATTTTAGGTATTTATGAGGAACTTATTAACAGTATAAGAACTTTTGGAAGTAAACAGTTTCTAGGTTCACTGCTTCGTTTTAAATTTAAAGATGCCTTTTTACAAATAAATTATAAGTTTCTTATAAGTCTTGGAAGCGGTATTGTAATTGCAATACTTTCACTTGCAAAGATTATAAGCTGGACTTTGGATAAACATGCTGTTTTGATCTGGAGTTTCTTCTTCGGGCTGGTACTTGCATCGATTTTTACTGTTTCAAAAAGGATATCTGCCTGGAATTTTAGAATTTTTTTATCCCTTGCAGCAGGAGCGATTTTATCATATATAATTGTTGGTGCAGTTCCGCTTCAAACACCGGAAACATTTATCTTTCTCTTCACTAGTGGAATGCTGTCCATTTGTGCAATGATACTTCCTGGAATATCAGGAGCTTACATTCTTGTCTTATTTGGAAAGTACCATTTTATTCTTCAGGCAGTTAATCAAAGAGATATTTATCCTATTATGGTTGTAGGACTTGGCGCAATTATAGGTTTAGTAAGTTTTACACAAGTACTGGGATGGTTATTTAAAAAATATCATGATGTAACTGTTGCTGTACTTATTGGTGTAATGTTCGGAAGTCTGCGGAAAATCTGGCCCTGGAAACTGGATATTTGCTGGTTACTTGATGGCGAAAAGAATTTTGTTATGAAACACGGAAAAAGAATTGTCACTGAACAGAATAATATAATTCCTGAATTTATGAAAAACGGGTCAATTAATATTGAAATAATATATGCAGCAACACTTTTATTAGTCGGTATTGCAGTTGTAATATGGCTTGAATCATGGGCATCCAAAGGCGAAGAACCATCTGAAAATATGAAATCAAAAAAGGAATAAGTATAGATGAAAACAAACAAGAGAAAGTTTATTAAACTACTGAAGACACTTATCGAATATCCTTCGGTAACCGGGCACGACTGTACTATAATTAAAGATAATATTGTTGATTTTATTTGCAATTTTTTCAAGGAATTCAATATTAAATCAGAAATGTATAACAGAAATGGACTCCTTTTTCACATTCCTGGAAAAGCAACAAAAAATGATCCTAAACCTATTTTTTCTGCACATTATGACATTATAGGTGCTATGGTGAGTAGAATCGAAGAAAGCGGAAAAATCCGACTGGTAAACGTAGGTGGATATCCTCTGCTTGCTCTTGTTGGAAATAAATGTCGAATATATAATCGGAAAGGTAAATGTTTTACTGGACGTATTCTTCCCGAGAAGTGGTCTACCCATATCTTTTCCAATCATGATATAGAAAAGCAGAATTTTAAGGAAGATACTCTTGTGATCAGACTTGACGAAAAAGTTTCATCAAAAAAAGATCTGGAAAAGCTTGAAATTGAAATTGGAAATTTTGTTTTCCTTGAACCAGAGTTTTATACGACTAAAAGCGGCTATATATGTTCTCGGTATCTAGATGATAAAGCAGGTATTGCAATCCTGATGACTGTAATAGAAAATCTTGCCGCTGAAAATTTCAAAAATAATATACCTTTTTCATTATTTTTTAGCGCTCATGAGGAAACCGGGTACGGTGCCAGTCTCAGTTTCGATGAAAAATATGATGAATTTATTGCAGTGGATATTGGAATATCTGGTCCTGGGCAAGAGAGTGCTGAAGATCATGTAACCATCTGTGTAAAAGATTCATGTTTTCCTTATGATGAAAAACTCATTGCTAAGATGATTAATTGTTCAAAGAAAAATAAAATTAAATATAAACTGGATATTTTCAGATCTTATGGTTCGGATGCTGGTGCACTAATAAGATCCGGTCAGGATGTCAAAATAGGACTTATAGGACCTGGAATCGATTCTTCACATTCTTTTGAAAGAACACATTATGATGGGATTGTTCAAACTATCAATCTGATTGAGAATTATGTAAAGAGGACTAAGTAATGAAAATTGGATTTTTAACTGATACTCATGAAAATGTTGAAAAGATCAAAGCTGCGGTAAAACTTTTTAATGATTGTGGAGTTCAGTATATTTTTCATGGTGGAGATATTATTTCTCCGATTATGGCATCCCATTTTTCTAAACTTAATGGGAAATTGAAACTGGTTTATGGAAATAATGATGGCGAAATTTTATATCTTCAGGAAAAATTTGGTGAGTTTGCATCAATCCATATTGATTTTATTGAGGAAGAGATTGAGGGAAAAAGAATTCTGGTTTATCACAAACCTCTCTTTCTGGAAGCACTTATAAAATCTGCACATTATGATATTATACTTTATGGTCATACTCATTTCAGAGATATTCGTTTCAATGAAAAAGTTATTACCAGTAAAATAATACCAGGGAAAGCAGTTTCAATTGATGAATTTCCTTTAATTTTAAATCCTGGAGAAACGTGCGGGTATATGACTGATGTATCTAGTATAGCAATCATAGACTTAAAGGATGAAACTGTTATAATTCATGAAATTTAAATTTTTTCTCATACTGTTAATGATTTTATTGCTTGCCCCTGATGCTATATGTTTAAAAATTATATCTACTGCACCAAACATTACAGAAATCCTTATACACATTGGATTGAAAGATCATATTTCAGGAATTACTGATTTCTGTCCCAGACCAAACGATAAAGCTCAAAGTGTTGGAAACATCAATCTTGATCATGAAAAAATAATCATGATAGATCCAGATATTATTTTTGCAATTAAAGGGTTTAATTCTGATCTTGAGAGAATAGAACAGATTCTTCCGAAAATCAGATATTTAAAATTTGAATCAATTAAGGATATTATCAGTTCTATCAAGATTATTCTTAAAATAACTGGTCTTCCTGAAAAACATGAATTGATCAATAAATTTCAGGATTTAAAACCAATTTTTAAAAATCCAAGAAAAGTATTTGTCCAGATCTGGGATAATCCATTTATTACGGTTGGAAAAAAATCATTCATTACTGATTATTTGAAAAAACTTGGTCTTAACAATGTATTTGCAGATGTTGACCGTTCCTTTTTTGAAGTCAACATTGAAGAACTCTTAAAAAGGAATCCGGAAATAGTAATTATTTCACAGGATAAGAATTTTGATCAGGAATATTATAAAAATGGTGTCCTGAGGCTTATAGATGCAGTTCAAAAAAATCAACTGATCCAGGTATCGTCTTCAATTTTGCTACGCCCAGGCCCAAGTCTTATTAAAGCGGTAAAAGTAATTAAAGATAAATTAAAAAATGAAAAATAAGGTCCTGATCATATTAACAGCTATAATGTTACTCCTTTTTGTTATGTCAATAACGACAGGTTCCATGTCTATTTCATTTCCTTTTAAAAATTCAACTGAAAAAGTTATCTTCATGATGAGACTTCAAGGAGGAATTTTTGCTTTATTACTTGGAGGATTACTATCTTTATCCGGCTATCTATACCAACTGGTCTTTGCCAATCCATTAACTGATCCTTTCATTATTGGTGTGTCTCATATCTGTGCAATAGGTGCTGTGATTTCATTTACATATTTTAAGTGGGCGACAGGATATCAGGTTATTTTTTCAATTTTTCTTGCTGTAATATACATCCTGCTGTTCTATATTGTACTTGTAAAATTTGGTTTCCAGCGAAACAGGGAAAAATTTCTTCTGCTGGGACTTGGATTTAACATTATTTTTTCATCTGTATTAACGTTTATATTGTTACAAAGTCAGCAACTGAGTCAAATAATGTTCTGGATGATGGGCAGTCTGAATAAAGGGAACTGGACAAATATAATTGTACTTTCTTTAGTCCTTCTAATAACAATTTTGATTATGACGGTTTTCAAGAAAAATCTTTTTGGTCTTCATTTTGATGAAGATATTGTGAGAACAAGCGGAATAGATTACAACAAGGGTAAAATTGTTGCTTTTATAACTGCATCTGTAATTACAGCGTTCTGTGTAAGTTATGCTGGAATAATTGGCTTTGTTGGACTCATCATTCCAAATATTGGCCGAAAGTATTTTTACACTGATATTCTAAGAAATATGCTTTATAACATTATTGCAGGTGGTTCACTTCTCCTTCTTGCTGATGTTATTTCCCGAGTCTGGATAAGACCGATCATACTTCCTGTTGGTATAGTCACAGGAATCATTGGCGGTATTTTCTTTATAAGCCTTCTTTTTCTTTCTAATAAACAAAAATAAATAAGAATAATATTTTTCATAGATATATCGTATAAATTTTACTTGACAGACATAATTCAGAGAAAATATAATTTAATAAATTAGAGAAGGAGATTCAGATGACTTTATTTATTCCAGACTCAAGCAAAGCTGCATTCGTTGTCATCGACATGCAGAATTTTTCGTGTGCACCTGCGGATGTAGATCCCATGCCTGGACTTGGTGTTG
>DAOVTB010000074.1 GCA_030633305.1 Candidatus Muiribacteriota bacterium
ATACACAATGTTTTATCAGGATACATACCTTTCACTTGAATTAACAGACTTTTGCAACTGTTCTTGTATAATGTGCTCGCAATCTGTAAATAACGTTATACATGGCAATTCAAAAGGTTTTATATCTATAGAACTCGTAAGAAAAATTTTCAATGATTTACTAGCAGCTGGAATCAGAATTCAAAAATTATTACCATTTGGACTTGGCGAGCCTCTATTGCATCCAGATTTTCCTGATTTTGTAAAACTACTTAAGGAATACAAAGAAGCCGGATTATTTAATATGATTGACCTTCATACAAATGGACAGCTTCTGGATGAGAATATGAAGAAATGTATTCTGGACAACTGGGTATTTGATACAATATCTTTTTCTATAGATGCTGTTTCTTCTGAAACATATCGGAAAATAAGAAGACATAATGGATTTAATAATACGATAAGTAATATAAATTCTTTCATAACTTCAAGAAAATCTAATAAACCGCGCTGCATCATTCAATTCATTGTAATGGAAGCAAACTTTGATGAGTGCGAAAATTTCATAAATAACTGGAAACAGTTTTTTCATTTAAATGGAATTGATTTTCAATTGAATTTTGACTGGTGGCCTGAAATGATTTCAGACACAATTTTTATTAAAAAGTTAAATCCTTTTTCCAGATCAGACATTTCTAAAGCCCTTAAATTACATGATCAGATAAAAAATAGGTATGTTGATAATCAGTTTCAGGATAAAACTGTTTCTTCACAGTCAAAAGTATGTTCAGGTCCGTTTAAATTCATTTCTATATCATGGGACGGAACTGTTACCGTATGTTGTATTGATACTGAAAGAGAATTAGCTATTGGAAATGTTAACAATACTTCTATCATTGATATATGGAATAATGAAAAGGTGAATCAGATCAGAAAAGGTCTTATTGATATGGATTATACACATTGCTCAAGATGCCAGAACTGTTCTGGAATGGATTCACCGCTATTGACAAAGAGTGATATAATGATCTATGAAGGTATAGATAATGGAATTGTGGAATAAAAACTTTAAAGACCAGTATACATTGATTGAACTTACAGACTGCTGTAATCTTAAATGCCCAATGTGTTCTCATAACAGACCGGGGGGACCGCATGGTGACAGTACAGGTTTTATGGATCTGGAATTATTTAAAAAAATAATTAATGAGCTGGAATCCAAAGAAAGTCCCAATGCTCTTAAACTTTTCTGGCTTGGAGAATCACTTTTGCATCCCCAGATTGACGAGATACTTATCTTTCTTTATGAAAAAATCAAAAATCTTTCATCTCTTGAATATATTGATATCCATACAAATGGTCTGATGATGACTCCAGAAATCGCTGATCTCCTTATTGATCTGAATACAAAACTACCAAGACTGACATTGAGCATTGATGCGGCTGGTCAGGATACATATTCAAAAGTAAGAGTAGGTGGAGACTATCAAAAGCTGATGACCAATATAGAGTATCTATTGCGAAGCAGGGTAAAAAAAGGACAGATTTTTCCAAGCCTGATTCTTCAATTTATTGTGATGGGTGTAAATTCTTTTGAAACTGAGAAATTTGTTTATAATTGGATTGATATCCTCAACGATCTAAAAAAAGATCTCCCTGATTCATTTTTTCATAGCAATATTCAAGATACAATTTGGATTAAAAGAGAAGATGTGTCTCCAAAATATAGAGAGCATTCTGAAAAACTCTATAATGATACAATAAATAGATTTAATTTAAAGAGTGTAATTGAGAAAAACTATGAGTTAATCGTATCTGTAACAAATTTATGGGATGAACCTGAAAAAGTAAGTAAAAAAATCAGATTCCCCTGCAGCGGTCCATTCAAGACCCCTTGTATAAAATGGGATGGCGAATTAACTGTTTGCTGTTTTGATCCAACATTTGAATTAAGCCTTGGCAATCTTAATAATCACAGTTTTAATGATTTATGGTTTTCTCCAAAAGCAGATTACATCCGATATGAAATGATACGTGGAAATTTCTCTAATATAAAAACCGCTGATAACTGGGATAAATGCTTCAATTGCAGTGGCCTTGACACTCCTAAATTAGAACCTGGTGAAATTATACATTTTCTTGAAAATCATGATAACAAACAGGAACACAGATCAATGGTTCTGGATTTTCTTGAAAGACTGGAAGGAGATTCTTTATGATCAACCCTTTTTCTGGAACTAAACTTAATATGGATACAGTTGACGAAATTATATTCAATTATATCGAACTCAATCAGATCCGATTTACTTGTATTCCCGATAAAAGAGATATATTTTCTGTCATATTTGAATATAGTTTTGATGATTGGAAAACAATACTTACTTCAGATATGAAATTCTGTACCACTTCATACTGTTTCTATTCCTGGATAGATTTTAATAATAATAATCAAATATTTTATCGATTCAAAATCTTTGATATAAAAGGTGGAAAGCCAAGATTCATAGACAACGAATCCAGTAATTTTATACTTAAACTACCTGACATTCAATTTGAAAATGTTATCGATTATGAAAAAAATATAGGTTGTATACTTTCTGAAGGAAAAATAATTTCAACTGGTTTCTCTTCAAGTTCAATAACTCCGTGGTCACTTGGTCACAGATCAATTATTTCTGATATCAGGAATGCTCGTTTAGAAAGCTTTATCAATCTTCATAGTTCAGGCGAAGAATTAAAGTCACTTGCAATTGTCATGAATGACCGGGTTTCAGAATATTTTACTCCACCGGTTGAATCCACATTTGGAGAAAAAAAAGCTTATCTTGATCGAATAAATCATCCTTATATTCTTCCATTTTCTGATAACATTAAACCGGAAATCCAGTATTTAACCCTGAAAAGATCTGAAAGAACGCCACTTGTAAAAATTGTTGAACAATTTGAAAAAGTAACAAAGCATCCAATTATCTGGATTACAAATTCTGGAACAGTTAAAAATAATTTTAAAAAGCCTGAAAACGAATGTGAAATATTTTTCAACTTCCTTAATTCATATACTGATTGTCTTTTTTTTGAAAATTTAAAAATTACAAAGACAGGAAATTGTGATGAATGAAAATCTGATCATTTTCTACGAAAATCATAGTTGCGCAGTAAAATCAGCCAAGCATAAGCCGATTTTTTATTCTAATAATCCATATAATGTATACTTTATGGAGAATATTCTGAATAAACATAAAAATTCAATTGTAATCAATCTAAAAAAATCAGAGTTTAAAAACATTCTTTCCAGTCAACAAAGACTTCTAAGTAGATGTGAATTTTCTATTCTTGAAAACTTTGAAGAATTGTATCCGCTTTTTACTATCGAACCTATTCACGAGATTATATATTCAACATTAAGAGATTTTTATTTATTCAAAAATCAATTTAGACCTAGAATTCAATTTCATCTATTATCTGAAGGTGATTCATCAGAACTAAAAATTTTCAGAGAGTTTTTTTTACAGCTTCAGGAAAATTACAAGATATCTGATTGGAAAATAGATTTAAATTTAACAAAAACTGGTCAGCAATTTCTGGCTTCTGAAAAGATTATTAATGATCTTTTGGAATACTTTCAAAATGATAAAAATTCAATACACATTGTACTTACAAATAGTTGTCATATTTATCCCTATTTTAGGAATATTTACACAATTTTTCTTGAATATTGTATTGATAAAAAATATTTTAAGACTTTCCAGGAAATTTTCAGTATTAAAAGACAGAAAATAAGAAAAGAAGAAAAAACTGTAATTTTAAAGAAAACCTGTATTGACTCACAAACTATAATTTCATTTGATCAGATTTCAGATTTCAGATTTAATCAGATCAAGGAATTCATTGCGTTGATATGGGTATGGCTTTTTTCTCAAGAACATCATGATCCCTTTTCTGAATATTCTTTCTTGAAATATGTATTACTGCAAAAATTATTCCCCATACGATTCCAAACAACCAGTTTGTATAAATCGCAAGAATAGTATCTTCAAACAAACCCTGAAAAAGATTCCCAATAAATACAGCAAATGCTCCATGACCAATTGCAAGCAGAAAAGGGTCTTTTATTAAATATAATCGCGAACGAAAATATACGGTTGTAGTAAATAACATTCCTACAAATAGAAGAATTCCAAAAATACCTAATTCAGCACAAATAGTTAAATACATATTAAAGGATATATCGAAATATTTGGAATTAAATGGTAAAGGCTGTTCTTTAAAATTACCAATTCCTATTCCTGTAGTCATGTTTTCGATAAATTGATTTGCAGCTTTTTCCCATAGAACAAAACGTGCCTGGAGTGCTGAGTCCTGAAGATCAACAAGATGAAACAATCGATCAGAAAATTCTGGAACAACAAAAATTATTGAGAAAAAAATCGTAATAATAATAATAAGGGCTGCTTTTCGCTTCACCTGCATGAAAAGATAAGTAGAAGAAATCATAAATCCAAGCCATGAAGTCCGACTTTTACTAAAAAATAATGCCATTGCTAATACGATAAGATTAAAAAAAAGAAATATTTTTCTTTTTCTGTCTATCTCCTTTATTTTCATGGACAGAAAAGTAATATTAAATGGCAGAATAAGGCATAGATAAAGACCAAAAGAATTAGGATTTATGAATGATCCATATGCACGTTCAACACTTCCGTAAAAGGGATTAGCAAATCTCGTATAAATTCCATATGAGCTACCAACAAATGACGATAGAAATAACACAGTGAAAAACTGATTAAAAATAGCTTTCTTCTTGAAAATAATCAAACTCAGATAATATCCCATGAACAATAAAATATATTCAAGAATTCTTCTTTTTGCATTTGAAAATTCAATTGTTTTCACGGTAGAAAGAATGCACAGTGCGAAAAAAATTAAAATAATAACATCTGTAGCAGTAGTGTGAAGACGTTTATTTTGTATAAGAATTCTCTTAACAACAATCATCACAAATGAAAATGCAAGTAGAATAACTGCCAGTGTTGCTCCTTTACCAAACTCGGCTTTCATATAAGGATTATATATAGCTGAAACAGCTATAACAGTATATAATGCAGACTCAGGATTTGCCAAGGCAATAATACTTATTAGAACTGCACCTGAATAAATAATAGCTTTTTGAGGAATCTTCTTAATTACGATATCAGTAAAAATATTGACTGTAAGAAAAACAAGAACAATCAGAATCAGAAATGAAACAATTTTCTTGGTTCGACGGGAATATTGTTCGGAATAACCATATCCGTATCCGTAATACTTACTCATTGATCAAACCTCGCCAGCATATTTCATGTATACCTAATATAACCTATGCATAACGATAATAATATCCACCAAGTTCTCTTTCCCTAACCTTATTGTAAACAACTCCCATGGTATTTGCATTGATCTGCTTAAGAATATCCATACCTTTTTTAATCTGCTGCTTGGAATCATCCCTTACACATACCATAAAAAGAGTATTCTCTACTTTCGATGACAGTATGGAAGCATCAGTTACAGCTACAACAGGTGTAGAATCAAAGAGTATTATATCATACTTATCAGCAAAGAAATTTATAATCTCATCCATAGTTGTCGAGGATAGCAATTCGCTTGGGTTAGGTGGAATCGGGCCACTCGAAAGAATATTCAATCCTTCAACAATTGTTTTCTGTACAGCTTCTTCTGGATTTGTACCATAAAAAATCGATGTTAACCCAATATTATTAGGTATTCTAAATAATTTATGAAGAAATGGTTTCCTTAAATCTGCATCAACTAATAAAACTCGTTTTCCAGTATAGGCAATACTTATTGCAAGGTTTGAAATAATAGTTGTTTTACCTTTAGCCTGTGAAGCATTTGTAATCATAAAGGTCTTACTATCATTCTGCTGTTGATAAAACATCAAATTAGTTCGTAATCCACGAAAACTTTCACTCGATACCGATTGTGGATAATGATATGTGATAAGAATTGGATCAATATTACCTTGAAGTTCTTTTTCGCTTTCAGAATCATTATGCAACATTGGAATCATGCCCATTACAGGCAATTTTATGATTTTCTTTCCTTCTTCAGGACTTCTGATAGTATTATCAAGTGTATCTACTAAAAATGCAAAACTTAAACCAATAATAAGTCCAGCAATAAGTGAAACAAGCAGATTATTCTTTATATTCGGCTTAATAGGCCTTGAAGGTTTGCGGGCAATAACTAGTATTCTTGCCTCAGATTCCTGTGTTGCGGCTTCAAGTAGTGCTTCGTTATATCTTACAAGTAAATTAGAATACAATGCTTCAGTAACTTTTAATTTCCGTTCAAGTCTTGCAAACTTAAGATTACTTTTAGGAAGATTAGAAAAACTGTTTTTCTTATTTTCAATAACTTTTTCTAATGTGCTTATCCTGACTTTACTAGAAACTTTTTTAACTTTTAGACTATATACATTCTGTATTATCGTTTTGAGTATAGGATCATCTACACCTCGATAATTTTCCATATCAGAACTATCAAATTGTTGAGGTAATTTAGTAAATTCATCCTGATATGCTGCAATTTTGAGTCTTAATTCCTGAATTTTTGGATGTTGAGGTGAATAAAGCTGACTGTATTCAACAAGTTTGGATTTAGCTTTTTCAATATTAACTTCCAATGACTCAATCTTTGGATTTATAAGATACTTTTCATATTCCTTATTATTCTTAACTTTATTTTTAAACTCTTTTTTTAAATGTTCAAGTGTATAATCAATTTCTTTCAGATTAGATATAAGTTCAGCTTTTTGAGAATCCAGTTTAATTAATTCTTCTTGCAACTGAATAATTTGCGATGGTAAGGAAAAAACATTATTACTCTTTTGAAATTCCTTCAATTCATTTTCCGCTTTAAGCAAAGAATCACGAATAATATCAAGTCGTGTCTTTAGAAAATTAACACTTTTTTGAATTGATTCATGTCCATATTTTTGAAGCCAGACAATGAATTCATCCATAATACAATTGAGTATAAGATATACCTTTTCATTATCATTGTCATCATAGACCAGACTAATAGAATCAATTGATTCATTAATGTATACTCTGAGATTTTTTGATACAACAGAAGGACTAATTAAAGAAAAATCAATATTACTGGATTTCTTTTCGATTAAAATTTTCTTTATTTTTTGCAAAAACTCAATAGATCTAAGCCTTTGAATATATACATTTTTGCTTTTTTTGTACATTTCTTTTGTTACATTACTTCTTCGCATAATGTTTGGTGATCTATCGATTACAATCTGTCCTGAAGAGCGATAAACCGGTTTCTGAAGATATGTATAAATACCAACTGAAAGCACCATAAGGATTGTAACTGCAATAATTACATGTTTTCTTTTCCCTATTATATGGACATAATCTCGTAGTGTAAATTCCTGGCTTTCATTCATATTTACTATCTACCTCAATACTTTTAAATTTTTCAATTTATGCAGAAGATCATCGAGACTTACAACTTTTTCTATCCCTGGAAATACTGACCGTTCCAGATAGTCTCCAATCCTCCAGAATACATTTTTATATCTGACTTTGCTGACAAATACAATATCCATTGGTTCAAGAACTACATCCCTGTTTATTTTTCCTTTATGCAACAATTCTCTTAAATCAACAAATATCACTTTATCTTTTTTTCTTTTCTTGTTTTTTCGGATCACATTTACCCATTTTGCTTCTTTCTGAATACCTCCTGAATGAGATAACAGATCAACGATTGTCATACCACTTATAAACTGGTAACGTCCCTGTAACTGTGCTTCTCCAAAAAGGTACACATAATTAGTTTTATTTAGTTTTTCTTCAGTTACCCTTATGAAGTCACCAGCTTGAATCGTAATATCCTGTTCATAATTGTTTCCCTCAAAAATATCTTTTGTATTTACATTTATTGTTTCAGTTTCATCACCTTTTTTTCTGAAAACTTTAATACCATAATATGATTTCCCTTTATGAGCAACTGAATTATAATTCGTAGTTGAATTATAATTTTTATAACTATTATTATCATAATTACTACCCTCGCCAAGGAAACCATTAGCCTTGTATATTGCATCAAGAAGGGACATATCATTCTCTATTTTGTATCTGCCCGGAGTATTTACATATCCGGATATATAAATATATTGATTTTTCGTTTTACTTACAGGTACGATTATTATATCACTATCATGTAATACTGTATCTGAATATTTATCTTCAACTTTTCCCTCTATCGACGAACAGTCAACCACAATAACTTTTCCTGATCTCTTGATCTGTATTCTTTTCAGATCACTTTCTTTTCTTAAACCGGATTGCGCCAGAATATCAACTAACCTTGTATCTCTTGCTATTTTCATAGATCCTTTTTTATCCACCGCACCCAGAATAGTTACTCTTATGTTTTCAAGTTTTGCACTTTTCTTCTGGAACCAGACATCAACTCTTGGTTCAATGTAATAAGTACTAAGGACCTTCTCTAATTCTTTTTTTATTGCCAGAACACTTTTCCCAGCTGCTGGAATTGTTCCTGCGAAAGGAAAAGTAAGCTGTCCATCAAGATATACTCTTACTTTCTCTGAAACTTCCTTTAATCCTTTCTTATTATATACTGTTATCTCAAGTAAATCACCAGGATTGATTAAACTGTCGGCAATACTTCTGGGTTTAATTTTTCCAATCTTTTTTAAATTATCCATGATAACAGTTTTTTTCTTTGGCATTCCTATATCATTAATAACTTTAGCATTACTTTTCTTTGAAACTGCTACACCATTTCCAAATACAAAACTTTCCGCAGATGTCTTCTTATCATTCCATTTATAATCAGTAAATAATTTTTTGTCACTTGTTCTTTTAACTGCTGAATAAGAACTGTCTTTTGCAGTTGTAAATACCCAGCTAAAATCTGAATCAAGTAATTTTCCACTAGTAAACCGTATCGATTTATCCAAAATTACTTTATATCTCGTATTTTCATCAAGATTTGGAATCGGTTCAAAAACAGCGATAAAACCTTCAGATGAATTATATTTAATATCTCCATAAATATTTCCAGAATCATCTAATACTCTGAACGTATAGAGATTAAGTGAAGATTGATCAATTTCATCTTTGAAACGAATAAATATTTTAATATCAGTATTTACATTTTTTTCGTTTGACAGTGGATACATATCTCCAACAAGGGATGCAGGCGAATATTTTTTTTCGCCTTTAGTAGAAAAAACAAGTTTAAATTCCTTTAACAAGTTCTCGCCTTCAAGAGATCGTATACCAGTTTTAATATAAAGAACATATTTACTGTTTTTTTTCAGTTGCAACGCTGGTGTAAATACGATACATGAGTTAGCAGAATTATAATCGACTTTTCCAAACAACTTCTCACCATTAAACTTCTGAAAAATCACTGTAAAAATATTAATCGTCTTAACGTTCAAAGGATGTGTAAAAAATATTTTGATTTTTTTTAATGCCTTCGATTCAATAACATCTCTATTTGTAGGTGTTGTCTTGATCACAATCGGTGTGTTTGCATACATTACCGAGATATTGATCAACACAATAAAGATCAGTATAATTCCTGTTTTTTTCATCTATTTAATTATCCTTTAATAAAAATCGATAAATATTGAGCCCATTTGTACTCTATATCACTATCGGAAATAATTAGAAATGATTAAAGTATTTTTTTAAAAAGATTTTTGAATTCAGGAAAATACTCATGAAAATGCGATAAATATTCATCAAACTTTTTAGAATTACCCATTTCATGAGTACATCGCAGAATAAGCATAAACTCCTGTAGTCCGGAAAACCGATCAATCATAATATTACAATGATTGACTAGTTCAATACAATCTCCAGAATTTTCAAATATGCACCTCATTTTAATAATATATGCATTACGTTCTTCTGGATTATCATTAATTAATTTATCACATATCTTTATTGAGCAATCAAATTTTTTTCGTAAATACTCTATATTGGCAAGTAGTAAATTAGCATCATGTAGTTCAGGATTCAACTTTAAAACTCTAATTAGTATTCTTTCTGTTTTATAATAGTCTTCATTTTTCTCAAACACAGAAGCAACTTTTAAAAGTAAATTAATATCTTCATTATTTTCAAGGTTAAGCATGAAAATTTGCTCCGCAGCCTTTAATACTTCATCAGGTTCTCCATGGAAAATAATCTGAGAATGCAGGGAAAGATCTTCGGGTGTAGCCTTTAATGAAAATCTTAAAAAGTCACAAAGTTCAGAGCGATTTCCTGAAATCCCAAGATTATCTATGAGTTCATTTCTACATTCAATGTCTTTTGGAGATAATTCAAGGGCTTTTTTAAAATATTCAAATGATTTACTTAATTTACCCCATTTTTTGTAAAACCAGCCTGCCCTCTTTAAATTTTCTACATTAGTATGACTTTTCAAAATTTTGACGAAATACTTTTCAGCTTTAGCCATATCACCTTTTTTTTCAAGCAAACCTGCCATTTTTAAAAGATAATCCTGAAACTGGAAAGTTTCCTTCCTTAAGGAAAAAATCTTTTCCTTTGAACCTTCCAGATAATACTCCACCCCTGTTTTTGTATCACCAAAAAAAAGCAACTTCCCTCTATTCAATACTATAACTTTATCTGCAAATCCAGTTGCCAGTTCCAGATCATGAGTAACAAAGAGTAGTGTTTTTTTGCATTTTTTCAGTTTTTCCATAGTATTAATACATATTTCATTAAACGCAGTATCTCCAACAGAAAACACTTCATCTATTAAATATGTATCAAAATCGAATGCAGTTCCTATTGAAAAAGATGCTCTTGCGATCATACCTGTAGAAAAATATTTGATAGGAAGCCCACTGTATTCGTTCAGTCCACTCTTCTGGATTATGTCTTCTACAGGAATATCAATACTTTTATAATCTGAAAATGTTCCATAAAGATTAATATTTTCAATAAGATCCATCTCATCATCAAAAAACTGTCCTGCATTAATAATTGGTGAACATGTTCCAATTACTTTAACTCGACCACCATCTGGTTTATAAACCGAGCTAATCAACTTCAAAAGTGTTGATTTACCACTCCCATTTGATCCAATTACAGCAACACATTCTCCAGTATCTATTTGAAAATTTAGATTTTTAAGAGTAAAACCTGATTGATTATGATCAGGAGAATTGCTTCTACTATAGGATGCTGTAAATTTTTTGTAGACTTTTTCAAAAGAGATCATTTCATCATATCAACTCATATTCTATTTTTTTAAATTCAATTCGTTCAAGCTCTACTCCTGCTTCTTCCAGCATTTTAAGCCCTATTCCTTCAGGGTAATTCCCATCGAAAAATATCTTTGATATACCAGCGTTAATCATCATTTTCGAACATACAATGCAAGGAGTAAGATTACAGAACATAATTGCATTTTCAGTAGAAACTCCATAATTTGCAGCCTGAATCAATGCATTCTGTTCAGCATGAAGACCTCGACACAACTCCTGCTTCTGTCCAGATGGAACATTATATTTATTTCTAAGACATTCATATTCAGAACCTGGTACAGTCTGACAATGTGGAAGTCCCTTAGGAGCACCATTATATCCAGTTGCAAGAATTCTCTTATCTTTTACCAGGACAGCACCTACTTTCCTCCTGGAACATGATGATCTTGTCGCAATCAAATAAGTTATATTCATGAAATATTGCTTCCATGATGGCCTGTTATCATTCATTTTAACTCCTATTTGGTTCCAAAAAAGCGATCACCTGCATCTCCTAAACCTGGAACTATATATCCTGCATCATTAAGTTTTTCATCGATACAGGCAGTATAAACTTCTATATCAGGATGCTTTTCTTTCAAATATCTTATTCCTTCAGGTGCACTCAGAAGACAAACAAATTTAATATTCTTTGTACCAGATTTTTTAAGAAGATCAATTGCAAAAGCTGCAGAACCACCTGTAGCTAACATTGGATCAAGAACTATACAAAGTTTTTTATCCATATCTTCTGGTAATTTACAATAATATTCAATCGGTTCAAGAGTTTCATGATCTCTATAAATACCAATATGCCCAACTTTAGCCATAGGAACAAATTTTAAAATTCCGTTCACCATTCCTAAACCTGCTCGAAGAATTGGAACAATAGCAATACTATCTGGTATATAATACGATTTAGCCATCAACCCTAATGGTGTTTCGACTTCACATTCACTCAATTCGACATTTCTCAAAACTTCATACGCCATCATAGCAGAAATCTCATCTACAACTTCTCGAAAAAGTTTGACTTCAGTTTTTATATCCCTTATCATTCTTAACTTATGCAATATCAATGGATGATCCAATAGTTTTACATCTTTAATATTTTCCAATTTTTACTCCTTTATTATATATACTTCTATAGCAATTTTGCGGGAACAACAAACTTGGCGCAGGGGTCAAAGCAACTTTCATGAACTTGAATTTCAAGTTCACAAAAGTTCCATGTGACCCCATTTATTTTAATATTTAACATTATTTATCAACTATCAAGCTTGTCAATTCTGTTTCGATGTCTTCCACCTTCAAATTTTGTTTTTAGCCAGACTTCAATTATTACACTTGCTTCTTCAATATTCAATATCCTTGCTCCTAATGAAAGAACATTAGAGTCATTATGCAACCTTGACATTTCTGCTAATTCGGGGGATGTACACAATGCACAACGTATTCCTTGAAATCTATTTGCAGCTATGGATATTCCTATCCCTGTTCCACAAATCACAATCCCTTTACTTCCCTTTTCAGCCAGAACTTTTTCAGCAACAAGACGACCAAAATCTGGATAATCACAAGATTCCTCTGTAAATGTCCCCACATCAGTGAAGTCCACTTGATTTTCGAAGATTTTTTTTACCTTTTTCTTTAATTCCAAACCAGCATGATCACTTCCAATGTATATCTTCATAAACACTCCTTTCTTTTACAATCTTCTTCCATATAAAAAACGTTTTTTTGCCCAACTATCACTTAAATCAGCAGGTACAACTTTTTTAGCTGAAACCGAATTATGAAAAAATCCATTCTTCATATTTTTATATTCTCCTATAAAAACACCTACATGTGTAACTTCATAAGGTCTACTGTGTTTAAAATCGAAAAATACCAGATCGCCTCGTTTAAGACTTGAATATATGACAGGGTTTCCTTTTTTTGATTGCAATTTTGAAGTACGCGGCAAAGTCACCCCTAATTCTCTGAATACTTCCTGAACAAAAAGAGAACAATCCCATACTCCAAGTCTGTATCCTTTTTTTTGACTGGCTATTCTTTCACATATACTTACAAGCCAGTTATAAGACGGTCCTGAAATTATTTTCAGATTTTTCAAAAGTCGTGCAAATAAAACCGCTGTTTCGTATCTTGTGATTTTATTCCTACCACGAAAAGTCCTGTCAGGATAACCTTTCATTAAACGTTTAGCATAGACAAATTCGATGCTGGGTCTAGCCCAATGCGTATAACTAACATCACGAAATTGAAAAGTATTTTTAACAACTCTGTTATATTCAACATTAAAATATTTTGAAATCCGCTGCATAACTACAGCAGTTTCATACCTTGTAATAGTTGAATCAAGATCAAGGTTACTTAAACTTCCACGACCTTTCACAAGATTGTTTTTAACCAGATAATCCATCTTAACACTAAAAGAATTATTTGTTTTTCCGGTCAACACATTATAAATTATTTCGAAAACAAATCTTCTACTCGCACTCCAGCGACCATTAAATACCCGAGATACTGGCAGTATATTTCTACTTTCTAAATACGAGATAGAGGATAATGCCCAATGTGTTCTACTAACATCTTTATAATATGCTAACGCATTTTTATTTAAAGGAAATAATACTATTATAAAAACAATGACTAACATAAGATGTATTTTTTTCTTTAAATGATTCATTTAATTACAATTTTCCATAGACAATTTCAAGGTTCCCTATAACAGTTTTATCAGGAATCGTTTTAATCTGAAAAAATAAAAAATCTCTTATCGCCAAACGAAAAATCATATTCTGTTTCAAAAGTTCTTCATATTCTTCAATAAATTCCTGGGAAAGCATCACAGCCATGGAATAGTATCCTGCAAGAAATAGATCTCTTATGGTCATAAATCGCTTGATTGGATTAATCGTTACCTTATTTTCTTCAAGAATTAAAACTTCAAGTTCAGGCATTTCCAATTGTGATTTTATATTCAATATTGCTGCAATAATTTCTTCCGCTTCTGGATATATAACAGTACATAATAATAGATAAGAAAAAACCTTCTCAAGATTCTGCTCCAAATCCTGTGCTTTTCTTTCAAGATTAGAAATAAGATTTACCATACAGAATGGGTCATTTTTGTAAGATTTAGATTTGTATTCCTTGGCTCTATCATTCTTTGACCGTTTTAAAAATAATTCTGAAAGAAGTGTTGCAGAACCTGTATTCATTGGAAAATATCTTTCCTCTTTATACAAATATTTTGTTGCCTTTGGTAAATCATTTTTTTCAAGAAATTGTCGACCAATAATAATATTTAACCCATATATCATCTCAGTTTCATCAACCGCTTTTTTTAAAAGATCAATTCCCTGATCAAAGGTTTCTTCATCACGACATAATTGGAATCCACGATAATTATTACCAGTTAAATCAATTCGACCACTCCTGTAAATAATATATGTGTTTTTATTTCGAATCAACTTTATCAAATATGCATCCAGTAATTCTCTGGAAAATACATTTATAAGATCATCACTTTCAGATCTGCTTATTTCATGGCGATAATAAATCTGTTTACCTGAAACATCTCCAAGAGCAATAAAACATTGTTCACCTTCTTCGTAATAAAAAAGACATAATTCGCCAGTATTTTTAACAAACTCACCAAGAAATTTACTATCTGAATTAGGTGTCTTTACTTTTATATGAACTTCTGGAATCAGGCTTTGAACAAAAACAAAATCATGAAGAGAATATGATTCCTCTCCCTTTTTTTCTTCTTCATCCGTAGCTCCACGATAATTCATACTTCTCAAAATTTTAACCCGTTCTTCCCTTGAAATCATGAGAATCTCAGCTATACACTTAATCAATGTCTGGTGAATGCGAGGTAAAACTTTGTTTTCAAATGATTTTTTAACTGCAATTTTAAAAATTAATGCATCATTCATAACCGAATACTTGTTATTTTTCAAATTTAATCGTGATATGGATTTCATGATATTAACATAATCATTAGGCTTTATTTTAAGAGCCTGCCGGAACCTGACGATCATTTCCTTGCAATCATCGCTCAGCTTATCACGACTAATAAATCCCTTAACCAGTACGGCAAAAAATTTACGTTCTATAACCTCAATGTCAGTTGGTATTTTCACTTTTTCTCCACAAATCAGCTCTCTCTTTTAATAATTTTACAGTTTCAGAGCGAACTCCCTTCATCCCAATCGAAATATGTTTTTTTGATTTTCCGTGATAATCTGAGCCGCCAGTATAAATCATATTATAACTTTTAATCAAATCTTTCAGTCCTTCAATATTATAAGATTCATTTCTATATGGATAATACAATTCAATTCCATCAATCTTGATATTGGCCATATATTTAATAATATTTTTAAAGCTTTTATCAAAACGCTTGCTTAAGTAAAAAGGATGAGCAAGCACCGCAACTCCTCCAGCTTTATGAATTGCAGATATAACCTCTTCGGGTTTAAGTAAACTCTTTTTAATATTACCAACTTTTTTATCATTTAAATATTTTGTGAAAGCATCCTGTATTGACTCAACATATCCTCTGTTCATCAATATTTCTGCAACATGAGGACGAACAAGTGTTCTACCAGTCGATACCTGTTTAACATCTTCCAGTGTAATAACAATGTCCTGACTTTTCAAAACACTTAGAATATTTTTAATCCTTTCTTCCCTTATACTTACTGCATTATCAATCACATCATTCAATACAGAATCTTTGGGATCAATAAAGTATCCCAATATCTCAATATCACGATCTAAATATTTAGTACTTAACTCTATTCCAGTTATTATCTCCAATTTAGAATTATTACAAATTGGATAAGCGTCACAATTATCATGGTCTGTTATACTTATACCTGTAATTCCAGCATTAATTGCCATTTGTATCAATTCATCTGGAGAATATGATCCATCCGAAAAATACGAATGAATATGCAAATCGTATTCTACATTCAATGTCTACACCATCCTTTCATCTCAAAAATTCTTCTATAACTTTAATCATTTTGCTGTGACACATCGAGCATAGCAAAAATTCTTTTCTATAATAAACATCATTATTTAATTCCTTTACTGTCGTTTTTTCAATCATCTGAATAATTTCTTCAATTGATTTATTAATCTCATCTTCACTGATTGAATCATCCAGGTCCAACCTATCATACATAGATTTAATGCTGATAAGTGTATTATATTTATTCTGTTCAGGCAAAATGTTAACTCCGCACCGGCTGCAACATGAAAAATACTTTAGGTAAATTAAATCAATATATTTTACAATTTCTGCATAATGTGAGCCAAGCCAGTAGACTTTATCACATTTTTGGCAGATACGAAAATGTTCTCCAAATTCAAAAGCTTTAGGTGGGATCTTACTTTCATGATCCATACGGTTAACTTCAATTGTCTCAGTATTACATTTATAACAACGACTAAAAATTTTAAATTCACTTTTTTTAAAATTATACTTTTTCAGTATCTGCACAAGCTGCAATTCAAAATCATCACTTTCAATCTGAATAACTTCATTGACTGTGTTATACACATTTTTATCAACTCTTGTTGTTATAATTATTCTATTTTCACTTGAGGAAAAGTTAGAAATAGTTACAATATCACAGGTTTTATCATAAATGATATCAAATCCTAAAATGGATAACCACTTCGCAAGTTTTCCAAGATTATTTTCACAAACAAATCTAGTATTCATCTATTCCATATTTTCTTTTATTTCAGCAATCTCATCAGCATTTTTTGTTCTCTTTAACGCATTATCATAATTCGCAATAGCTTCTTCATTTCTATTCTGAGCTTTGAACGTGTTCCCTAACAGGAAATAAGCTCTATAATGATCAGGAAACTCAGTTATGACATTTAAAAGTACATCTTCAGAACTATTGTAATTTCTTGATTTCATGTAACCTATTGCAAAAGCTAAAGACAATTCCAGATCTTTAATCTCTCCACTACTTGCACTTGGAAATACTCTTTCTGCTTTTCCAATTTGTCCAGTAAGATTATAATCCATAGCAAGATATTTTTTACCTCAAAATTATTCTTATCAATTTCATATGCTATCTTCAAAATCTTGATGGAACTATAATATTCCTTCTTAATAAACTCCAGTTTCCCTAATCCTAAAAATCCATATACCTGATCAGGATATTTCTCTTTTAAATGATGAAACAGCTTTTTAGCACCCTCGAGATCACCTTTGTGTAGATTTGCTTTGGCAAGCTGATAAGATACAGCACCATTAAAATCATCTGGTATTTCTTTCAAATACTTTATTGCTGATCCATAGTCTCCTAAGAGGTTGTAAATTTCACCAATTTTATATTTTGAAACATAATCATCACGATTTAATTCCAATCCTTTGAGATAGAAATTTAGAGAACTTTTATTCCTCCGTTCATCTTTTAGAATATCACCCATTATGAAATATAATTCACTTCTATTTCTGGTATACTTTAGAGATTTAAGTATATAATTTCGAGCTTTTTCCATTTCGCCACTATCAAAATAAT
>DAOVTB010000322.1 GCA_030633305.1 Candidatus Muiribacteriota bacterium
AGTCTGCATAACAGTATAAAGTTGATGTACTTTCTGTTCACGAATAAGGTTTGAAACAGCACTTGTAGAAATAAGAATTTCGATAGCTGGAACACGGCCCTTACCACTGGCCATTGGTAGTAGCTGCTGGGCAACAACGGCTTGTAGAACGAATCCCAACTGTGTTCTTACCTGCTGCTGCTGATATGGAGGATAGACATCGACGATTCTGTTAATTGTCTGTGCTGCATCAGTAGTATGAAGAGTTGCAAAAACAAGATGTCCTGTTTCGGCAAGTGTCAATGCAGAACTGATTGTTTCAAGGTCTCTCATTTCGCCGACCACAATAACATCTGGATCCTGCCTTAGAACATGTCTCAGGGCCAAACCAAAGGAATGTGTATCAACATGAAGCTCTCGCTGATTGATGATTGATTTTTTATGGTAATGAAGATATTCTATTGGATCTTCAATAGTAATAATATGAGCTCTTCTTTCACGGTTAATCAAATCAGTAAGCGCTGCAAGTGTTGTTGATTTTCCACTTCCTGTTGGTCCAGTTACAAGCACAAGACCTTTTGGAAGTCGAGCGAAATCCTTGATTTTTGGAGGTACATTAAGATCCGAAATAGATGGGATCTTGGAAGGAATGGTTCTAAATGCAGCACCAATACAACCTCTTTGTTTATAAACATTAACACGGAATCTTCCAAAACCATGAACCGAATATGATAAATCCAGTTCCAGTTTTTCTTCATATTCTTTCTGCTGTTCGGCTGTGAGCATGTTATATATGAGACTTCTGGTATCCATAGGTGTTAAAACATCAAGATCAGTTGAAATAAGTTCTCCATCAACACGAATTACAGGTGGTGAACCAACTGTCAGATGCAAATCAGATGCACCATTATCTACAACAAGATTTAAGAGATCGTTCAATACAAACATTTATAATATCCTCCTTAATTTTCCATGATACTTCCATTAGGTTGTTACTTTTTTATTTGAAAAAATATTTCAGCCACAGATTTACACAGATAAAACACAGATTTTTCATAAATCAAAACTTCTTAAAAAACATTAAAAATTTCAATAATCATATAAATTCTATTTTCTACTAATTTTTACTTTTTCTCTTATCCGTGTTTTATCAGTGGCTGTATGATATTAGTATCTATAAAGATCAGGCTTATATGGTCCTTCAACAGAAACACCAAGATAATCAGATTGTTCCTTTGTCATTGTTGTAAGTTTTACACCGATTTTTTCAAGATGCAGTCGGGCAACTTCTTCATCAAGTTTCTTTGAAAGGCAATATACTCCGAGGTCATATTTATTTTTCCATAAATCCATCTGTGCAAGTACCTGATTGGTGAAAGAATTACTCATAACAAAAGATGGATGTCCTGTTGCACAACCAAGATTTACAAGTCGACCTTCAGCAAGCATGTATATTTCTTTTCCATCTGGGAATATGTATTTATCAACCTGTGGTTTAATAGTTATTTTTTTGATTCCAGGATATTCATTTAACTTTTCAACCTGGATTTCATTATCAAAATGTCCAATATTACATACGATTGCCTGATCCTTCATTTTTACCATATGATCTATTGTTATAACATCGCAGTTTCCAGTTGTTGTTACATAAATATCTGCTCTGCCAAGAGTATCTTCAATAGTAGTTACTTCATATCCTTCCATTGCGGCTTGTAGTGCACATATAGGATCAATTTCAGTTACAATAACTCGTGCTCCAAAACCACTCATGGCCTGAGCAGATCCTTTGCCAACATCTCCATGCCCACAAACACAAACTACTTTTCCAGCTACCATAACATCAGTAGCTCTTTTGATTCCATCAGCAAGGGATTCACGGCATCCATACAAATTATCAAATTTTGATTTGGTTACAGAATCATTAACATTAATAGCAGGAAATTTAAGAGTTCCTTTTTCCAACATCTGATAGAGTCTGTGAACACCCGTTGTAGTTTCTTCAGAAACACCACGCATCTTTTCAACCATATTTGACCATTTATGTGGATTTTTCTTTATGGATTCCTTAATTACATTATTAATCACTGCAAGTTCCTTATTATCAGTTGGTACATCAAGAATAGATGCATCAACTTCGGCATCAGCTCCTCGGTGTACTAGTAGAGTCGCATCTCCACCATCATCTACGATCATATCCGGTCCGCTTCCGTCGGGCCATGTTAATGCATTTTCTGTACACCACCAGTATTCCTCAAGGCTTTCACCTTTCCACGCAAAAACAGGTGTTCCCTGTTTTGCAATTGCTGCTGCTGCGTGATCCTGCGTTGAAAAAATATTGCACGATGCCCATCTAACATCCGCTCCAAGGCATTGAAGTGTTTCAATAAGAGCAGCTGTCTGGATTGTCATGTGTAATGAACCCATGATCTTAGCACCTTTTAAAGGTTTTTCTTCTCCATATCTTTCTCTCAGGGACATAAGTCCAGGCATTTCATTTTCGGCAACAGTCAGCTCTCTTCTTCCAAATTCGGCTAGAGATAAATCCGCAACTTTAAAGTCTTTAGTATTCATTTTTTGTACTCCTCTTATAATATATTATATTAATATCAGGGTATTATACTTGATATACCTTAACCTGTAAATACGAAAAAAATAAAAAAAGAATACAAAATAATAAAACATAGTAGGGACAGGTCCCCGTGCCTGTCCGAGACCAATAAGGAAAAGAAGAATATCGCGCAGAGAGCGCTGAGAACGCAGAGGAAAGATTTGTTTAAATATAGAAAAAAAAAAATTACCCCAGAGGGCACAGAAGACACAGAGAAAAAGTGAACAAGATAAACATGATTAGAACTGAAAAATAAAAAGGACAAAATAGTAAATATAGAAGGGGTCAGAAGTGACTTTTGTGAACTTGAAGTTCAAGTTCATGAAAGTTACCCTGACCCCAGCACCAGATAAATTTGATCTACCAAAATTAGTAAAATGGTACAGATATACAAAGAATAAATAGGTTACCCGACTTGATCGGGTAATCTATTCAAATTAGCTTAATAGATTTTCGAGTCAAAATCGATGATAACTAATGGATTATAACACAGTCCAATATACTCAATATAAATTTTAAAAAAATTGACGGTGCTATTGCTTTTGTCAATATTTAAAACGATCAATATCATAAACT